>CAYUIQ010000084.1:0-30952 GCA_964444795.1 uncultured Planctomycetaceae bacterium
GAAAACGCAGCTCTGGGGGCTCGCTGCGCTCGACCGCCAGGCACCCTCCACGGATCACTCTTTTCCAACGGGCCGGAATACCCACCGCCAGGGCGGCAACACACAACCCCGTCAGTCCAGCAGATCGCCCAACTCGGCGCGCACCCGCCGCATGACGCGGTACTTGGCCTCGTAGACGGCCTTGGTGCTCATGCCGAACTCGTCGGCCACGTCGGCCACCGTCTGCCCGTCGACGACCAGCCGCCGAAAAACCTGCCAGGTGCGGTCTTCGACGCCGGCCCGGATCAGCTCAATGGCTCGTTGCTCCAGCGCTTTCCGGCCGGCCCGGTCGCCGTCGGTCAAATCATCGGCCGATTCGGGCAACGCGACGTCGGCCAGTCGCATTTGGGCCTGGGTTCCCCCCTGAGCCTGGGGATTGCGCTGGAGCTTGCGAAAATGGTCGCCGACCTTATTGCGAGCGATACCCCAAAGCCAGCCACGAAAGCTATCGCCGGGCCGATCGCGGCGGAACGTGGCGACTCGCGTGGCGACCGCGCGGAAGACCTCCTGGGCCACGTCGGCGGCGTCCTGTTCCTGCAATCCGGCCACTCGGCACCACCGATAGACCAACGGCCCGTACAAACGCACCAGCCGCTGCCAGGCGTCGGGCCGATTGGCCTTGACGTGGTCCAGCAGACTGGACGAGGTCGAACCGGCCGGTTCACCGTCGCTTGTCGGTTCGTGGTTCATCGTAGCCAGACTACTACCGAAGCAACCCATCGTCAAGAACATTCCTCTCGTTCCTACGCTTCCGCCTAGGAATGCCAGGGTTCGACGCTTTTCCTCTCGTTCCTACGCTTCCGCGTAGGAACGCCAGGGTTCGACGCTTCGCGTCGGGGGGTTACGCGTCTCGCGTCGGGTATCGCGATATCTCAGTGCTTCGACGCAAAGCGTCGGCCGTGCGTGACGACGCAGAAGCGTCGTCACGAGAATCACACGTTGCACCTACTGTTCGCTCGAACCCATCGGTTGCAGGGCGACCGACGACTTGATCAGGTAACTGCACGTGCATCGGTCGGTGGCGTCGGGCATGAGCACGAGTCCGCCGGCCGGCAGGGTGTTGATCCAGCACCCGGGGCGAACCGGGCCGTAGCTTTCGGTGCCCACGTCGCGGGTCAAGTCGTGGTAGCCCAGCGTGGCCGAGCGGTAGGTCAGCAAATGCTTCGAGCCGGCCAAAATGCCGCAACCGTAGGAGCGCTCGAAAGTGAAACCGGTCGGCTTTCCCGTGAGCAGGTCCCACGCGCCGGGCTGCATGTAAATGGTCTGCCCGTTGATGATCGGCCGGGTCGCGTACTTGGCCGCGACGTCCCAGCGGCGCGTGCCGGTAGCCGAATCGAAGGCCGCCATGTGCCCGCCCGCTTCGGAGGCCAGCTTGAACCGCCAATCCTGGTAACACATCAGGAGCGTCTTGTGCTGCTCACTCAGTGCGAGCATCGTGCCGTAGATATTCTCTTCGTTCTTCCACGCGAGTTGGCCGTCGGTCAGCCCCAGCGCGACCAGTGTGCCACCGGGGTGCGGCGGGGCGCCGCGGGTATCCTTGACGCGATCACCCAGGGCCTGCGGGCGGTCGACCAGATACACGCGGCCGGAGCCGACGGCCACGGCGTTGTGGCGGATCGAATGCTCGGGCCGATACGTCCAGCGAAGTTCACCCGTCGTGGCGTCCATGGCAAAGAGCAGAATCGACTCGGTAAACTGTGTGCTCATGTCGCCCCGGCCGTAACGGTAAGTGACCTTGTGCTCGGTATCGGCCAGGGTGCCCAGCAGCAGATCGCCGCTACGAACGACCAGCCCCCAAGTTCCCGGCTTGCCGTCGGGTTGCGGCGGAGCGTTGAATTTATCCAGCAGTTTACCACTGGCCGGATCGATCCGCAGGCATGTGCCGCCGGTGCGAATGTAGAGTCCCTCGGCCGAGACGCAGTAGTTGCCGCCCGTGCCGGAGGTACCCATCAGGTGTTCGCCGTCGAAGGCCTTGAGGATACCCGGCAGGGGATATTCCCAAAGCAGGCGACCGTTGTAGGCGTCGACGGCCCGTAGCGCGTCGACCCCTTGAATGAACATCCGCCCGTCGAGCAACAGCGGCGCGGGTCCGCGGCCGTGACGGCTGGGCATCTGGAAATCGAAATCGGCAAACCAGAGCATCCCCAACGGGCCGCGTACCCGGGTGTCGGTCGAGCAGGCCGTGTTGGCCGGATCGCAATATTGGTGCGTCCAGTTACCGGCGCCTTCCAGCGGCCCGCGAACGACTTTGGTCATCTTGCCCGGACGGCCCGTAATGCGAACACCCCCAAAGGGCCGGAGCACGCGATCGGCTTCGGTGAGCCACGCGTCCGGGATGTCTTCGGTGAGCGAACGGCCGGAAACGACCAGGTCGGCGGCGTAGTTGGGAAAATTGGTCGCCGCCGGGTCACCCTGGTGGACCGTTACCCGCGTGCCGTAAAGGCCGGCTTCGGAAAGCCGCTTCCGTGCCGCCGCCACGTTCTTCGGATCGGGGTCGATGGCCAGGATGTGCAAGTCGGTGGCCCGGGCCAAGGACTCGGCAAGCGAGCCGTCGCCGCAGCCCAAATCGATACAATAGCCTTCGGTGACGTTCGACTTGGCAAGAATCTCCTCGACGGCCTTGTTTGTGGGACGCTCCGCGGGATCGGCCGGCAAGGGTTCGACCTCTGGGATAACCTGTCCCTCGGCGGCAAACACGTGAATGCGTCCCTGGTCGGTACTGACCAGCAGCCGTCCGTCACCAACAGATAGACCCCAAGGCACACCGTCGACCGGTGCCGACCAGGCGACTTTGCTTGTTGTCAAATCGATGGTACACACGCCAGAGCCGCCGGCCGTGTCTTTGCCCGCCGAAACGACCGTTCCCCCGGCCACGATCAGCGAGGTTCCGCCAAAGGGACACGGCATCGACCACTTCTCCGCCAGCGCGCGGAGCTTGACCGGTTTGCCCTGACGGTCGGGTTTTTCGGTCTCTTTCCAGACGAATCCCTTGACGGATCCGCCAATCCAGGCGACGAATAGCTCGGGCGTAATGGCGACGAGACTCGGCAGCACGGCGGGCACACCGGCCCGGCCTCCGCCGGTGGCCACGGAAAACGCGGCGCGGCCGTTTAAGAAGAAATCGTCGCCCGCGGTAATCTCCGACCCGCCCGAGCCGCGGTTGGCCTGCAGATGAAAGTAGCGCAACGTGCCGTCGGCCCGATTCAACGCCGCGGGCACGCCACGTCCGGTGGGTACGAGCAGCGTGTCGCCGACCACGGTCAGATATCCTTGTGCCGAGATACCGCTCTTGGCGTTGGCTCCGCCGTGTGGTTGCGCCATGTACTTGGCCCCGGCCGTGTCGTTGCACCAGAGTAGACGTCCGTCGGCGACGTCCAGGGCACGGACGAAAATGCCTTCGGCCGTCCAGATCCCGGCGGCGAAGTAAACGGTGCCGTCGACCACCACCGGCCCGCCGCGCGCCGGCCATCGGGAGATCATCCGCCCGTTACCCAGCAGCATGTCATCCTCCGGCCCGCCGCGACATTTCCAGAGCAGCTTGCCGTCCGCGGCCGCCAGGCAGTAGAGATACCCGTCGTCGCTGGCCGCCAACACGCGATCTTGCCACACGACCGGTGCGAACCGCACGGGAGCGTCGGTGAAGAACGTCCATTGCACCCCGCCGGGAGCGATCGGCCGGGCGTGAATGCCGCAGTCGGCCGAACTGCCGAAGAAACATGTTCCGTCGGCGATGACCGTATGATATGCCCGATCCAACGGCATGCGAGTGTCGCGACCCGGCCAGGCCGGTTGCGGTGTGGTGTACGTGTCGATGACCTTCCCCGGAGCCAACACGTTTGGCACCGGTGTCGGCGTGAAGCCACTGTGCCGGGCATCGCCGCGGAAGGTCGACCAATCGGCCGTTGCTGGGGAGGAGACGGCCAGCATCAGGCAGATCGCCAGGGAGGTCATGGACGTACGGCACACAGCCTTGGCGAGGTTCATTGCGAAGTCTCACTTTCGTAAAGGACTTGCCCGCCGACGATCGTGTAGACGACGCGGGCATTGAGGATTTCCTCTTCGGGAACGGTCATGATGTCGTGCGAAAGGACCACGATATCGGCAAGCCGGCCGGCGGTCAAGGAACCTTTCAAGCGATCCTGAAACGCGGCACGGGCGGCGTCGATTGTGTAGGATTGCAGCGCCTGCTGCCGGGTCATCTTCTGCTGGGGAAAGAACGTCGAGCCGTCGGCGCATCGGCGAGTGACCGCCGCACAAAACCCGGCGATCGGGTCGATCGGTTCGACCGGGGTGTCGGTACCGTTGGCGATCGTCGCGCCGCAGTCGAGCAGGCTCTTCCACGCATAAGCTCCCGCGCGCGCCCGCTGTTGGCCCAACCGCGGTACGACAAACGGGGCGTCGGACGTGCAATGGATCGATTGCATCGAGGCGATCACCCCGAGTTCGGCAAAACGCGGAATATCGCGGGGGTGCAGGTGTTGAGCATGCTCGATGCGCCAGCGAAGGTCTTCCTTTTCGGGATGGCGGCCGAGAACCTTTTCGTACACGTCGAGCGTCACGCGGTTGGCCCGATCGCCGATGGCGTGAACGCACAGTTGCAGGTCGTGCTTCAAGGCCAGTTCGGCCACGCGGTGAAGCGCCCCGGGCGTCGTCACGCTCTGTCCGGTGCTGCCCGGCAGATCGTCGTAGGGCGATAACAGCCACGCGCCGTGGGTACCCAGCGCCCCGTCCATGAATTGCTTGACGGCGCGAACCGTCAGATGATGATTGCCCAGGCGGACGACGGGAAATTCGTGCAGATGGCGCGCAAGCACGGCAGGGGGTTCCCGGATCATGACCCAAAGGCGCACATCGAGCTTCCCCGCTTCGGCTAATCTTCGGAATCGGGCAATCGTTCGCAAGGACGAACCGGCGTCCTGGAAGGTGGTCACTCCGTGGCGAAGACATTCGTCGGTGGCCAGGCGAACGGCTTCGTCGAACTCGTCGGCGCCTCCCCGCGGCGCACGGCCGATGAGCCCCGAGCTCCTTTCGAGGAACACGCCCGTGGGATTGCCGTCGCGATCGCGGAGAATCACCCCACCCGGCAGATCGGGGGTATTCTTATCGACGCCCGCCGCTTTCATCGCCGCCGCATTGGCGAGGCAGGCGTGTCCGCTGGCATGGTAGAGCACGACCGGATGATTGGGCACGGCGTTGCTCAGCTTCTCGTGGGTCGGATAGCCGTTGACGTTGGGCTCCGCCGGCTTCTCCCATTTGGCCTGATGCCAGCCTCGGCCTTCGATCCATTGACCCGGCGGCGTGTTCTCGGCCGCTTTGGCGACGGCGGCGACCACTTCGTCCCAAGTTCGCGCCTCCGATAGATCAAGCCCGCGAAGTGATTCCCCCATCGCGAGAAAATGCCCATGGCTTTCGATAAACCCGGGCAGGGCCAACTTGCCGCCCAGATCGATAACCTTCGTGTCGTCGCCGATCCACTCCTTCATCGCCTCGTCGCTGCCGACGGCCACGATCTTGTCGCCATGCACGGCCAGCGCCGTGGCCTCGGGCAGTTCGGGATCGACGGTAACGATCTTCCCGCCGCGGAGCACCAGATGCGCCGGCTTCTTCTCGCGTGCTTCATACGCCTTGTACCATCGGATCAACTCGGCCGACCAGGCGAAGCGAGGTGCCTTGTCGCGGTCGTAGCCTTCGAGGTGCTCGGCCTTCTTGCGCAGCCGGGGGATGCGATAACGCCACTCGATCGGCCCCAGCGTCTCGGCCACCAGTGCGGCGAGACCCGG
This sequence comes from uncultured Planctomycetaceae bacterium, assembly GCA_964444795.1. GTDB lineage: Bacteria > Planctomycetota > Planctomycetia > Pirellulales > Thermoguttaceae > JABMRP01. Next base: position 5,820 of record CAYUIQ010000084.1, read on the forward strand.
GTCGTAGGCTTCGAGTTCCTCGCGGGTGTCGACGTGGTTGTGGTCGTGGTCGGGGGGGCGGTTGGTGTCGAACCACGACTGCACGGCCTCGGCCCAATACTCGGCCCGATTCCCCGCCGCGTATTTTCCTTTCCAACGCCCGGCCGCCATGGCCTCGTCGTAAAGTTTCTTTAGCTTGCGGTCAAACTCCTTGTCGATCGTGTCCAGCCCCATGTGGTGGATCGCGTGGGCGAACTCGTGGATGAGAATGTTCTCCTTGCGGTACGGATCGCCCGGGTAGCGAAGCAGGTTTTCTTCGCCGCAACTGACCGACGGACGAATCGGCGTGGCCCCCAAACCGCGCGCCCGGCGGTCCCAGAACTTGGCCGGCGTCAGGTCGCTGTGCTCGGGCACGTCGGTCGTCCGCTCGTCGTAGGCCATTACGGAAAAACGCACCTTGTTCTTGATCAGCGCCTTGCGGATATCAGGCCGGTTGATCAGCATCCGGTCGATCAGATAGGCCGCCTCCAGCAGCGCGTAGTCGGAAACTTTCGCTGAGCTAACCACCGGAAAGCCGCCGACGCTGACGTGTTTCTTATAGAACGGATCCAGTTCGAGCGACTCCGGCGGCTCGGTGACCCGGGCCAGATGCGGATTGGCCGGCGGCTCGGGTGTCTCTTCGGCTTCGGCCGGCCGCAGGCATGAGCTCATCAAGAAGGTGAGCAAGACGGAGAGGACATGGCCCCGGTGGCGGGGTCGCGGGTAGGACTTCATCGAGCACCGTGGGGGATGGAAGAACAAGGAACAAGCCGTACGGATCGCGGGCGGCCACTCCCACCAGCATACCGCCCGCTGGTGGTTCGGTCAAAAGAGACCGCCAAAGGGCCCGCGCGGTTCGCCATGGGGGTCTTGCTTGACCCGGCTGCTCGGAGCGATCATAATCGTGCTTCATCCGCGTATAGTAGCCAGCACCTGAGGAGACTGCCCATGCGTTCTTCCCGATTCGGTCTTGCCATGCTCGTCGTTGGTTTCGCGTTGATTTTCATGGGACACAAGGCCACAGGCGCGGCGCCCGACTGGCCGCAGTTTCGTGGCCCGGCGAGCAATGGCCAGTGTAGCGAGACCGGCCTGCTGCAATCGTGGCCCGAGGGTGGGCCGGAGTTGCTGTGGAAGATTGACGGGCTGGGCGACGGCTATTCGAGCGTTTCGATTGTCGACGGCAAGATCTTCACCATGGGCGATTTGCCCTCGCCTGCCGGCGACGCGCAGTTCGTCATCGCCCTGGATTTGGCCACGCGAGAGCAACTGTGGACAACCCGAGTCGGCCCCGAGCACCGGGACGGCCCGCGTTGCACGCCGACGATCGACGGCCCGCTGCTTTACGCCCTGGGTACCAGCGGCGATCTGGTCTGCCTGCGGGTGGCCGACGGTTCGGTGGTCTGGAAGAAGAACATGTCCCGCGATTTCGGCGGCAAGATGATGTCGGGCTGGAAGTACAGCGAATCGCCGCTGGTCGACGGCGACCGGCTGCTCTGCACGCCCGGCTCGCCCGACGCCGTGATCGTGGCCCTGGACAAGAAGACGGGCGAATTGATCTGGAAGTCGAAAATGCCCGACATCGGCGGTCGGGGTAAAGACGGAGCCGGCTACTCGTCGATGGTCGCCGCCGAGATCGACGGCGTGCGGCAGTACATCCAGATCATCGGCCGCGGGGCGATTGGCGTGGAGGCCGCGACCGGTCGATTCCTCTGGGGCTACAATCGCGTGGCCAACAGCACCGCCAACATCCCCACGCCGGTGGTGCGGGGTAACCATGTGTTCGTCACGACCAGCTACAAGACGGGTAGCGCGCTGCTGGAACTTGCTCGCAACGGCTCGAAGTTCGACGTCGAGGAAGTTTACTGGCTCGGGCCGAACCAGTTCGAGAACCATCACGGCGGCGTGATCCTGTTGGGCGATTACCTTTACGGCGGCGACGGTCAGAACAACGGCACGCCGGTCTGCATCGAGTTTGCCACCGGCCGGATTGCCTGGAAGCTCAGGGCGCCTTCGAGCGGCTCGGCCGCGTTGCTTTATGCCGACGGCCGTCTTTACTGGCGTTATGAAAGCGGCGAAATCTTCTTGACCGAAACGACACCCGAGGGGTTCAACATCAAGGGCACCTTTAAGACGGCGGTGAAGCACGGCCGCAGTTGGCCCCATCCGGTGATCCACGACGGCAAGCTCTATCTCCGCGACAAGCAAACCCTGATGTGCTACGACGTGAGCGAGTAGCTCCTGATCGTTACATCCCCCGCTCGATCAGCAACACGGGGCGAACGATACCGCCGAGAAAGAGCTCGGTGATACTCGAATGGTCGACGCGCGCGGCCACGACGTTCTCGCCCGGCTTGGCCGTGTCGCCGAGTTCGACGGTAAAGGGGGTTCGCTTCTTCTCGCTACCACCGATCTGTCGACCGTTGACGTAAACGATCGCGTCGCCGTCGACTTCGGTGAAGAAGAGCACCGGGCGCCGGCTCTCGCGCGGCAGCGAGAAGCTTGTGCGATACCAGAGCACCGTCCGCCGGTCGGGCAGTCCTTGGGCATCGAGCGGGTTGCCGTACGTGGCCACTTCTTGCCAAGCCGTGTCGTCGAAATCCGGACGCTGAAATCCCTTGGCAACGCCCTCGTCGGCCTCATCGTACGTCATCCGCCACCGGTCGGGCAGCACTTGCAGCAAACGATTCGGACGCTTGGTGGCTTCGGCCCCCGCGATGACCTGCCGTCCGACGAACCGCTTGACGTAGTTGACCGTGTAGTGGTTTCCAAGCCGCGTTTGTTGATGGGCCTCGCTTCGCGCCAGCAGACTGTCGTAAGTGCGCCGGGCCGCTTGGAAATCGCCCCGGTTCATCGCCTCGCGCAGCGTGACGTACTGCCGCGCGTTGCGGAGTCCTTCGGCGGCCATCTCGACCCGGGCGGTGTACGCCTTGTCGGACCCGCACGCGGCGGCCGCCCGAACCAGCAGCGCTTCGCACTGCTTGAGAAACTCCGGCGTGTAGACCAGGTGCAGCGCGAAGAAGCTGCCCGCGTGGGAGGGTGCCTCGGCAAACGCCCGGTCGATCGACCACCAATACTCCTTCATCACCGGACCTGCCTTGGGCCCGTAGAACTTCAGGAAGTAATCGTCCATCACCGCCTCGGCGTCGGCGGCCGGGTCGTAAGCCAGGCGGATGCTCAGGTAGATGTGCGGGCCGTAGATTTGCCAATTGGTGAGCGTCTCCAGGTTGACGCCGATGCAGCCGTGCTCTTTGAGGTAGGGGATATCGTGTTTCCATACCGACATGAGCGAGAAGGGCACCGTGCATTCGGCCAGATTGTAGTTGTAGGTGCGGTAGGCGATCTTGTCGGCCGCCGCCGACCAGCCGTCGAGCAACTCGGCAAGCTGCGTTCGCGACGGGCAGTTCGGATCGCCGATCCGATGAAAGCGGCAATAGCGGATCGGCGCGATCCAGGCGCAGAGGTTCGGCTCAAGCCGAACACGGCTGGTCGGAGCCTGCGTGTAATCGGCGTAGCAGTAGAAGCCGAGGACCGATTCGGGGCTCGCCTTGCGAACCCGCCGGGCCACGTCCTGGTAGAAATCGACGTAGCGATTGGTCACGCTCACCCGGCCCGACGACGGTTCGAGCGATTTCGGATCGTCGCCGGCGACACACTTCGGGCACTCGCAATATCCGCGGCCGTCGGGCGGTGAAATCGACGGGTTGGCCGCGCCCGAGGCGATTCGCTCGATCACGCCTTGGGCGAACACCTTGCGCAGTTCGGCGTTGGACGTGCAATACCAGTCGCTCGGCGCGCGCTGGCCGTTGTGCATGCGAAAATACTCGGGATGTTCTTTGAAGAGGTCCCTGGCGACGTACTGTCCCCAGGCGTGTCGGGCGGAGAACGGGATGCCGCCGGCGCCGTTCCAGGTTTTCCACAAACTCGAGCCACTCCAGTTGGAGCCCCAGATCGACCGGTAGAGAAAACCCGGCTTGTCGGTCATGTCGAGCTTGTCCAGGGTAAGCGTCTTGGTGCGTGGAAAGACCTCACCCAGCGGATGGTCCATCAAATAGCGGCAGCCCCAATGTTCCAGCAGCCGGCAGACGGCTTTGAGCGTGGCCGTGTCGTTCTGGCCGGCCAGCAGCAGGCGTCGCCCATCGCAACGGATGCGCATGCCTTCGTGGCTGGGGCTGTCGATGTCGTCCAATCGAAGTCCCGCCTTGACGGCCGCGGCCCCGATGTAGATCGCCGGCGCGCCGCTCGGCGCCTCGTCGGCAACGGTCAGTTCGGCGTCGGTCATCTTCCGCACCCAGTCGACTAACACCTCGGCCGCGCGGCGGCCGTCCGAGCCACGGCGCGATTTACCGGATGCCGAGGCCGGGGTGTCCAAGACGACAACCACCGCCACCGGCCGGCCGCCGCGCACCACGTCCATTGCCACCGCCAGCCGCGCGGCGGCAAGCGTTGTCAGCAATGCGATCAACAACAAACCAGCACGCATCGGCCCGTTCATGGTCGTCCTCTTTTCGAGATAGGTGGTCTACTGTCGGCAGATACACTCGCCGCGCACCACTTTGTCACACCGGGCCAGGATTTGCAAGCGACCGACACGAAGTGTCCACCATGCACCAAACACCAAGAAAAGCCACGAGCCCCGTCCTTGCCGTGGGAAGCGGGGCTCGTGGTCGTAGATGACTACCGGTAGCGAGACGTCATTTCTCGGCTTTCTTCTGAGCCTCTTGACGGTGCTTCATCATTGCCTCGCGGGCGGCCTTCCTCTCCTCTTCGCTGAGCTTGCCGTCGCCGTCTTTGTCGAACTTCTTGATGATCGCTTCCCGGCTGGGGCGATCGGCACCAGGCCGACCGCCTTTGGCACGGTGCGCGGCCACGGCGGCTTTGGCCTTTTCGAGTTCCTCGCCTTCGAGCTTGCCGTTGCCGTCGGCGTCGAACTTCTTAACGAGCATTGCTCGCATGGCACTCCTGTCGCCGGGCTTACCGCCTTTCGCACGGTGCGCGGCCATGGCAGCTTTGGCCTTCTTGAGTTCCTCTCCTTCGAGCTTGCCGCTTCCGTCGGAGTCGAACTTCTTGATGATCTCTTCGCGCGTGGGATGTCCGGCACCGGGCTTGCCGCCTTTCTTGCGGTACTCGGCGATGGCCGCTTTGGCTTTGGCTCGTTCCGCTTCGTCGAGTTTGCCATCCTTGTTGGCGTCGAATTTTTCGAGGATCCGCTGGCGGAACTGCTCGCTCCCCGGGCCGCCCTTTTTCTCTCCGTCTTCGGCTGAAGCGGAAGGTGCCGCCGCGACACAAATGCCCAACACGACCAAACCTGCTAACCAGTGCTTCATCGTCAAACTCCTTCGCGAAGGTGACCATTGGCGCATCCCGGGCCCATCCCGCAATGCGTCGCCCCCAAAGAAGGGGCGTCATAATCCTCTGGAGTAAACCCCGCCCGGGGCCGATGGTTTCGCGGAACGCGGGCCATTTTCTATTTGCCCGTCCGGCCCCCTCAGTTCCCGGCTCTTCCGGGGGGTCCCTTGGAGTTATCGTTGGCGCCGCTATGATCTGGCAACTCCTGTCACGGGAGAGGAGAAACGGTCCCGGGTTCGATCTTGCCGGGTTTATTCGCACCCGGTCGTACCCGATCTGTGAGGTGCAATACAGTCTCGATACCACCAGGCCGAGGCGAGCCAGATAAGCCATGGGCCGAATTCCAGCCAGGCGACCACGAAGTCGAAAAACGCCTCACCGTGATATGCCGTGCCCAGAACCGGTTCCTCGGCCAGATGGTAGACGCGTATTGCCAACACGAGGGGAAGCCAAAGAAAAACCGCCGAGCGGAAACCCGGCGGTTGGGGATGGCTACGAATCCGACAAGGTTATGGCCCCAAGGCGATGACCTGCTGCCGGTGGGTAGTGACCGCGTCGGCTAGTCTTTCTTCTCGCACTTCTTCGGGGCGTCTTTGTCGCACTTCTTCGGCGGGCCCTTCTTGGCTTCGCTCTTCTTGTCTCCGCCCTTCTTGCCTCCACCTTTCTTCTTTCCACCCTTCTTATCTCCGCCCTTCTTGGGCGCGTCTTTGTGATGTTCGGCGTGGTGCTTCTTGAGAGCCGCAGTGAATTCCTTGAGACATACCGTGCCGTTCTTGTCGGTGTCCCATTTCGCCACGAGTTCCTTGCCCTTACCCTTGGTTCTCGGGTTTGCATCGAGATCCTTGGCGCAGATCTTGCCGTCTTCGCCGGCGATCTTCTTGAAGATCTCACCAATCGGGGGGTGCTTGTGCTCTTTCTTGGGGGGGTCTTCGGCTCGGGCGAAACTCAATCCCAGGAAGCTCACGGCCACGATCACTGCCGCCATCGTCCACAGTTTGCGCATTCTCACTCTCCCTCGTCGTAAACTGGCCCTCTGACCGGTGGCATTCGAACACCTCGAACGCACCAGAAAAACCGGTGGGACCCAACTTATTGTGATTCAACCCCGAAGTGGTTGCTAGGTTTCGCCGCAAATGGGGAAAACGAGGCGGAACGCGGTGAGCTCATCCACAACAGGGCGGACCATTACCGGATCCGTCGCACCCGGGGGCGTCGTCTTCAGTCCCTCCGCAGCAGCAGTCGGGTTCGGTTCCGCGGAGGGCGCCGAGGATGACGGCTGCCGCGCAACCGACGCCCGACTCGACTTCGATCGCGCCGGTGGCGCAGTTCCGGGCGCACGCACCGCACTCCATGCAAGCATCGCGATCGGCGATTTCGACCTTCCCGTCTTGCAGACGCAGAACCCGATGGGGGCATACTTCGACACATCGCCCACACCCGCCGCATTTCTCGCGGTGTGCCATCAGGCTGACAACGGCCGGCAGGTAACGCAATGCGGACATGGTGTTTTCCATCATCTTCAGGCAAAACGACCGGCAATCCACAGCGCCACGCCGCCGGCGGTGGCAACGACTTGCAGGGGCACGGCGATGCGCATCTCGCGGCGGACTCCCGAAAGCGACGTATAGGTCGAGGCGCCGGTGAAGTTCATCGCCAGGATGCTGGCCACCGCCGGCATGATCAGCGCCCAAGCCACGACCACCGTTGCGTGATCCATCGCGCCGCGTTGATTCCAGAGCGTCGCGGCCGCCGCCAGAAACGCGGCCAACCCCACCCAGACTCCTTTGAGCGAAAACGCCCGGCCGGGTAACCAGGGTAACAACACGGGCACCAGGGCCGAGCCCGCGGCAACCACCGCCAACAGCAGGGCGACCGACCATCCGCCGGCTTGCACGGCCCGCGACCACTCGTAGCCGTCGCGCCCGACGCCGGCGGCCAGGAAGAAGCAGACGGCCACCGGCAAGGTGTACTTCAGCGCCGGCACCAATTCCATGGGCACCAGCGCCGCGCGCTCGGCCAGCGGAAAGCGGACGGTTCGCATCTCGGGAGTCTTCTGCAAGTCGGCATCCAAGAACGCCGGCAGATCGGTCGCGCGGACCGGACCGTAGACGACCGAGAATCCACCTTGCCGCTTCACCTCATGCGCGGCCACGCCCGGGGCGCTGAGTTGCGGCAGGATGAGCGTGCGGTGCGATACCAGGCGGTCGAGTTGCACGGCCCGGACGCGGCGGGCGATTTCCTCGGCGCAAAACGTGCCTTTTCCGGCGGCACACCAGACGTTGATCCCCCGGGTGTCAAGCACGAGGATCCACAGATGGCGGCCACCCAACTCGGCTCGAAGCCGGTCGAAGGACATCTTGTAGTTAGCCGTCACCAGCACGGGCGAGTCGGCCGTCGGCGACCCGACGCGGTACAACCCGGGCGCGACCCGATAGTGCATCCGGCCGATCCCCCACCGTGCCTTCCACCGCCCCAGCCGATCGGCAAAGGTGAGAGTCATATCTACTTTCTGAGCATCGCCGGGAAGTTGGAGTAAGTCCATGGTTTATCTCCGTTTCGTCGGGGCACTTGTGTCCGGCGACACAGGACTATCCGAGCTCAGGAACGGACAGCCCCCGACAGATCTTCGTTGCCAGCATGTTGGGGATCTCAACGTGCCGGGGCACCGCCTCCATCTCACCCGTCTTGGGGTTCATCCAGAGCGAGTGTGAGCGGCCTTCGCGTTTCAATACACACCCGTGCTTGCGCAGATGTTTCAACAGGGCAGTCCGTTTCATCCCAGCGACACCACGTCTTTGATCGCATCTTCCGGCACGCCGCGCATGCCTTCCTCACGGCGATCCTCAAGGATCAATTCGATTGCCTCGGCCAAGCTCTTCTTGGCTTCCTCCTTTGTGCGTCCCTGCCCATTGGCGCCGGGGATTTCCGGGCAGTAGGCAATAAGCCATTCGCCGTCTCTCTCGATGATCGCGGTAAACTCGTTACGCACGATTCTCTCCTCCATATTAAACGGGCAAGTATCGCCTCCAGCGCTGATCGTAGCATACAAGCCGCCAGCGATCAACGGTGTAGGGGGTCGCGACTTAACGGACTACCGCCGCAACGGCACCACGACGTACGGGGCTTTTTTCTCCAGGTCGGGGTGAATCGTGCCGTTGCCGGCGTTGTCCATCACTTCGATGAAGTACATGAAATCCCACTGCCGCGGAAGATGCTCGGCCGGAACCACACATCGATACGGCCCGTCGTTGCCGGCCTGTGTCATGGGCAATGTGCGATAGTCCTCCCGTTGCGTCACGCTTCGATAACGCAACCGCACCCACTTCACCCCCGAGGAATCCTGAACCGTCGCGGTGATGGCCAGCGGCTTCTCCGCATCGGCGCCGGCGACGCATTCGTGTCGCACCAAGGGCGGTTGATCGTCGGCGCTGACGGTAACCGTCTGCGGTGCGGTACTTGCTCGCTCCAGACCGGTGCGATCGACCGCGTCGATCCAATAAGCGAGCCCCTCGACGACTTCCGATCCGGGAATCACCGCGCTGACGACAAACGGGGCACTCGGTTTCATTATGACGGGACTCGGGGGTTGACCCGGGCGGTGGTAATGCAGCCGGGCTTGCGCGAGCGGATCCTTGGCGGCAACCGTCGCGCGAATGAGGAGGTCCTTTTCTGGCGTGGCTTTTCGTATGGGAGCATGGGCAATGGTCGCCCCGGCGCGCGGTAGTTCGGGGCGAAACGCCCCCCGCTGTTGCCGGAGCTTTTCCAGCCCGGCTTCGAGTTTGACCAACTCGTCGCGCCAGTGGCCCGAGAGATCGGACCCGCGGCGTCCCATCATCAGGTCGTCCGTATAAACGTCGCCGGCGACGGTAACGATTACTCGCCAAGCATTCACGGCCCGGGTTTCGTGCATGATCGCATCATCCAGGGCAGCCACGTCGCGGCTATGGTCGAACAGGGCCCAACGCACGCCGGCCCGAGCGCGGTGTGCGTGGTAAAGAGCCAACTGGGCCAGGATCCGCAGGTCGACCATCGTCGAGCGGAATTCCTTACTGGGCTGAGCACCGGCGTGTCGTTCGGCCTGCTCGACTGAGGCCAGGACATCGGCCGCCGCCAGAGCAAACCAGCGACTCGATTCTTCCGGCGTCATCTTAGCCGAGTCTTCACCGGAGAGTAGACCCCGGGCCGCGCTGTCGACGCTTTGAAACTGCTCCGTGTCGCTGGGCAGCGCCTTGGCGTAGTTGGGCAGATCTTCCTGACGCTGCCGTTCGACCCAACCCCGGGTGGTGGGGAAATGGTGGTACGGATATTGATAGGCAACGATCCGAGGCAGGATCCGGCTGGCCCGATGCAGGGCCTTTTCGACATACCCGGCAGCGTCTTCACCGAATCGCTGCTGGAACTCCTCTTGCCAGATCTCGGCTGGGGTTTCCGGATTATATCCCATCCGGCCGAAAACCTGGTGGAAATGCCAGTACCGCTCGAACTCCCAATCGTAGTATCGGTAGCGAGCATTCAACAGCGCAAAGGGCGGCAGTTGGTGCGGATGGTCCTGCATCTTGGTGCCCATCGGCTCGGTCACCTCGAAGCCTTGCCCGTTGTACAGATGCGTGCTCTTGGCAAACCGCCGCACGTAGTCCGGATCGCCCCAGAGCAACACGCGCGTGGTGCCGGCGTTCCAGAGTCGCCAGTGCATGTCGTATCGTTTCGGGTAGCGCAACAAATCGGCGTAGCCATGGCGGCGGTCTTGCTGGTTGCGCGGGTGGACGTGCGTGGGATGGAAGGGCATTCCCATCTGCTCCATCCAGTATTTCGTGCAGATGCGGATGGGCACGCCGATCTCCAAGGCCCGATCGATCAAGACGTCGGGGAAGTTCTTCGCCCGGGCGTCGAAGCGGATGTCCCGGCCGTGGGCTTTCATGATCCGGTACACGTCGGTCCAGAAAGCCTCCATCTCGCCGCGGTGGAGCCCCGATTCGCCGTGCATGCGAAACTGAATGGCATCCAGATCGGGAACCTCCCGCAGCAATTTCTTCAGCGCCGCGGTGGTGTAGGGAACCAGATTCTCCTGATTCAAACCCCAGACGACCCCCGGCGTGGGACGCTTGGCATGTTCGGTGGGACCCTGCACTCCGCCGCGATAGATGTGGTCCCAGATACCCAGCGTGAAATTCATCCCCCGGGCGTGCGTCATTTCGATCAGCCGGTTCAGGGCATCAAGGTTCTTTCGCCGCTGCTGGGGAGTGAGATCCACCACGCGGACGTCATCAAAACCGTCGACCTCGAACAGGAACGGATAGGGCGGGGCGAAGTAACCGGCATTTTCATATCCGAAGATCAAGACAAACGTGTTGAACCGGTTGGCGGCGAGCATGTCGAGGTAGCGTGCCCAATACGCCTCGTTGAAGAAGCGGCTCTCGAAACAGGCCCGATGCATGGTGTAGATCGAGAGGGCCCGCTCGGACACGTACGGCTTTTCGGTCGCATCGCGCACCCGGGCAAAGGGAGCGGCCTGATCGGTCGACCAGGCGATGCGCCCGGCGACGTCCAACGCGGCGTACATCAGCCCCCGGTCGTCGAACCCGGCGACCAGCACGACGGGCTTTCCGGCAACCTCAAGACGACGCACCGCCAGCGCCTCGGGCGTGGCCGGCACGGCGACCTCGTGGGCTTTGCACAATCGGGCAGCGGGACCGTCACCCGAGGCCAAACCGTGTACAAGGACCATCTCTCCCCGGGCCGCCCGCGGCGTGTCGACTTTTTCGGTGACGATCCCCCGGGCTTTCAACGCCACGGTGATCTTATTCAAACCATGCGTGGCGGCCGGCCCCGGTGTGTCGTCGGAAACGATCGATACGAGGGTCGGGTTCGCGACGGATTGCGCGCCGTCCGCCGAACACAGCAGGAAAGCTCCGACCAGAGCAGCCCAGATCGCAACCGATGTCGATGGCCTGGTGCAACGACGGACGCAGTTCACGGTGTCATCTCCTGGAAGAAAGTTTCAGGGCCGGGCGATTGCCGGACGGCCAACACGGCCAAGATCCGTCGCACCAATGTTCCACGCGGTTGTGCCGCGGCCTTTCCCCGGGACTTCGAAGTCACGCGTCCGATGGCTTTACCGGATGGTCCTCTTCATCGGCCGTTTCATTGGGCTCCGGTAGTTCCAGCAACGCCGGATCGGCCTTTTGAGCCCAGTCGCACAGTTGCTGGACGTTCAGCACACGGTCTTCGGGGGCCACGGTGAGTGTCTGCCGCAGCACCTGCTCCAATTCGGGGCTGACCCCCGCTGGGAATCGATTGTCGGGCAGGATCGGACCGGACATCTGCCGGGTGAGGATGGCCAGCATGTCGCGCTCCGGGAAAAGAGGCTCCCCGACGATCAACTCATAGGTGATGCAGCCTAGGGCGAACAAGTCGGCCCGATGGTCGACCGGGCGGCCGGCCAACTGCTCCGGAGGCATGTAACGCGGCGTTCCCAGAACGTGGCCGTCGCACGTCAACTCGGCGGAGAGCGTCGATTTGGCCAGGCCGAAATCGAGCAGCTTCAGCGTGCCGTTGCGATTGAGCATGATATTGGCCGGCTTCAGATCGCGGTGAAGAACGCCGCGGCCGTGGGCGTAAGCAAGGGCGTGAGCCAACTGGCCAAGGATGCCCCGCGCCGCGTCTTCGTCCAGCGGCCCGTGATGCTCGATGACCGACGACAGCGTCACCCCGTCGCAGAATTCCATCACCATGAAATTCGTGCCGAAGGCGGTGAACCGATCGTGGATTCGGCAGATATTGGGGTGCAAGAGCGATTGGCTGATGTCCAATTCCCGATCGAACCGACTCTGCGCTTCCAGGTCGTGGGTGAGTCGGTGGCTCATCATCTTCAAGGCTACGCGGCGACGGTTGGCTAGATCGCGGGCTTCGTATACCACCGCCATGCCGCCCCGAGCCAGGCAACCGACGATGCGATACCCGTGCAACGTCTTGCCCGAAAGAACGTCGACCGCTTCCTGTCCCAGCCGCCGGGCCACCAGATGGTTGAGCATCAGCCAGAGTACGTGATGCCGAGCGGCCAGTTGATGGAATTGTTCGACGGACAGGGTCAGCGCGACCGCGGCCGTCTTGGCGCCAACCGTTGCCGTGCAGGGCTCGTTGGTCACCAGGCTCATTTCGCCGATAATCGCCCCGGCCTTCAACTCGGCCACCTCGTGGCATCGTTGTTCGCTCTGCAAATGGACTTCGGCCGTTCCTTCGACCAGAATCAGCAAGTGCTGGCTGGGTTCTCCCTGACGAACCAATGGCTGCCCCTGGTCGTATTCCTGTTCCGCCACGTTGTCCAACAGCGCGTGGAGTACGCCCGCCGGTAGCTCCAGAAACGGCCACGTTCGAGCCAGCAGCTTGGCATGGGGGGAAGGATGGGAAAAACGCCGGACCGGCGACGTCCGCCCGTCCGGCGAGCCCGGGCGGGGTGTCAACTGCGTGTGTTCGCCACGAGCCCGTTCGGCGTGGAGTTCCGTCTCGTTCGGGTCGACGTTCTCCTTGGGTGCGATGTCCGGGCGGGCGGTGCCGGGGGCCGACCCGGCTGGGTTCGGTGCGCCGGACTCCGCCTCGGGTAACTCGTTGCCGACGAAGATCTCGTCCACCAGTTCTTCGTGGCCGGGGAAGCGGGTCCGGTACTGCTGGGCCGAAACCGGCCGGCGAAGTTGCCGAAGGTACTCCAACTCCAACTGAAGCAGTTCCCGCAACAGCAGGGAACGCTCGGTCGTCGCGCTTTTGTCGTCGAAGGCCTGGTCGAGAAATACTTCGATCAGGGGCGGCTCCTCGGCTTGCCAGGCCTCTTCGAAGCGATCGCACGTCTGGTCGACCCGCGCCCATGCGGACGGCGACAGGCACGAACTTCGTACGGACCCTCCCGACATGGGCTGCTCTCCCAAACCATGGTCGCTCCGCCGCACCCCTCCAGCAGTGGTCAGGCGATTGTGGCGGTCTCGGCAATATGTTCTGTTGTGGTCCAATCGGCGTGGTTGCACAACCCCCCGAATGACGTGGTTTGTAAGCCACGTGGCCTTTCCGTGCAGCCCGTTGAAAAAGTTGTGTGCCACTGCTTGCTTGCAAGCAGTGCGTGTTTGTCGGGTTTTCAGCTCTACTCTGCGGCACTGCTTGCAAGCAAGCAGTGGCACACGCTTCCGTCAGTGTCGGCGTTTTTCAACGGGCTGCGAGGAAATCGAGTGCCGCGTCTCCTCGAACGTGCGATAATCGATCACGCGCAGCGGAAAGAACGCTCCTCGGTGGCGTCTATCTTTATGACGGGCGGAAACGAGACGCATGGAATGAGCGAAATCGACCCGGACATCCTGGCACGACTGCTCGACGCACACGGCGCGGTGCTGGTGCTCTACGCCCGGCAGTGGTGCGATGCGCCGGAGGATGTGGTGCAGGAGGCGTGGGTATCCCTGGTTCGGCAGCCGGCGATACCGGAGAACGTGGTCGGTTGGCTCTACCGGGTGGTCCGCAACGGAGCGATCAGTGCGCGACGAGCCGCTTCGCGTCGCCGGCGGCGTGAAGCGGCCGTGTCGCGTCGTGATCCGCCCTGGTTTGTCTCTTCCGCGGAGGCCGCGATCGACGCCGCGGCCGCGACCGAGGCGCTTCGAGGCCTGCCCGTCGAACAACGAGAGATCATTGTCGCCCGGCTGTGGGGCGGTCTTCCATTGGAGCAGATTGCCGCAGTGGCCGGATGTTCCACGAGCACGGCCCATCGGCGGTATCAGGCCGGTTTATCCGCGTTGCGAGAAAGGTTGGGGGTGTCATGTCGGAAGATGAAAACGAAAAACTCCCCGCGGAACTAAAAGCGCTGGAGGCCCAATTGGCGGCGCTGGTGCCGCGAGCGGACCGGCTCGATCGCGACCGGCTGATGTTTCTGGCCGGGCGAGCGTCGGCCGGCGACGCGACCGTGCCGAGCCGATCGGTTGCCCGCCGCGCGTTGCCCGCCGCGTTTGCCGCCATGACGGGCGTGGCTGTGGTATTGGCCGTGCTCTTGGTGTTGCCGGCTGAACCGCAAATCGTCGAACGCATTATCCGTGTTCCCGCCGAGCCGTCGCCTTTGGAAGCGGTGGCCGATGGTATGCGGCCGGCGCCGGAGCATCGGGCGGTCGAGACGCCGCGCGAAAACCGGCGGATTGCGGATTCGGCGGACGCCCGTTGGTCGCCGGGCGGCTCTTCGTGGAGCTGGGCGGGGCACCGCAGCGCCGCGGCGCGAAACCGCGACCGCCTGCTCCAAGAGGTTTTGACCGGCCAGTTTGCCGGTCCGGCACCGCGGCCGTCGCTTGCTTTGCCCGGTACGGTGCGAAGCGAGTCGATGGCCTACCGGGACCTGCTCGACGATCTACTGCCGCGGCCTCCGGCGGATCATTCCCCGGAACCGACTTCCTTACCCCCTGGAGCCGACTCATGACCTGGCGTCTTATCATCGGGCTGTCCCTTCTCCTGCCGGCGGCGATGCTGGCGTGTTGCGACCGGTCGGCAACCGGGCAGGTGGTCCAGATTGCCGGGCGTGGCTCCCTGGCAAACGGCCGCGGGGATGAGGAGACGGTGCCGGTCGTCGAACTCGTGCTGCACCCAGCGGCCCAACCGCGAAGAGCCCTGCAATACCAATTGCTGCCGGGCGTGCTGAAGCGCCGGCCGGGCAACGCGGCCGTGATGTACAACAAGATCGCCTTGCGAATGCTCCAGGGTAACCTCCCCGAGAAGGCCGAAAAAGTCGAAGAGCATCTCGACACGCCACTGGCCGATTTGCCCCAGGCAGAGGTGGAAGAGGCGCTGCGGCCGTTTCGCGGGGTGATCGATGACCTGGCGTTGGCCGCTCGGCGCGAGCACTGCGACTGGCAGTTGCCGATCCGCGAGAAGGACTTCATCGGCCTGCTCCTGCCGGAAGTAGGGCACATGCGCCGGTTTGCCCGCCTGTTGGTTGTCCAGGCCCGGCTGCAAATCGCCCGGGGGCAGTTCGAGGAAGCTCTCGACAGTATCCAGACCGGTTTCGCCATGGCCCGGCACGTGGCCGAAGGTCCGACGTTGGTCAATGGTCTGGTGGGGATGGCCGTCGTCGGCGTTATGGCCGAGGAATTGGAAACGCTGATCCAACAGCCGGGGGCTCCCAATCTCTACTGGGCACTGACGGCGCTGCCACGGCCGGTGATCGATCTCCGCAAGGCGACGGAAACCGAGATGCAGATGCTCTATCTGTCGTTCCCCGAGTTGGCCGAAATCGACGACACGACGCACGGAGTCGCCTATTGGCAGGTGTTTCTCGATCGCATCGCGACCCGGATCGGCGAGTGGGAGGGAAGTGACAGCCGTTCCCGGCTAGCGCGGGTGGCAATGACGTTGCTGGCGGTGAAAGCCTACCCGCTGGGACGGGAGATGCTCATTGAACAAGGCCGGACGCCCGAGGAAGTCGATGCCATGCCGGTGCCGCAAGTGGTCGTCCTATACACGATTCGGACCTACGAAGAATTGCGAGACGAGACGTTCAAGTGGTTTCACGTGGAGTATCCGGCGGCCCACGCCGGAATGAAAGCGGCCGAGGACGCGCTGCGTCGGAATCGCCACCGCGAAGTCTTTCCCCTGGCGAGCATGATGCTGCCGGCCGTGTCGTCCTGTCGCACCGCCCAGGGGCGAACTGACCGTACGATCGCCGTGCTCCGCACGCTGGAAGCCCTACGGCTTCACGCCGCCGGCCACCAGGGACATTTGCCCAAAAGCCTTGCCGACATCACCACCGTGCCGGTGCCCGACGATCCGCTGACCGGGCAGCCGTTTGCGTACCGGTTGGAGGGGACAACAGCACACCTGGAGGCGGTCTTGCCGGAAGGCCTCCGGCCCCAGCGGTATGGCTTGCGATACGCGATCAAGGTGGCCCCGTAGCGGCCCAGAAAGAGACGATATCCCAAAGCCCGTACGATGGCCCTCCGAGGCCGTCGGGAAGCCGCGTTCGTTTGGCGACGACGGCCTCGGAGGGCCATCGTACGGAATCGAATGAACTTCCGCGATACTCAACAATCTCAACGGAGTCGAACCATGCGTATTCTCATTTTCGCCGCCCTGTTATGGTGCTTGCCGTTGTCGGCCGGGGCAGCGGATGCACCGAAGGCGTTTGATCCGGCCGCCCGGGCAAAGCGGATCGCGCCGTTTCTCGACCCGCAAACGATCGCCGTGGCCCACGTGGATCTCACCCGTGTGCGGGTCCAGCCGGCGGTGGAGCAAGCTGCCCAGTGGTTTCCGCAAGTGCGCAAGGAACTGCTGCAAGCGGGGCTCGGGCTCAACATGGGCCTGACCGTGCTGACGGCCACCGGAGCGAGCGAGGTCTACGCCGTGGTCAGCCTGGACGATCTGAATTTCAGCGAGGATCCGCTTCCCGTGCTGATCTTTCCGCTGCCCGAGGGAAACGACGGGGCACCGCTGGCGGCCCTGTTGCAAAACGCCCCGTTTCCGGTGGTGCGGCGGATGGGAAATGTGATGTTTGTCGGCACGACCCGAGCGTGGGACCGGGTGCAGCAGACGGAGGCCGAGGCGCGAGACGAATTGGCGGCCGCCTTCGAGGCCGTCGGCGACACGACCGCGCAAGCCTTTTTTCTGCCGCCGCGGCACACGGCCCGCGTGATCGAAGAGATGATGCCCCGCTTGCCGGAGGAACTCGGCGGCGGTCCTTCAACCACCGTGACCCACGGCATGCGCTGGGCGGCGGTCAGCCTGGAGGGTCCACCCAATTTGTCGTTACGTCTGGTCGTGCAGTCGGACGACGAAGCGTCGGCCCGGGGATTCGCTCGCTTTCTCCGCTTCGGCGTCGACCTGATCGCCCGGCAGGAGGACGTTATTGAAGCCATGCCCGACTTCGTCAAGATCGGCGAACTGATGACGCCCAAAGTGCAGGGTGATCGGCTGGTGCTGGTTATGGATGAAGAGAGTGAGAGCTTGGCGCTATTGGCTCAGAACCTCGCAGCCGTCCTCCGGCGCGAGCGCGACAGGGCGCGGCGAACCGCTTCGAGAGGCCACATGTGCCAGATCGCCATCGCGCTGCAACACTATCACGCTGTGCATAAGAAATTCCCCGCCGCGGCCAGCTACGATGCCGAGGGAAAGGCGCTGCTGAGTTGGCGGGTCCACATTCTTCCTCACCTGGAGGAGCAGGCCCTATACGAACAGTTTCACCTCGACGAGCCCTGGGACAGCCCCCACAATCGCGAACTGATCGGCAAAATGCCCCGCGTTTATCGCAGCCCCGTCTCGCAACGGGAAGAGGCCGGATGGACGAATTACGTCGCCCCGGTGGCCGAGGAGACCGTGTTGGGGGATCGGCAGGGAGTCTCACTGGAGCAGATCACCGACGGTACGTCCAACACGATCTTGTTGGTGGAGGCCGACGACAAACGCGCGGTGGTCTGGACCCGGCCGGCCGACTTGCCGGTCGATCTGGCCGCGCCGGCGGAGGGACTGGGCGGGTTTTACGAGGGCCGATTCCTGGCCACCTTCTGCGACGGTTCGGTGCGATCTCTTTCCAGCAAGCTCGACGCCGAGACCCTTCGCCGCCTGTTCCAACGGGCCGACGGCAAGACGGTCGACTACTGATTTCGCGGAGGTCCTTCCGTGCGATGGCCCTCCGAGGCCGTCGATGATCCGTACGATGGCCCTCGGAGGCCCATCGTACAATCTGGCTGGCTTCTCAACCGTCTCATGGGGACGCATCGTAACCCCCCTGTCCGTAAACGGTTACATCACAAACGGTTTCGCTCTGGACACGGCCGGCCGTTTCTGAGACACTTCGCCACCCTATGTTGGCCTCGGGGGGTGCTCGCCGCTCGGGCCGTCCATGCGTCAGTATTGTCCACGGGATCGCTCTCCACGGGATCGGTAGCCATGAAAATACTCAAGAGTCGCCGGTGGCAAGCGATTGTCCTGGCCTGTGTCTTTTGCGCGTTGTCTTCCGGTTGTAAGCTGTTCCCGAAGTGGGAATCCGACGGGCAGCGCCAGCCGATCCACGGTCTGCGCATGTTCGGTTCCGAGGAAGAGACGGGACCGCAACCCTCCAGTACCTTGCGCGGGTTCTTTGCACAGCCGCGGCCGGGTAGCCAAGACGCCCTCAATTCGCAGTAACGACGCAACGGAGCCCCCCCATGAAAACGCGTACGCACCGCGAGCCATCCGTACGACGCGGTTTGCCGATTCAAGCCCTGCGAAGCCTCGGCGTATGTGCCCTATTGTGCGGCACGCTGCTCCTGCCGACCGGGTGCAGGCTCTTCGGCGATGGGATGGACAAGAACGGAATGCTGGAGGCCGGCGCGCCGGCTTCGGCGGCCTTCAAGGAACGCGTCGCCCAAGACAAATCGTTCCCCGACGCCGACAGCCCGGTCTTCAAGGTCAGGACGAGCCATTAGCCGCCGATCCCGGCTATTCTAACCGCCGGTCGGCTTCGCGGCCGAAACCATCGACGGTGATGCCGCCCGTGGCGTCGATCGTGACCACGGCGAATGCGTTGTTCTCCGCGCCCGGGCCTTCGACCATCGCCTTGAGCGTGTAGTAGTGGATACCACCGATCTTGTGGTATCCGCCGGCGTGGTGGTGGCCTTGGAAGACGGCCAGCACGTTGCCCGGTTTCTCCAATACGGCGCGCACTTCGGGGCCGTTCTTCACGCCGACGGATTCCTTCTCGCGATCGAGGTTCTGGTGAATGAAAGCGATCGTCTTTCGCTCACCGGCTGCCTTCAGATCCTCGGCCAGCCAGCCCAGTTGTGCCGGGGGGATCGCCGTGTCGGTCCAGGAGAAATTGCCCGGCTTGTAGGATACTCCGTCGCGACGGAAGTTGCCGTCGAGCACGACGAAGTGAAACGGCCCGGTGTCGAACGAGTAGTACGATCGCCGAACGGTCGTTCCACAGTTGGCCAGAAACTGCTCCTTGGTCAGCGCCGTGACGCAGTGGTTGCCCAGCACGAAATGGCGCGATCCGGAAAACCGCTCCCAAACGCCGCGAATCGTCTTGAGATACTGGAGGTCCTTCTCGACCGACGGTCCGGCATCGATGAAGTCGCCCAACTCGACGGCCATGGGCAGCTTGCGCCGGTTGAATTCGCCGACCGCCCGGCCGAGCTTGTCGAGCGAATCGCGGTAGTGTCGCGAACCGGCGGTGGCCACGTCGGCAAAGTGAACGTCGGTCACAAGCCCGAAGGAGAATCCGTCCTCGGGCGCCGTGTCGGCAAACGCTCGGTCGACGGTCATCAATCCCGTACTCGCCACCCCGATACCCATGGCGGCTTGCTTCAGAAAACGGCGGCGGTTGACGTGATGACTTCGCGGCGAGTTGGCCATGAGGGGCTCCTTGTTCTCTTGGGATTTCCGGGCAACACGACCCATCGGGGTGCCATGGGCGGCTTGCCCGCGTTCTGGCGAACGCAGCTACCACAAGTGCCGGGGCTAAACAACGAAGAATCCAGGGACCATTCTAACACCCGGCCCCCGTCATGGGAAATCGCCGCTGTGAATCAGACCGCCGCAATTGTGTTTTGTAGGTCTTGTCTTAGGTCAACTGCTCCCGAGGGCTTTCCGCCGCATTGCACGGTTCATGGGGTGGAAATCAAATTCGCTTTGCACATCTTTGCTTCGATCGAATATCGGCGGCAGAGATGCAGAAACGGCTCGACCACCAACGGGCCGGCAAGATTGGGCGGCAGCCGCCAAGAGCCTCCTCGGCAGACAAGCGGCTGTTCTTCCGAGAGATACTCGTAGAGCCGTTTCATCTTTTCCATTACCGGCGGCAGCGTGCCAAACCGTGGCCGTGTGATCTTGGCAATAGAATAGACAAGATGGACCGCTCCTACTTCTCGGGCGAACCGGACGAGCCTTTCCAAATCGGCCATGGGTTGAATGTCCGGCAAATCGAAAGCATGCATGACCTTCCCGCCGGGAAGCGGGTCGCGTGGGAACAACGGATCGATTCGAACGACCACCGGGATGTTCTCTTGCCTGAGGAAACGAATTGCCTCCATCCGGCTCTCGACACTCGGAGCGGCCGGGTCTAGCAGCTTTCGAGACTCGTCGTCGCGAAATGCTAGCGAACACTCTACACGTAACGGTGGATGCCCATTCTCCTCAAACCACACGCGACGCGGGTGATCGGTCGCCAATTCGTTCAACTTCCGCAAGACGCGGAGATACTCTTGGTCCGCCAAGATTGCCGGATTCTTCGTCAGTACGGTAACCGTCGTGAAACGATGCCGTCGCTGGGCCAGTTTTTCAAACGTGTGGAGTGCATGCCGATACTCCAGTTCCAACGGTTGCAGTGGATCGGTACTGTTGGATATGTGAACGGGCGCCGGCGGAACGTCATACGCGTCCAGAGCGTCCAGGTCTTTCACGAGATCCGCACGAAACGTGTTCTTGCACGCCGCCTCTCTCGATGCGTATCCCGCCGCATAGCAGTAGCGACATTCGTGCTGGCAGCCGGTGTAGACGTTGATGCAGTATCGATGACCGGACGGAAAGGCTCGCTGATCGGCGAATGGGCAATACCATTTGATAACGCGAGGCCGCGTGACCTCCAAGACATCCTTCTTAGAGCCATGCGGCAGGAAATAGAACGCCAATGCCGCACGATCACGCTCCGGCACATCGTCAAAAACAGGGGCGTATTTGCGATGCACCAGCGAGGCCAACCGGAGGCCTTGCTCAACATCAATGTCTCTGTCGAAAAGGTTCATCTTCGCCTCACGCAATCTTTTCAACGAGTGTCACGGACGCCCCTCGCGCTGATGTATATTGGGGCCTGTCGGTCAATCACCCCCCCGCTAACTAGCGGTGGCCCAAGCTCGCATTGACTGCGGAGTAGGATCGCCGTATAGTATACATCCATACATATCTTACAACAACCCCGACGAGCACGCTGAGTCTGCCATACGATGACTTCACCTCCTGTGCAGATTATCTCAACCGAGGAATTGGCGGCGTACCGCCCGCGAAAGGCGGCTGGTTTCTGTCCGTCGCGGATTGTCCTGGCCAAGGGGAGCAACAGCACGGCAACCAGACGACGGCTGGCGGAAAAAATCTGCGAGGTCTATCCGGAAGCCGAGGTGATCGAGGATTTCGGTACGCCGCACAACCGCGTCAATCTGGAACAGTCCGATCCGCTGTTGCTCAGCGACATCGGCAAACGCACGCTTGTGCTGGCCGAGCATAAGAGTTCGGTCCGCCACAGCACGGAAGAGGGCAACTCGTGTCCCAATTTCTGGCACTTTTCGCCGTACGGGTTCTGCCCGTATGGATGTGCCTACTGCTATCTGGCCGGGACGCAGGGCGTTCGGTTCTCGCCCACGGTGAAGATATTCCTCAACTTACCCGAGATCCTCGCGGAAGTTGACCGAGTGGCCCGGCGGCTTGCCGAGCCGACCGCATTCTACCTCGGCAAACTGCAAGACGGGCTGGCACTCGATCCGCTAACCGGTTACTCGCGACAGATCATCCCGTTCTTTGCCGACCATCCGACCGCTCGACTCACGATGTTGACCAAGAGCACGGATGTGGACAACCTCATCGGCCTGGATCATCAGGGCCACGCGATTCTCTCGTGGACGGTTAATCCAACAGAAGTCATCAAGGCGTTCGAGACGAACACGCCCACCTTAGAGAAGCGAATTGAGGCAATGCAGGCTGCGGCAGAAGCCGGTTATCCCATCCGAGCCGTGGTCATGCCCATCATTCCGATTTCCGGCTGGAAGCGTATCTACCAAGAGTTTCTCACGGACCTATTGTCTCGCGTTCCATTTCAGCGAATCACGCTTGGCTCAATCTGCTCCTATCCCCAGGCAATGCGTCTTACGGAGCGAAGGCTTGGCCGGGACAATCCCATTTCCGTACAACTCGACCAAAGCCGAATGTCCGATGGCCGTGCCCGGTTTCCGCAAGGCCTTCGGGAAGAGGTCTATCGGCATCTTCTGCAAACAATCCGCCGACAGGACGCGGATGTCGAAATCGGTCTGTGCCTGGAGGAGCCGTCCGTGTTCGATTCGCTCGATATGGGCCAGAGCATGGGCCGCTGCAACTGCGTTTTGTAGCGGCGTTCTTGACTCTCCAACCTTCGAGGCCGACTAGCGGCAGGTCGTGTTCGCGGTGTCAAGCGTTACGCAACCTCCGTCTGTAGCGTTACTTCTGTCGTGAAGGGCAAGGAATGGGGATCGATTCGCGACGACGCGACTGGGAAATCACGCCCACCCCGGGCGGCTAGTGAAATTGGGCCGTCGGCCGTACAATACGACGTATGACCATCGATCTGATCTTGGGAACCGCCGGACACATCGACCACGGCAAGACGGCCTTGGTTCGTGCGCTGACCGGCACCGATACGGACCGGCTTCCCGAGGAAAAACGCCGCGGTATTACCATCGAACTCGGGTTCGCCGAGTTGGAATTGGGGGAGTTTCGCCTGGGGATCGTCGATGTGCCGGGCCACGAGCGATTCGTCCGCAACATGCTGGCCGGGGCGACCGGCGTCGACGTCGCGCTGCTGGTCGTGGCGGCCGACGATTCGGTCAAACCCCAAACCCGGGAACACTTGGAGATTCTCCGCCTGTTGGAATTGGAAGTCGGTCTGATCGCGGTGACCAAGTGCGATTTGGCCGATCCGGATTGGCTCGATCTGGTCGAGGAAGACATCGCCGAACTGGTGGCCGGAACGTTCTTGGACGGGGCGCCGATGATCCGGACTAGCGCAACGACCGGACAGGGTATCGACGCGCTGCGCGTCGCGCTGGAAGAGGCCGCCGCGCGAGCCGCTCGATCCGAACGCCGCCGCCGTGCCGATGGACCGTTTCGCATGGCCGTCGATCGCACCTTTACCGTCGCCGGGCACGGTACGGTGGTCACCGGTAGCGTGTCGACCGGGCTGGCGCGGTTGGGCGACGAACTGCTGATCGAACCGGGTGCGATCCCGGTGCGCGTGCGCGGTCTGCAGAATCACGCCCGCTCCGTCGAACAGGTTCAGCGCGGGCAGCGTGCGGCGGTGAATCTGGCCGGCATCCACCACGAGCAACTCGTCCGCGGTCACGAGCTGGCCACGCCCGGCCACTTGATACCCAGCCGCCGGCTGACCGTTGCGCTACGGGTACTCGAATCGGCGCGTCGGCCGATCAAGCACCGGGCGCGGATCCGGCTGCACGTGGGCACGGCCGAGTTGCTCGCCCGGGTTGCGTTGCCCGATCGCGACGAACTGCAACCGGGCGAAGAGTCGGCCGCTCAACTTTTCCTGTCGCGCCCGGCGGCCACGACCTGGGGACAACCGCTGGTCGTGCGAAGCGAGTCGCCCGTGGTCACGATCGGCGGCGGCACGGTGCTCGACACCGATGCCCCCCGGTTGCGCCGGCGAGACGAGGGGCGTTTGGACAGGCTGGCCGATTTACGGTCGGCCGATCCGGTGATCCGCGCGTCGGCGGCCACCTACTTTGCCGGCCTCCGCCCGTGGCAACCGGCCGATCTGGCCCGGATTGCCGGCGTGGACGACGTCGAGACCGTCCACGGCGAACTACTTGCCCGCGGCGAACTGCGTGAGATCGTCGTTTCGCCCACGCGAACGCTCTGGGTCCACGACCGCGCGCTGGACGAATTGGCCGACCGCATCGAGAGGATCCTGGCGAAGATGCACGCCGGGGCGCCTTTGCGTCCGATGGTCGATCGGTCGAGCCTGGTTCGCCGGTTTCGCCACGTCGAGAAGGCGCTGGTCGAGACCGTCTTGGCCGACATGGAGCAGGCGGGCCGGATTCGCGCGACCCAGCGGGGACTCGCACTTGCCGATCACCAACCGCGGCTATCGGAAAACGAGCGGAAACTGATCGATCACTTGGTCCAGAGCTACCGCGACGCCCGATTCACTCCGCCGACGGTGGGCAAACTCCAAGACCAAACCACGCGCAACCGGGCCGCCGTGCCGGAGCTGATCGCCGTGGCCGCCGACCTGGGACGCCTGGTCGCGATCGGCCCGGACTTGTATCTGCACGCGGACGTGGAGCGGGAACTGCGTCAGACCATGGTCGAGCATCTCGCCGAGGGGCCAGGGTTGACGATCAGCCGGATTCGTGAAATCCTGGAAACAACGCGGAAGTATGCCGTTCCGCTGTGCGAGTATCTCGATCGCGTCGGGGTGACGCGGCGCGAGGGGGATGTGAGGGTGGGGACTGGGGACTAGGGACTAGGGACTAGGAGAACGAAAATGGTAACTGATGTTCATGAGTGTTGCCCGCCGTTTGACCCCGCGGCTTGGGACGGCAAGGAGATTGTTTGGCGGGAGAAGAAGTTTGTTCGGGATCGGGTGCGGAGTTTTCTGCATATCCCGTTGAACTTCGGGGGCGTGATGAAACGCAACATGCGGCGGATCGAGGCGGCCGACGCGAAGCCGGACGAACCGATCGTGCTGGCCGACGAGAACTCGCTCTGGGGAGCGGACGTCTATATCGACGTGACGCAAGAGGTTCCCGGGGCACGCATGGCCACCATCTCCGGCACGTTCTTGAGCAAAGTGTTCGAAGGTCCCTACAGCCAAATCCGCCACTGGATGAAGCAGATGCACGAGTACGTCGGGTCGCAAGACAAAGAGATCGAGAAGCTCTTTTTCTACTACACGACCTGCCCGCGGTGTGCGAAGAAGTACGGCAAGAACTACGTGGTGCTGTTGGCTCGCGTGTAGTCCTCAGTAACCGTGAGATTGGCGGGTGCCTGGGATCGAGCGCAGCGAGCCCCCAAAAACACAATGAACT
>CAYUIQ010000085.1:0-30736 GCA_964444795.1 uncultured Planctomycetaceae bacterium
GTCATCGTGCTGGCGTTTGAAGAAGATTTTGACGGCATCGAAGCCGCCCCCACCCACCTGACGGTAGCGATCACGCAAGACGGCTACTCAAAAATGGCGATCACCGGCGGCTCTTTGGCGCAATTCATCCGCAAGCTGGGATATAACGCCATCCCCTGCGGCAACAACACCAATATCAGCGTGCCAATGGCGATTGAAGCAGGTTTGGGCGAAGGCGGTCGCAGCGGGATGCTGATCACGCCTAAATACGGGCCACGCGTCCGCATCGCCAAAGTCATCACCGATATGCCCCTTGACAACGATAAACCGATCCAATTTGGTGTGGAAGAATTTTGCAAAGCCTGTATGAAATGCGCCGAGTTGTGCCCCAGCCAAGCGATCTCCTATGAAGACAAGACGATGGAAGCTGAGAATATAAGTTCAAACTCGGGTGTCCTGAAATGGTCATCCAACCCCGAAAAATGCTGGGAAGGCTGGATCGCCAACGGCAGCGGCTGTGGCGTCTGCATTCGCGTTTGCCCCTTCAACAAGCCCGAATGCGAGATGCTCTGCATCGGGTGCGAGATGCGGTCGATGGAACGTTTCTCCGCCCGCTGGCGCGATTTGGTGAAAGACATCCGCAAGGAATACAAGGGGGTTCTCCACTATAACGCCAACCACGGCGATGTCTGGAATGTGACATGGTGGGACGCGGTGGATCTGATTGGAGTTAGCGCCTACTGGCCGGTGGCGACCGCCGACGACACGTCGCTTTCCACCATGCTCGAAAGCTGGAAGCCGCTGCGCGCTCGACTGAAACAGCTTAGCGAAAAATGGGACAAGCCTGTCCTTTTTTCAGAAATCGGAGTAAGGTCCGCTCGAACATGTTCCTCAATGCCGTTTGACTGGGGGCATCGAGAGTTGCCCTTCGACGGCCAAGAGCAGGCCAGATACTACGAAGCAGCCTTTCGGACGTTCGAGAACGAAGGCGACTGGTTTGCCGGGTATTGTTGGTGGGATTGGAAGGCCCGGCTCTATTCTCCCGAACGTGCCGAGGAAAACCGAGACTTCTGCGTCCATGGCAAGCCCGCGGAAGAGGTGCTCCGGAAGTGGTATTCAAAATCTCGCCAACTCGCCGGTGATCGGGACACGAAAAGAGATTAGGATCGCCCAAGGAGTTCTCGATAATGCCCCAACAGCGCGGCGGCGGCACGATCGACGCCGAACGCTTCTTCGGCCCGGCCACCAGCGGCGGTGCCCAGGCGGCAACGTAACGCGGAGTCGGTAAGCACTTCCCGAATCGCGCGGGCCGTTTCGGCCGGATCGTCGGCCGCTACGAGCCGGGCAGCCGTGCGGTCCGGCGGAAAGATCTCGCTCGTGCCGCCGACTTCCGTGGCGATGATCGGCAGGCCGGCCGCCGCCGCTTCCAGCAACACGCGACCCAGCGGCTCCTGCCGGGCCGGATGTGCCAACAGGCTGAACTCCGAGTAGAGGCGGTCCATGTCGTGCCGATAGCCGAGGAAGTGGACCCGCCCAGGCATGTGGGCTTCGGCCGTTCGGTGCAGATCGGCTTCGTAGGCGACGCTCTCGGCCTTCCCGGAATATCGCTCTCCGACGATCACCAGATGTAAGTCAGGCAATTGCGAAGCGACCGAAGCGACCGCGGCCAGAAGCACGTCTTGTCCCTTGCGCAACCCGATTTGCCCCACAACGCCGACCAGTTGCGTCCCGGTGGGGAGCCCCAGTTCCCGGTGCAGAAACCCCGAGGGTTCTCGCGGGGAGAATTGGGCCAGATCGACGCCGTTGTGCAGTACGCGCGTTTTGGCCGCGTCGAGCCCGGCGGCCACGTGGAATCGGCGGGTGGCTTCCGAAACGGCCAGCAGACGCGCGTGCCGGTTCAGATCGGCAATGGCCTGGCGGCTGAGCCCGATGATGTCGCGCAGATGGGCCAAACTCGACAGCCCCAAGTGGTCGACCACCGGTCCCGACAATCGTCCCATGGCCAGGCTATTGGCATGAACGAGATCGGCACGGCGCCGCTGGAGCAACTCGGCCAACAGCTCTCGCAGCCGAGACTGGGGGAGCCGGCGGTCGGCGTCATCGTGGAGCACCAAAGGGGCGACTTCGATGCCGCGGTGCCGAAGTTCGTCGGCCAACGGTCCGGCCGGCGGGGCAATCACGCGAACGTCGAACCCCGCCGCGACCACGTAGCCCAACACCGCCAGCATCGAACGTTCGCCGCCGTTGAGCGTGGCGAACTCGCAGATGAGTTCGAGCTTGGGCATCGATTTCCCTGGGCGACGTTCAAAGCAGGCCGTAATTGACGAGCGTCTGCCGAAGGGCGGCCTCTTGAGCATCGCTCAAGGGGGTCATGGGCAGCCGCAGTTCGCCCGTGTCGCGGCCGAGCATCTTCATCGCCGCCTTGATGGGGATCGGATTGGTGGCCAGTCCCAGCATGTTGCGGCACAGGGGGAACAGCTTGTTGTGCCACACACGGGCTTCATCGAGCCGGCCCGCGTCCATCGCCTCGATCATCGCCATCACGTCGCGGGGCACGATATTGCCCACCACCGAGACCACGCCTCGCCCACCCAAGGCCATCAACGGCAGCGTCAGGCTGTCGTCGCCGCTGAGCACGGTCAGATCGGTGGTCGAGAGGATCTGGGAGGCCTGGTCCATCGAACCGGTCGCTTCCTTGACCAGGGCGATATTGGGGAACTCGGCCAGACGGAAGATCGTCTCCGGCTCGATGTTCTTCGCCGCGCGGCCCGGGATGTTGTAGACGCAAAGGGGGATATCCACCGCCTCGGCCAGCGCCTTGTAGTGCTGGTAGAAGCCCTCCTGGGTGGGCTTGTTGTAGTAGGGAGCCACGAGCAGGGCCGCGTCGGCGCCCTGTTTGGCCGCCCAACGGGTCAGCCGCAGCGCTTCGTCGGTGCTGTTGGAGCCGGTGCCGGCCATCACCTTGACACGTCCGGCCGCCGCCTCGACCACCGCGGCAATCACCCGTTCGTGCTCCGGATGCGAGAGCGTGGGCGATTCGCCCGTGGTCCCCACCGGGCAAAGACAGGTAACGCCCGCGGCAACCTGAAACTCGACCTGCTCGGCCAGGGTATCAAGATCGACCTGACCGTTGCGAAAGGGGGTCGTGATCGCCACCGACAGACCTCGAAAGGCTTCACCACGTGTGGACATGAGCGGCACGTTCTTTCTGGATGTTTGTTGTTCTTCCGGCGCAGCGCCATCGTGCTTGTTTACGCGATCAACTGCTTCATCTCGCGGACCGCTTGTTGCAGGCCAACCATGATCGCCCGAGCGATGATGCTGTGGCCGATGTTCAATTCGGTGATACCCTCGATTTGGGCCACCGGCTTGACGTTGCGATAGGTCAAGCCGTGGCCGGCATGTAACACCATGCCGGCGGCCCGCACGCGCTGCCCGGCCGCGGTGAGCGAAACCAACTGCTTCTGCCGCGGCTGGCCCGATGCGGCCAGCGCGTAGGCGCCGGTGTGCAACTCGACGGCGTCGGCTCCCAACCCAGCGGCCGTGTCGATCTGCTCGTCGACCGGATCGAGAAACAGGCTGACCACGATGCCGGCCTCTTGCAGCCGACCGATCACCTCGCCGACGCGTTGCCTGTTGCCCGACACGTCCAGCCCGCCCTCGGTCGTCACTTCCTCGCGGCGTTCCGGCACCAGCGTGGCCTGCTCGGGCTTGGCGTCGCAAGCGATCCGCACAACCTCTTCCTCGCAAGCCATTTCCAAGTTCAACTTCACGGTGACCGTCTGGCGAAGCAGTTCCAGATCTCGATCGAGAATGTGGCGCCGATCCTCGCGCAGGTGCAGGGTGATGCCGTCGGCCCCTCCCAGCTCGGCCAGCGCCGCCGCCCAAACCGGATCGGGCTCGTACGTGCGGCGCGCCTGTCGCACCGTGGCCACGTGATCGATATTGACACCCAGTTCCGCCATCGGTTGATTATCTCTTGTCTTCGGAGGTCAGCTTCTTCTCCACACGGTCGGCCCGAGCGGCGATGTTCTCGATCTTCTTAACCAATACCCGCGGAGTCACCGAGGCCGCGACCATCGTATCGACCATGACGAAATTCGGTGTTCCGTCGATGTCGCGAATGGCAAACGCGCCGGCCGGGATTCCCAGGTTCTTCCGCAGCACGGCCTCGTAATACTTCGCATCAGCCGGGCCACACTCGCTGTAGATCAACACCAGTTCATCGCCTTGCCCGTCGACGCGCCCGAAGAAGAGGGCCACCTTCTGGCTGCGCCCGTCGGGCAAGGAGAGCTTGAACCGGTAGGAGTCTCCCGATCCGGTCGGCTCGGCACCCAGCAACTCGCCGGTCCGCAGGACACACTGCTGGACCTCCAAGCCCGGCAGCTTGCCCTTATCGATCGTGTCGAGCCACTTTCGCCATTGCTTCACGTTGGCGCCGAAATCCTGCCCGCTAATCAGGGTCAGGGCCTCACACACGTCGAGGGTTAGCGACCCCCTCTGTAAGAGGTCAAGCAGAGGACCGGCGGCTTCGATTGCCTGAAGCTCGCCCAGCGACGTAACCGCCGCCCATACGATCGACTCGTTGGACGACTCCAAGCATGTTAGCAGGGTATCCACGGCACCTAGGGCGACCAGACGCTGCCGCGCCGCGCGCCGGGCACGCGGGTCGCTCAATTGCGCCACCAACTCACTCAATTCGTTCGGCTGCGTCGAGTCGTTCACCATCAAGTCCTCTCGCAGGGTCCCTTGTTGGGGGGGTCTGTACGATGACCCTCCGAGGCCGTCGCTAAGCGCCGGGCCATCGTACACGCTTCTTCTCGACGGCCTCGCAGCGCCATCGCACAACGGTCCATGGACAAGTAACGCTGATTATAACCGCGTCCGGCAGGCTATCAACCGGGCCGCCGCACGCCGATCCATCCCGGTATAATCCGCCTTTTCCCATCGACCGGCGCCAGTGTCCCGCAGGCAACGATAAAAACTGTGTATTTTTCCCACTATCCCTAAAGTGAACTAAACTTGTATCAGAACGGCGTCGACTGCTCCTGGGTCGTCGACGGGTGTTGTGTCTCCGGCCCCAATGGTCGGCGACGCCGGATTCCGCATTCGCGGTTCTTTTCCATTGATCCGGCCCAACGGCACCTCGATCCGCGACAAGCCAGGAGTTGGTATCCGCCACCGTCCCTTTTCCGCGTTATGCACCAACCCGCTCTGCTCCAGACATCGATTTCGGATGGGACCGCGAAAATGAACTGTCACGAATTGGCCGCTCGGATCGAGGAGATGCAACCGTCGGCTTTGCCCCGCGACGTTGCCCGGCTGTGCCTGCTGTTGACCAACTACATCGACGACATCGACGACCTGTCGGGCGAGGATGCGCTGTCCGCCGCATGGCGCGAGATGGGTATCCGCTTGGAGGCGGCGACCGATCAGCATGCGGCCATGACCGACGATCTCGAAGTGCTGGCCCAGCGCAATCCGGGTGAATTCACCCTAGATCAGGTCTGGACGCTCATCCGCGCCATTAAGGTGCAGAGCCAGATCCTGCAACTCTACATCGGCAGCCCACAAGTCGAAATCTGAAGGACCGCGGTGAGCCGGTTTAGCGGAACTTCCGCCCCGTAATCGACGAGATCCGCTCTTCCAGCGGCTTTTCGTCAAAGATTGTCCAGACGGGGATCTCCTTGCGCAGGCGGGCGAGGTAGCGTTCTTGTCGCTCCTCCCTGCCTTCCCCCTTGATCTTCTCGCGAATCTCGGTCTGCACTTCGGCGAACGACCTGCAGGCGGCCTCTTCACGCTGGACGACCCGGATGATATGAAACCCCTTGTCGTCCTCGATGATCTGGCTCATTTGGCCGACCGGCAGGCTGAAACGGGCGTCGTCGAGCACTCGCGAAACCAGCGCCCCCTTGGCCGCCCAGGATCGCGCGCCGCCCTGGGCCGCCGCGGCTCCCTCGGAATGGGCTCGGGCCACTTCGGCAAACGGCTTCCCTTGACGCACGACCAGGTTGCCCATCGCCGCGATTGCCTCGCGCGCGGACTGTTTTTCGGGGTGTTTCTCGAACAACGCGGACATCTGTTCCCAACGGGCACGGGTCGGGGTCTCGTAATCAGCCTTGTGCTCCCGGTAGTACGCAAGCATGTCCTCGTGCGTGATTTCTTCTTCCTCGGTCAACTGCTGCAGCGCCCATTGTTGCGCCAGGATGCGTTCCTGATAGGCGCGCTTCATGCGATCCAGCGAGGTTCCCATCTCGCGAAGTTTCTCCTCCAGTTTCAGCCGCGACCCGCTCTCGGTTTTCTCGATCAGCCGAGCGACTTCCATCTTCTCGAACTGCTCACCCAGTTGCTTCTTGATTCGCGGCAGATTCTCCGCCGGAATGCCCCGCAGGGCGTCGCAATACATCAGCTTGAGGTTGATCCGCTGGGGAAGCAGTTTGGAAAGCAAGATCTCTCGCAGGACATCGGCCCGCAATTCCTCGGGAATATTGTCGGCACCTTTCAGCGACACCGCGGAGTCCTTCGCACTGATCATCTCCCTAACCGCGGGAAGCACGTCGCCACCGAGAACCAACTCCCGGCCAACCCGCGCCAGAATCGTGGCATCTTCGCAGGCAATCGGCTCGGATTTCTTATCTCGCGGAGCGACTCCCGAAGCCAGAGGCGTGCCGCCCGGCTGTGGCACCGTGGTGGGTGGCGCCGTGGGGGGTGGCACTGCAGCCGGTCGCGTGAACGGATCGTTCCGCACTGTCATGGGATTAACACCGGTAACGGATGCGTGCTCGGTGGCCGATTCGCTTGCCGGGGGCTGACTCAACGGTGGCCGGCTGACGACCGGTTCTTCCAGTGGAGGCAACTCGAATCGGGGTGGATTGGCAGGCGGCCGGCTGATCGGTGGTTGGCTGATCGGTGGTTGGCTGATCGGTGGTTGGCTGACGGCCGGTTCTTCCAGTGGAGGCAACTCGAATCGGGGTGGATTGGCAGGCGGCCGGGTGACCGGCGGTTGGCTGAGCGGCGGTTGGCTGAGCGGTGGTTGGCTGAGCGGTGGCCGACTGACGACCGGTTCCTCCAGTGGAGGCAGTTCAAATCGGGGTGGATCGGCCGGCGGCTGCACAATCGGCGGTTGAGTTATGGCCGGCTGGCTAACAACCGGTTCACCCAGCGGCGGCCGACTGTACGGCGGCTGGTCGACAACCGGGTCACCCAGTGGCGGCCGACTGTACGGCGGCTGGTCGACAACCGGTTCACCCAGTGGCGGCCGGCTGTACGGGGGCTGGTCGACAACCGGTTCATTGTACGGCGGTCGTGTTATCGGCGGCTGGCTGACAACCGGTTCACTGAGCGGTGGCCGGCTGTACGGCGGCTGGCTGACAACCGGTTCATTGTACGGCGGTCGTGTTATCGGCGGCTGCGTGACAACCGGTTCATTGAGTGGCGGCCGACTGTACGACGGTTGTGTGATCGGCGGTTGCGTGACAACGGGCTCATTCCGTGGCGGGAGCGATTGGCCGCCACCCACGGGCATTTGGTGCTGTTGCCCGGCCGCTTGAAGTTGCCGCTGCTGTCGGAGTTGGTAGTACGTCATACCCGATGTCCGGCTGTCTCCGGCGGGCGGTTGCACAAACTCTTGCCCGGCAGTCGCATGATCGACCGGCGGGCGGGCGTCGAGCGTTCCCTCCAGGTACGGCCGAGGATCGCCGCCGCTCTGGAGGCTCTGCCGTGTTTCCGGATAACGCACTCCTTGGGGCGCCTGCTGGAGCGAGTCCCAGTTGAGTTCGCGACTTGCCTGACTTTGCGGTGTCTCTGGATACCGGCCTGTTGCCGGTGGGAAGTATTCGCGTTGCGCCATCCGAGGATATTGATCTCGCGGCAACGAGCCTGCGGGGGATGAACTCGCGGGGGATGAATCGGTGGCCATGACGCCGCCATCGTGCGGATCCGGGGAGTGGTTCGGCGCGGGGGGCCGCCGATAATCGAACCGGGGCTCGTCGGCCGGGCGACGGTTCGGGTCGTACGCGGGCAAGCGATCGGAGGAGACGGGCCGCCTTGTTGTGGCAGACGGGTACCCGGCCGTCGCTCGGGCGGCGACGAAATTCTCCGGGTAGCGTGGCTGAACAGCCACCTGCCGCCCGTCCCACGATTGGGCTGTCACCGAAACCGGTTTGGTCAGAAGAACCAACAGGACCAAACACGATACCCATGCGAGCAACTGGATGGAGCGTTGCACGAGAGATCCTTGACAGAAGAGGAAGAGAGACGAGCGACGAGGGAAGGAATATCCCACCGAAACCCAGGGATGGCCGGGGATTATAGTCGGCAGATCACTTCGGCTGCAACAGGGATTTCAGAGATTCCAAGATTGCGTCGCTGGCCACAAGTCCTTTTCCTAAAGGAACATACGCACTTCGGTCATCGACAATCCGCAATCTTCCTGGGCGCCTGGCCGAGAGTTGGCGGATTCGCCGGCTGTCGACATAGCCCAGCACCACATAGCCTTCTTCCAGGTGAATCGAGTCGACACCCCACTCGTGGGCCGTAACCCGAAGCTCCGTCATGTCGACCAGTTTCACCACCACAGAGGGGGGTTGGCCAAACCGATCGCCCAATTCGTCGCGGAACTCTTGCAGCTCCGACTGCGTCGAGATGCGCGCCATCCGGCGGTAGAGATCGATCTTCGCGCGCATGTCGGGCACGTACGAGCGTGGGATGTATGCCTCGACAGGCAAGTCGACGTGGACATCGACCGTCACTCTGGGGGGTAACTGCCGCAGCCGCCGAACGGCCTTCTCCAGCAGTTCGCAATAGAGTTCGTAGCCCACTTGGGCGATGTGGCCGCTCTGCTGGGTTCCCAGGATATTGCCCGCCCCGCGAATCTCCAGATCGCGCATGGCAATGGCAAACCCGGCCCCCATGTCGCTGAATTCCTGAATCGCCCGAAGACGTTTGGCGGCCACCGGCGAGATGTGTTTGTCGGGATTGATCAGCAAGTAGCAATAGGCCCGGTGCTTGTACCTGCCCACGCGGCCGCGAAGTTGGTGTAAATCAGCCAGTCCATAACGATCGGCTTCGTCAATGAAGATCGTGTTGGCGTTGGGGATATCCAGACCGCTTTCCACGATCGTCGTGGCCAGAAGGATATCAAACCGGTGATCGACGAAATCGAGCATCACCTTGGAGAGCTGCTTCTCGGGCATCTGGCCGTGGCCGATCGCGATGTTTGCCTCGGGGACAATCTGACGGAGTCGATTGGCCACCGCTTCGATGTCGTTGACCCGATTGTGAACGAAGAAGATTTGGCCTCCCCGGCTCAGTTCGCGCATCACGGCGTTGCGAATCACGTCGTCGTCGAATCGCGAGACGCGGGTTTCGACGGCCAGCCGATCCTCGGGTGGAGTCTCCAGGTTGGAAATATCGCGCAATCCCAGAAGCGACATGTGGAGCGTGCGGGGAATCGGTGTGGCGGTCATCGTCATCACGTCGACGATTTCCCGGAGCGTCTTCAGCCGTTCCTTCACCTCCACGCCGAAACGCTGCTCCTCGTCGATGATCACCAACCCGAGGTTCTGGAATTGCACGTCGCGTTGGGCCAGCCGGTGGGTGCCGATGACGATGTCGACCGAACCTTCGGCCAGACGGCGCACGGTCTCGGTCTGCTTCTTGCGGGTAGAGAATCGCGAGAGCGAGGCGATCTCGAAGGGAAACTCGGCCATGCGGCTGCAAAATGTGCGGTGGTGCTGCTCGGCCAACACGGTGGTGGGTACCAGCACGGCGACCTGATAGCCGGCATCGACCGCCTTGAACGCGGCCCGCATGGCGACTTCCGTCTTGCCGTATCCCACGTCGCCGCAGAGCAGGCGGTCCATCGGCCGGGAGGCGCGCATGTCGCCT
Source organism: uncultured Planctomycetaceae bacterium (assembly GCA_964444795.1). Taxonomy (GTDB): domain Bacteria; phylum Planctomycetota; class Planctomycetia; order Pirellulales; family Thermoguttaceae; genus JABMRP01. The sequence goes on from CAYUIQ010000085.1 coordinate 9,868, forward strand.
TTAATGGCGGCGATCGTGGCCTCCTGATCGTCGGTCTCGCGGTAGGGAAACGAGGCGTCGAACTCCTCCTGCCACTGGGTATCGACGGCGAAGGAAATCCCGGGTCGCGAGGCACGGCGTGCTTGCAGGTGGAGCATGTCGGCGGCCAGATCCATCACCGCCTTCTCGACGGCCTCTTTCTGCCGCGTCCACGCCCGGCCGCCGAGTTTCGCCAGCTTGGGCCGGCTCTTCGTTCCGCCCACGTACTTCTGCACCAGATCGACCTTCGAGGCGGGCACGTACACTTGCGTGCGCCCGGCGAATTCCAGCTTCAGATGCTCTTCCGACCGGCCGTCCTTCTCCAGCAGGTCCAACCCGCGATATCGGGCCACGCCGTGGGTCACGTGGACCACGAGATCGCCCTCGCGCAGTTCGAGAAAGCTGTCGATGGCGCGGCCCAGTCGGCGTTGCGCCGGGCGGGTCAGGTCGGTACGGTGGAAGAGTTCCCCGCCTCCCAGCAAGACGATCTGCTCGGAAAGGAAACGAAAGCCGCTTCGCAGCCGTCCGATGGAGAAATGGAGTCGCCCGCCAAGGGCCAGTTCGGTCTGGCCGAAGACTTCCTCGAGCCGCCTGACCTCGGCTTCGGTCTGACAGACGATATGGACGTCTTGGCCGGCGGTCGCGGTCTCCAACTCGCGCCGCACTTTGCCGATTTCGCCGCTGAATCGCTCGACCGATTCGATCTTCAACCGGCAGTTCGTGTCCAGCGAGGCTTCCGCCACGCCCGAGGCGCTGACCGAGGGGAATTGCAGCACCCGGCGCATCGTTTCGGCCACCGAATGACACTGCCCCACCTCGGCGGTGCGCTGCAGGTAATGCCGGCCTTCTTCTTCCAATTCGACCGGCTCGGCCAGAAGAAACCAGTTTCGCTTGGGCAGAAACGACGCCAGATGGTCGTCGTGCGCGGCGGTCGGATCGAGAATCGTCACCTCGACCGCTGCCAGCTTGGCCTTGCTGCGCTGGCTGGCCACGTCGAAACAGCGGAGCGATTCGATCTGGTCGCCGAAAAACTCGATCCGCACCGGATCGTACCAGTCGGGGGCAAAGACGTCGACGATCCCCCCGCGCATCGAAAACTCGCCCGGCAGTTCCACGGCCGTGGTGTGGTGGAAACCGTTTTCGACCAACCAGCGGGCCAGTTCCCCGGGCTCGACCGTATCGCCGCCGGCCAGCGATCGGGTATGTTGTTCGATGGCGTCGCGACTAGGGACCGGCTGCATGAGGGCCTGGATGCTGGTCACCAGCAGTTTCACCGGCTCGGCGGCACCCAACAATTTGAGCAGGCGGACCCGATCGCCAAAGGCCTCGTCGTGGATGATCCGTTCGCCACCGATCGTCTCGCGCGCCGGAAACTTCTCGACCGCCAGCGGTGTGAACAGGGCCAGATCGTCGACCCACGGATCGACGTCGTCTTCATGCGGACAGACAACCGTCAGCCCGGCCGGTGCGTGCGTGCCCAGAGTAGCCGCCACCAGCGCGCAGGCCGATCCCCAAACTCCGTCCAGCGTGGCCGCGTGTCCGGCAGACAGTGCGGCCACCACCCGATCGAAGCCTTCCTGGCGTTCCAAGCACCCAACCAGTTCGAACAACCGGCCCGGTGCCGCTGCGACCGTTTCCACATGGGTCATGATTTGCCGCAATTGTACCCCGCAGCCGGATCGAGGGGAAGCGTGGTTTTTCGGCATCGAAGGAGTATAATGCGTCCGGCGGCCTGTCGATTCAGTAACCCGAAGCGTCAGCGAGGACGTCCTTTCCGTCCTCGCTGACGCTTCGGGTTACTATTCAATGTAGCAAGAAACCAAACGATCCGCCGGGCAAGCCGGCGGGATTATCCCCTATGAAACACGCCAAAACTCTGGCCGCATTCGCCTGCCTTCTCGTCTCGGCGGCCGGCGCAGCGGAGTTCCACGTTTCCCCCGACGGGGACAACGCCAACCCGGGTACGCTCGAAGAACCGTTTCGCACGATTCAACGCGCGGCCGATACGGTCCGTCCGGGCGATACGTGTTTCGTACAGGGGGGCGTCTATCGCGAGACGGTGACGCTGGGGACTTCCGGCACGGCCGATCGTCCCATTCGGTTCGTTGCTGGGCCGGACCAGAACGTCGTGCTTTCCGGCACCGTACACATCGCGGCGCGGTGGACTGTACATAAAGGAGAGATTCTCAAGGCTTCGCTCGATGCCGACGTGAGCCAGTTGTTCGTTGATGGGCGGATGATGATCGAAGCCCGATGGCCGAATCAGCCGTGGGACCGGCGCTGGGACAAGACGACTTGGGCATCCGAGGGCGCGGGAAGCAAGTACGGCAAGATCGTCGACCCGGCGCTGGCCGCAACGGGCGTCGATTGGACCGGGGCGCTGGCCACGCTGAACGTCGGGTCTTGGACCACCCATCTGCGCGTCGTGGAGAGTCACCGCGCCGGGAGCGATACGCTGCTGTACCCCAAGGACATGGGCAAGCGGCTTGAGTTACAACGTGCCCATCCGCCGGGTTTTAATCGGTATTTCCTCTGGGGAACACTCGCCGCGTTGGATAACCCCGGCGAATGGTTTCTTGATCGCGAGTCGAAAACGGTTTACTTCTGGCCGCCGGGTGAGAAACCACTGTCCGACTGCCGCATTGAGGGCAAGGTTCGCTCCTACGCCGTGATCGGCCGGGAGATCGACCACGTGACGATCGAGGGGTTTCGCTTTTTCGGGACGACGTTCCTATTGGAAAACGCCGATGGCTGTGTCGTCGAGCGGTGCGATCTTATGTTTCCCACATATCTCGGTTTCGCCGAACAACGCGACGGAAGCCCCGCGTACGTTCCCCGCAGAAGTCGCAACACGATGCGCGAGTATCTCGGCAATCTGCGGGCGCTCAGTCCGACGTTGATCGACGGCCATGGCAATACGGTCCGCGACTGTCGCATTGCGTATAGCGAAGCGCCGGGACTGTTGCTCGCCGGAAGCGACAATTCGGTCGAGAACTGCCTGATCCACGACGTCGACTGGCGGGGATTGGGCAACGGCACGGTCGGCAACTGCGCGGGGGTTCACATGGCCGCCTCCGCCCGATCGGTGTTTCGCCGCAACACGGTCCACCACGTCGGTTCTTCCGAGGGCGTCGTTCTGCCCACGGCGGGACCTTCCCTTTGCGAGCTGAATTACGTGCATCACGGCGGGCTCGTGCAGAGCGACGGCGGACTCATCCAATGTAACGGGACCCGACTCGCCGGTACGGTGATCCGCCAAAACTGGGTGCACACCCACGACGCCTTCAACTGGGGCGGCATCGGCATCCGCGGCGATGATCTTTCCCGCGACCTTACGGTCCATCATAATGTGGCCTGGAATTGTGCGAACAAGGGGATCATGATCAAGGGCGATCGGAACCGCGCGTATCACAATTCGTGTTTCGACAATCCGTCGCTCGATCTGATCCTCTGGTCGTCGCCCGAGCCGCATAAAGCTTGGGCGCCTCGTCAATGGCCGCATCTGGTCGAACGTCAAAACGCCCAGTCGATCGCCGCCAACAATTACGCGCCCGTGTTGACCGGCCAGATGCAACACGAGGTCCGCCGCGCTCGTGCGGTGACGCTGCCGGCTGGGCAATTGTCGCACAACTACCATCCCCTCTCGCCGCGCGAAGTCGATCCGAAAAACGTCGTGCTGCCCGAGGACGAGCCGATCCTGAGCGCTCCGGGCCATTTCGATTTCCGCCCCCGGCCCGACTCGCCGCTGATCGACGCGGGCCAGATGATCGAAGGGATTTCCGAGCCGGTAGTAGGCGACGCGCCGGACATCGGCGCCTACGAACTCGGCGCGCCGAACTACTGGATCCCCGGCCGGCAAACGCCCGCTGCCTCGATGCCCATTCCGCCCGACGGCGCCGAAGCGGTGCAATCCGGAGTGGAGTTGATGTGGCTGGAAGGTCTCGGCGCCGGGCGACACGACGTTCATCTCGGGACTGACCGCGAGGCTGTCACCACGGCCGACCGCGATGCCGAGACGTATCGGGGCGAGTTGGAGAACAACATATTCTCCCCGCCGCCGCTGCAATCCGGCAAGATGTACTTCTGGCGCGTCGACGCAATCGGATCCGACGGAACGGCGAAGAAGGGTGAGGTCTGGTCGTTTAGGGTGGATTGACCGCACGGGCAAGATGCCCGTGGCACCCAGCGCGTTGTTTAGCCCCGGCGTTTGTGCCGGGAGTTGCCGTATCCATCTCACTCGGTACAGTTGAAAAGGAACTCGCCGTCCTGGTAGTCGACGGTCACTCGCGTGCCTTCGGCGAACTCGCGTCGGAGGATCTCGACGGCCAGGGGGTTTTGGATCTGGCGTTGGATGACCCGTTTCAACGGCCGCGCGCCGTAACTCGGATCGTAGCCGTCGTCGGCGATCGCCCCAAGGGCCGCTTTGGTCACCTCCAACTCGATCTGCTTCGTGGCCAGTTGATCCCGCAAGTGCTGGATCTGCAGACGGACGATCCGCCCGATATGCTCCGGGGAAAGCGGATGGAAGACGATCGTTTCGTCGATGCGGTTGAGAAACTCCGGCAGGAAACGGCTTTGCATCGATTCGGTGACCGCCTCACGGATCTCCTCTTCGCTCCCCCCTTCGCGCGAGATCTCTTGGATGAGCTGGCTGCCGATGTTCGAGGTCATTACGATGATCGTGTTGGTGAAATCGACCGTGTGGCCCTGGTTGTCGCTGAGCCGGCCGTCGTCGAGTACCTGAAGGAGGATGTTGAAGACGTCGCGGTGGGCCTTCTCGATTTCGTCCAGCAGGATCACGCAATAGGGGCGCCGGCGCACCGCTTCGGTCAACCGCCCGCCTTCTTCGTAGCCAACGTAGCCGGGCGGGGCGCCGATCAGCCGGCTGACGGTGTGGCGTTCCATGAACTCGCTCATGTCGAGCCGGACCATGGCGTGTTCGTCGTCGAACATCACCCCGGCCAGTGCCTTGCAGAGCTCGGTCTTGCCCACGCCGGTGGGGCCGAGGAAGATGAACGAGCCGATCGGCCGGTTCGGATCTTGCAGGCCCGATCGACTGCGACGCACAGCGTTGGCGACCGCCTCGACCGCTTCCTCTTGGCCCACGAGCCGCTGGTGAATCCGCTCCTCGACGACCAGCAGCTTGGCCCGTTCGGTTTCCATCATCCGGGTAACCGGGACTCCGGTCCAGGCGCTGACCACCTCGGCGATTTCCTCGGAGCCAACTTCCTTGCGCAACAGCCGGCGGGTGTCGCCCGCCGGTTCGGCCGGCTCCTCCGAATCGAGCTGCTCGGTGAGCGCCTTCTTCTGGAGATCCAGCTCGTAGAGTTTCTGGTACTCGTCCTCGCCGACCGGGGTGCCGGCCGATTGTTTTTCCTTGATGGCCGTGCTCAGGTGACTGGCCTCGAGTTCGAGTTCGGCCAGCCGGCTTCGGATCTGGTGGACGTCGCCCAGGCCGCTCTTTTCCTTTTCCCATTGCCTGTGCAGCGCGGCCGCCTTGTCGCGCAGCTCGGTGATCTCCTTTTCGATGTCGGCCAACCGCTGTTGAGCGTGCTCCTCGGTCTCTTCGGCCAGTTGACGGGCGGCCAGTTCGAGTTGGACGAGTCGCCGCTGCACTTCGTCGATTTCCGTCGGTACGCTCTCCAACTCCATCGCCAGACGGCTGGTCGCTTCGTCCATCAAATCGATGGCCTTGTCGGGCAGAAACCGATCGGTGATATAGCGGGAAGATAGCTGCGCGGCGGCGACCAGGGCCGAGTCCTTGATCTTCACACCTTTGTGATGCGCCTCGTAGCGGGGCTTCAGTCCGCGGAGGATGGCGATGGTGTCCTCGACCGACGGTTCGCCCACGTAGACCGGCTGGAAGCGGCGTTCCAACGCGGCGTCCTTCTCGACGTATTTCCGATATTCATCGAGCGTGGTGGCGCCAATACATCGCAGATCGCCCCGGGCCAGCGCCGGCTTGAGCAGGTTGGCCGCGTCGCTTCCGCCCTCGGCGCTGCCGGCCCCAATGACCGTGTGCAGTTCGTCGATGAACAGGACCACGCCACCGGCGGCGTCTTGCACTTCGGTCAACACGGCCTTGAGCCGCTCTTCGAACTCGCCGCGGTACTTGGTGCCCGCGATCAACGCGCCCAGGTCGAGAGCGACGACGCGCTTGTTCTTCAGGCTCTCCGGCACGTCGCCGTCGACGATTCGCAGGGCAAGCCCCTCGGCGATGGCCGTCTTGCCCACCCCCGGCTCGCCGATGAGCACGGGATTGTTCTTCGTGCGCCGCGAAAGGACTTGCACGACGCGGCGGATCTCCTGATCGCGGCCAATGACCGGATCGACCTTCCCCTGTCGGGCTCGCTCGACCAAGTCAATGCCGTAACGCTCCAGTGCCTGAAACTTACCCTCGGGATTCTGGTCGCTCACCCGGGCGCTGCCGCGAATCGTTTGCAGAGATTGGAGTATCTCCGACTCGCCGATGGCGTTGAGCTGCAAGACGTTCTTCGCCTTGCCATCGACCTTGGCCACGGCCAGAAGCAGGTGCTCGGTCGAGACGAAGTCGTCCTTCATCGCGTCGGCTTCACGTCGGGCGGCCTCCAGCACGGCCATCAGCTCTCCCGAGGCTTGCGGCGGCGCGCCGCCGGAGATCTTGGAGAGATGCTCCAACTCGGACTCGACGATGCGATCCAGTTGCTGGCGGTTTGCACCGATCTTCTCCAACAGCGGCGAGACCACGCCGTCGGTCTCGGCGGCCAGCGCGGCCAACAGGTGCAGCGGCTCGATCTGCGGGTTGCCGCGCTCGCCGGCCAGCGTCTGCGCGCGGGCGACCGCCTCTTGGGCCTTGATCGTGAGTTTCTCGAATTGAAATGCCATGGTCTCGTTGGCTCCTTTCTCGTTCGACACGATACGGGCGCACGCCGATCGGTGCTCGGAAGAGAGTGTGCTGCAAGTTTGGGTGCCACTGGCATTTTGCCAGTGCCTCTTCGCCCGTAGCTTGCACTCGGAAGCGACCAAGAACACTACGCGAGTTGATCGGCTTGAAGCAACATTGTACTCTGCAACCCCCAAACAGTCAGGTTCAGCCCATGAAGGATTCCAGGGGGGACGGAACTGATGGCCGCTGGGGATTGTCTTGGCTGGGCAAAGTACAAGCTACGAGTCCCAGGGAGCACTGGCAAGATGCCAGTGGCACCCAAGGCCACTATCGCTTACGAGTCTTTCACCTCGAACTCGGCGTCGATGGCGTCGTCGTCGTCGCCACCGGCCGAATCTTCCGACGGGCCGGGAGCCGCTTCGGCATCCGGGCCGCAAGACCCGGCGCAACCGGGCTCCGCACCGGGTGTGGCGCCGGCTTCGTAGAGGCTCTTGCTCAGAGCGTGCGAGGCCTGTTCGAGTTCCGACAGAGCCGACTTGATCGGCTCGGGGTCGTCGCCCTTGGCCGCGTCGCGCGTCTTTTCGATCGCCTTGCCCACGGCCTCCTTGTCGGCCTCCTGGAGCTTGTCGTCGTGCTCCTTGAGCAGTTTCTCGAGTTGATAACACATCGAGTCGGCCTGATTGCGCAGCTCGACCAGTTCGCGCTGCTTCTTGTCGTCCTCGGCGTGCTTGTCCGCATCGGCTCGCATCTGCTCGATCTCAGCTTCCGACAGGCCGCTGGACTGCTCGATGCGAACCGTCTGCTCGTTGCTGGTTCCCAGGTCCTTGGCCGCAACGTTGAGGATGCCGTTGGCGTCGATGTCGAAACTGACTTCGATCTGCGGCATTCCACGCGGCGCCGGAGGAATCTCCTCCAGATTGAACTGTCCCAGCAGACGGTTGTGGACGGCCATCTCGCGCTCGCCCTGGAAAACCTTCACGGTCACCGCCCGCTGGTTGTCGTCGGCCGTGCTGAAGACTTGCTTCTTTTCGGTCGGAATGGTCGTGTTTCGTTCGACCAGCTTGGTCATCACGCCGCCGAGGGTCTCGATGCCCAGCGACAGGGGCGTGACGTCCAACAGGAGCACGTCTTGCACGTCGCCCGCCAGAACACCACCCTGGATGGCCGCGCCGACGGCAACCACTTCATCGGGGTTGACGCCCTTATGCGGCTCCTTGCCGAACATCGTCTTGACCAATTCCTGCACCTTGGGGATGCGCGTCGAGCCGCCGACCAACACGACTTCGTCCATATCGCCCGGCTGCATGCCCGCGTCCTGCAACGCCTGCTGGACCGGACCGCGAACGCGCTCGATCAGGGCATCGGTCAACTGCTCAAACTTCGCTCGGGTGATGGCGATCTGGAGATGCTTTGGCCCCGAGGCGTCGGCGGTGATGAAGGGGAGATTGATATCGGTCGTGTGCGCCGAACTGAGTTCGCGTTTGGCCTTCTCGCAGGCTTCCTGCAATCGCTGCAGGGCCATCACGTCGGTGCGCAGATCGATCCCCTGCTCGCGTTTGAATTCTTCGGCGACGTGATTGATCAGGCACTCGTCGAAATCATCGCCCCCGAGATGCGTGTCGCCATTGGTGCTGATGACCCGGAAAACGCCGTCGGCCACTTCCAGCACGGAAACGTCGAAGGTTCCGCCGCCAAGATCGAAGACCGCGATCTTCTCGCTCTTCTCTTTGTCGAGTCCGTAAGCCAGCGAGGCCGCGGTCGGCTCATTGATGATTCGGGCGACTTCCAGGCCGGCGATTTGGCCGGCGTCCTTGGTGGCCTGGCGCTGAGCGTCGTTGAAGTAGGCGGGCACGGTAATGACCGCCTTGTTGACCGTATGGCCCAGGTAGGCCTCGGCCGATTCCTTGAGCTTGCGGAGAGTTTTCGCCGAGATCTCCGGCGGCGTGAATTCCTCGTCGCCGATGCCGACCTTGACGTAGTCTTCGGCCCCGCCGACGACATTGTACGGCACCATCTTCTCTTCGGTGCCGACTTCGTTGTGGCGGCGTCCCATGAATCGCTTGATCGAATAGACGGTTCGCGTGGGATTGGTCACCGCTTGGCGGCGCGCCGGTTCGCCGACGAGTGTCTCGTCTTTGTCGGTGAAGGCGACCACACTGGGAGTCAGTCGATTGCCTTCGGGATTGGGGATCACTTTGGCCTCTTTGCCTTCCATCACGGCCACGACCGAATTGGTGGTTCCCAGATCGATACCGATGATTTTTTCGCCTTGAGCCATTCCAGTGCTCCTTTCTCTTCTTTTATTGCTTCTTGTCCGCCGGAAAACAGCCCGTCAGCAAACCGACGACCCACTTTCCACGAACCGGAAAACGCTCGAATTCACTACGCAGAGATGTTACGGATCGGGTATTGGCACCCGATCTTCCACGTCGGAAGAGACAAGCAAAGGCCGTGCCACTCGCCAAAGGGCTAATGCGTAGCGTGCGTAAAGTGCTTTTTGACAGGCATTTACGTCTTCCCCTGATCGCCACGTTACGTCGCGGTTCGGGCGAAGCGAACGCGGAACTGCCATTTTGACATGTCCCGTATCCCTCGATTGGACGGCGTGCCAATTTGACAGGTCGCTGCTCGGGGCGGGAAGGAGTTTAGCCGGCGCACTTGTGCCTCGTGGTACAGCCCAAATCCCGCCGGGCAAGCCGGCGGGATTTGGGTATCGAGAAGAGGCACCGGTACTTCTTGGCGGCGGAATCTGCCAAATTGGCACGACAACACTTCACCTACGGAAGAGGCATCTCCGGTGCGATCTATGCCGCAAGCCGTAACATACTTATACTATGCGACTTACGTCTTGTCATTCCTGCTTGGCACGCGGCTTGCAATACAAGGGGGGAAATGTCCCGCTGGCTGCCAATTGTGGTCGCGGTCTACTTACCAAGACGGAATTACAGGAAACTCAACGCCCGGCCGAGAATCCCTGCCATTGGGTGTCCGGGTGAAATCGACAGTTTTCGCCAGCAACAGGAGGAATCCGCGGTGGCAAAACAGTTAGTGTTTGCAGACGAGGCCCGTCAGGCGTTGGCTGCTGGTGTCAGCAAGTTGGCTCGGGCGGTCAAGAGCACGCTCGGCCCGCGAGGACGCAATGCCGTCCTCGATAAAGGCTGGGGAGCCCCGAAAGTCACCAAGGACGGCGTGACCGTGGCCGAAGACGTCGACCTGGACGACGTCAACGAAAACCTCGGCGCGCAATTGGTCAAAGAGGCGGCCAGCAAGACCAACGAAGTCGCCGGCGACGGGACCACCACCGCCACGGTACTGGCCGAGGCCATGTACAAAGAAGGGCTGAAAATGGTTGCCGCCGGGGCCGACCCGATGTCGCTGGGACGCGGCATTCAGAAGGCAACCGACGCGGTCGTGGCGGCGGTGAAACGACTCGCCACCCCGGTCGACGCTAAGAACAAGAAAGAGATCATGCAAGTTGCCACGATCGCCGGCAACAACGATCCGTCGATCGGCGACGTGCTGGCCGACGCCTTCATTCGCGTCGGCAAGGACGGCGTGATTACCGTCGAGGAAGGGCGTCAGGCGGAGACCACCGTCGAGGTCGTCGAGGGGATGCAGTTCGACCGTGGCTTCCTTTCGCCCCACTTCGTCACCAACGCCGACGACCAGACCGTCGAACTCGAAAACTGCCTGGTCCTGATCCACGAGGAGAAAATCTCCAACGCCAAGGATCTGGTTCCCCTGCTCGAGGCGGTGAGCAAGGCCGGCAAGCCGTTGTTGGTCATTGCCGAGGACGTCGACGGCGAGGCCCTGGCCACGCTGGTGGTGAACAAGATGCGCGGAATCCTCAACGTCTGTGCCGTGAAGGCACCGGGCTACGGCGATCGGCGCAAGGCCATGCTGGGCGACGTTGCCGTGTTGACCGGCGGCACGGCCGTCTTCAAGGACCTGGGCGTCAAGCTCGACGCGGTGAAGGTCTCCGACCTGGGTACCGTCAAGAAGATCATCATCGACGCCGACAACACGACGATGGTCAAGGGTGCCGGAAAGAAGACCGATATCGACGGCCGGGCCAATCAGATCCGCGCCGAAATCGAAACCACCGACAGCGACTACGACCGCGAGAAGCTCCAGGAGCGGTTGGCTAAACTGGCCGGCGGAGTCGCGCAAATCAACTGCGGGGCGGTCACCGAAACCGAAATGAAAGAGCGAAAGGCCCTGCTCGAAGACGCTCGCGCCGCCACCCAGGCCGCGCTGGAAGAGGGAATCGTCCCCGGCGGCGGAGTGGCCCTGTTGCGATGCAAGAAGTCGCTCGGTCGGATCGCGGCCGAGGGCGACGAGGCGATGGGCGTGAAGATCGTGCGGAGCGTGCTCGATGCCCCGTTGCGAATGATCGCCGAGAATGCCGGCCTCGACGGAGCGGTCGTGGTCAACCGCGTACTCCAGCTCAAGACCAAGACCGAAGGGTTCGACGCCGACAAGAACAAGTACTGCGATCTGGTCGAGGCGGGGATTATCGACCCGGCCAAGGTCGTTCGTACGGCACTGCAAAACGCGGCCAGCGTCGCCTCGCTGCTGCTGACCACCGAATCGCTGGTGACCGAGATTCCCAAGGAAGAGGAACCCGCCCCCGGCGGTCCCGAGGGAATGGACGGTGGCATGGGCGGCATGGGTGGCATGGGCGGTGGCATGGGTGGCATGGGTGGCATGGGCGGCGGCATGCCCGGCATGGGTGGTATGGGCGGCATGGGAATGTAATCCCAACTCGTTCAGCCCCCCGTGGCGATGCCCGGGATCGGCCAAACCAACAAAAATCAATTCCAAGTGATAAGGAATCCTATCCGATGAAGAAAATCAATCTCAGGCCTTTGGATGATCGCGTGGTCGTCGAGCCGGTGGAAGCAGAGGAAATGACGGCGGGCGGGATCGTACTGCCCGACGCCGCCAAGGAGAAGCCTCAGCGCGGAACCGTCTTGGCCGTCGGCGCCGGCAAACTGCTGGATAGCGGCCAGCGGGGCGAACTTTCCGTGGCCATCGGCGACGAAGTGATCTACGGCAAGTACGCCGGAACCGACCACGAAGTGGACGGCCGCGAACTGAAGATCCTCCGCGAAAGCGACATTCTGGCCAAGGTTGTCACATAACCCCCGGGTAACCGAGTCATAACGCCATTAAGTGACGACACGCCGACGCGCACGTCACGTTACCATCAACCGAAGAGGAGCCGCCGAGGTGGCGAAACAATTACTGTTCGACGACCACGCCCGAGCCAAGATGCTCCGGGGTGTTGAAAAGCTGGCTGACGCCGTTGCGGTGACCATGGGTCCGACCGGCCGGAACGTCATTATCGACAAGTCGTTCGGTGGTCCGACGGTGACCAAGGACGGCGTTACGGTGAGCAAAGAAATTGAACTCGAAGACCGCTTCGAGAACATGGGTGCCAAACTGGTCAACGAGGTGGCCTCGAAGACCTCCGACGTGGCCGGCGACGGCACCACCACCGCGACCGTCCTGGCTCGAGGTATCTTCCGCGAAGGCTTGCGGAATATCGCCGCGGGGAGCAAACCCATGGCCATTCGCCGGGGGATCGAGAAGGCGGTCGACGCGGCTTTCGAGCATCTCGGTTCGATGGCCAAGGCGGTGACCAAGAAAGAGGAAATCGCCGACGTCGGCACGATCAGCGCCAACAACGATCGCGAGATCGGCGACTTGCTGGCCGAAGCGATCGACAAAGTCGGCAAGGACGGCGTCATCACCGTCGAAGAAGGCAAGACGGCCGAAACGACGTACGATCTGGTCGAAGGCATGCAGTTCGACAAAGGGTATCTGTCGCCCTACTTCATCAACCGCACCGCGGAGATGGATTGTCAACTGGAAGACGCCTACATCCTCATCCACGAGAAGAAGATCAGCAACCTGCGCGAGTTGGTCCCGATTCTCGAGACGGTCAGCCAAAAGGCCAAGCCGCTGCTGATTATCGCCGAGGACATCGAGGGCGAAGCCTTGACGGCGCTGGTGGTCAATAAGTTGCGTGGCGTGCTCAACGTCGCGGCGGTCAAGGCGCCCGGTTTTGGCGATCGCCGCAAGGCCATGTTGGGCGACATCGCCATCCTCACCGGTGGCACGATGATCAGCGAGGACCTGGGACTGAAGCTCGAAAACCTCACGGTGGAGCAACTCGGCCAGGCCAAGCAGATCACCGTCGACAAGGACACGACGACGCTGGTGCGAGGCGCCGGGAAACGGGCCGATATCAGCGCCCGCATCGATCAGCTTCGCCGGCAGATCGACTCGACCGACAGCGACTACGATCGCGAGAAGTACCAGGAGCGTCTGGCCAAGCTCAGCGGCGGCGTGGCCATCGTTTCGGTTGGTGCCAGCACCGAGGCCGAAATGAAGCAGAAGAAGGCCCGAGTGGAAGACGCCCTGCACGCCACCCGCGCGGCCGCTGAAGCGGGCGTCCTGCCCGGCGGCGGTGTCGCTCTGCTGCGGTGTCGCGAGGCGGTCGCCAAGGCCCGAAGCAGCGCACGCGGCGACGAGAAGATCGGCGTCGACATTATCCACAAGGCCTTGGAGATGCCCCTGCGGCAGATCGCCGACAATTGCGGACTGGACGGTTCGGTCGTGGCCGACGAGGTCAGCCAAAAGCCGACCAACACCGGCTACGAGGCCAATGCCGGAAAGTACTGCGACATGATCAAGGCGGGGGTCATCGATCCGCTGAAGGTGGTCGCTACCGCTCTGGAAAATGCCGCCAGTATCGCCGCCCTGTTGCTGACCACCGAAACGCTGGTAACCAACCTCGAAAAAGAGGACAAGGAAAAGCAGCGCATCGAGGGGAGTATTCGGTAACGCCGGTGAAGCGTGCCAGTTGTTTTCTCCGCCAAAAGTAGAACCGCCGGGCCACCTCGCCAGTCGAGGTGGCCCGTTTTGACGTAGAGTTGGATACCCCCGGTGATGGCAGCCTATCGATTTAGTAACCCGAAGCGGCAGCGAGGACGTCTTTTCCGTCCTCGCTGACGCTTCGGGTTACTAAATCGACAGGCCAACGGACTCGCGCGGAAACGAGAAAGAATGGCCGACAAACGCGACTACTACGAGGTCCTCGGCGTCCAGCGAGACGCTTCGGCAAAAACCATCGCCGACGCGTACCGGAAGCTGGCGATGCAATACCACCCGGACCGAAATCCGGGCGACGACGAGGCCGTGACGAATTTCAAGGAAGCGGCCGAGGCGTTCGAGGTACTCAACGACACCGAGAAACGGGCTCGCTACGACCGTTTCGGTCACCAGGGTATCGATGGAGTCGCCGGCGGCGCCCCCCATTTCCGCAACGTCAGCGATATTTTCGAGGCCTTCGGCGACGTCTTCGGCGATTCGCTCTTCGGCGATCTTTTCGGTGGCGGCCGTGGCCGGAGACGCGCTCGACGCGGGAGCGATCTTCGCGTCGACGTCACGATCGATCTCTTCGAGGCGGCCCGAGGAACGTCGCGGGTGTTGAAGATCAAACGCCATCAGGCATGCACCACCTGTGGCGGTTCCGGCGCCAAGCCGGGAACTCAACCCGAAACATGTCGTTATTGTGGCGGCCAAGGCCAGGTCGTTCAATCGACCGGAATCTTCTCCGTGCAATCGGCCTGCCCGTCGTGCAAGGGCAGTGGAACGGTCATTCGCGAGGGATGTTCGTCGTGCCGCGGTTCGGGGTTCGTTCCCAAGAAAGTCAAACGGGAAGTCACCATCCCACCGGGCGTCGACGACCAAATGCAGTTGCGGCTGGCCGGCGAAGGCGAACCGAGTGCCGAGGGTGGTCCAGCGGGCGACTGCTACTGCGTGATTCACGTCACCGAACACGCCCTGTTTCAGCGCGACGGCCAACACCTGATCTGCCGTGTTCCCATCACCTACCCCCAGGCCGCCCTGGGAGCCACCGTCGAAGTGCCCACCCTCGACGGACCGGAAACGCTCGACGTGCCCGCGGGTACGCAAAGCGGCGAGGTATTCAAGATGCGCGGGCGGGGAATGCCACACGTGCGGGTGCGAGGCCGCGGCGACTTGCTGGTGCAGGTGAACATTGAAGTGCCCGCGAAACTGGCCGAGCGAGAAGAGACCCTGCTGCGCGAACTGGCCGAACTGGAGCACGCGCACGTCTCGCCCAAACGAAAAAGCTTCTTCAAGAAGCTTAAAGAGTACTTCGTTCCCCACGCCGAACAGGAACCGACGGAGGATTGAGCGTGCCCTGGAACAAGCGAAACAGAACATCCGCGCCGGACGTCCAGCCCGAGCCCCGCGCCGACGCCGAGCGATCCGCCGATGCGACACCGACGGTGGACGCCGAGAAGAAATCTCAAGAGGAGAATGCACCGGCGGCACCCGAGGTCGAGATGATCGATGGCGAACTGCTCGACGGCGAAGCGGAGGAAGGCGCGGCGGATGGCGGCGACGAGATCGAACCACTGCGGGCCGAGGTGGAGGAGGCCAAGGACCGGGCGCTGCGCGTCGGGGCCGAGTTGGACAACTTCCGCAAACGGGCCGCCCGGCAAATGGAAGAAGAACGCCGCTACGCCAACATCCACCTCATCCGCGACTTGCTGCCCGTGTTGGACAACATCGATCGGGCGATCGAGGCGGCCGAGAAGAGCGACGACGCGGCCGGTTTGCTGGAAGGGTTTCGCATGGTTGGTCAGATGTTGGGGGACACGCTCCAGCGCTACCATTGTCAGCCCATTGATCCGCTGCACGATCCGTTCGATCCCGCTTGGCATCAGGCGATCTCCCAGATGCCCTCCGAGGAATATGAGGCCAACACCGTGATCGTCGTCACGCAGACCGGATTCCAACTCCACGATCGGGTGGTTCGCCCTGCCCAGGTGATTGTTTCCAGCGGCCCTCCGCAGCCGCCCGAAGAGGAGCAGAACGAGGAGGAAGCTTGACACACTCTCGTAGCTACGTTCGCCAGAACGTGGTCGGAACTCTTCGGTACGTACCATGTTCTGGCGAACGCAGCTACAAACTCGCGCCATGACCTATACTCCAGGACTGGTGGACACGGAGGAATAGGGATGTTAGGATAAGTGATTCTCGGCACGTCGCGGGCGTGCCGCAACGATACAAGAGAGGACAGATCACGATGCCGACCTACGATTACGTGTGCGACGCGTGCGACCACGAGTTCGAGTTGTTCCAATCGATTACCGCCAATCGCAAGCGTAAGTGCCCCGAGTGCGGAAAGCTGAAACTGCGGCGATTGATCGGTGCCGGTGCGGCGATCGTGTTCAAAGGATCCGGATTCTACCAGACGGACTATCGCAGCGATTCGTATCAGAAGAGTGCCTCGGCCGAGAAGAAGGCACGCACGAAATCCACCAACGGAGACGGTAAATCGGCCAAGAAATCGAGCACCGCGGCCAAGTCGGGGTCGAAGACCGATTAGCCCCCGGCTTTGCCGGGGGGTGACCATTAGGGCCCTCTCCACCACATGGTAGCGAGCGAGGTCAGGAGATCTGCGCCCAGCGGGGTAGCACACTACGGCTTCTTCGAGATCGCCCCGATACTGTACGTCCGGGGATACTCCGACTGGCGGCGGTAGAACTGGCCCAGTTTGAGCTTCTGCCCGTCCAAGGCTCCGTCGGCCGTAACGATGGTCATTCGCGCCCTCGGCGTGTTCTCGAATTCCACGGCGCCCGCGTTCTGGTTGCCCTCCAGATCACCGGTATGCCATCCGAAGAGATAGCCCGCGCCCACTTCATCGCTGCCCTGGACCACCTCGAAGGAGAAGCTTTGCAGGCCGGTTCCCGCGTTGGTCTGTGTCTTGCCGATACCGGTCAACTCGTAGCCCTTGTCGGTGATCTTGAAGATCAGCGGGGTCACGACGTGCCCCTGCTGCGCGGCGCCGTTGTCGTTGTAGAAGCTCCACGTGTCGAGCCGGTAACCGCCGTCGACAAACTCCTGCGGGAAGCCGGCCAGTTCGGACACGATCCAGACGACTCCCACGGCACTATCGGTCGTCTGACGCGACTTGAGTCCTTGGCGTGTCCCCACGACTCCCGGCTCGGGGGGTGCGGGCATGATGCCGCGCGCCGCGGCGATGAGTTGCTTCGGCACTCCATCGGCCATCGCCTCCTCTTGTTCCTTCGTCGCGCCTCGCAGGCCAAGCGTTGATATCGCGTCGCCGCTGCCCTCGTACAGACTGTACACTCCGGTGGCCGTGGTGGTCACCTGGTTGGAACCCGATTCCGGCCAGCCGTCGATCAGCCGGGCCAGCAACAGGGGCCTGGGGGCAAGGGCCGCGAAGCAGTAGTCCAGGTCGGTCTTGGCGAGAATGCCCGGCATGTAGGGCATGGTATGGGCGCATCGCATCAAGTCGGGTGTCACCTTCTCGGCCCAATCGCGGACCGTGGTGATGTCGATCGCCGCCACGCCGACAATACCCGGTTCGAGCAAAGCGGCCAGACAGGCGTCGATCCCGCCGAGTCCCGACCCGGCAGCGGTGATCCGGTCGGCGTCGATTTCCTTGCGCGCAGCCAGGTACCGATAGGCGGCCAGATTATCGGCCACGCGCAAGGCCAAAGGAGACAGCCCGGCGGAGTCGGCCGCGGCATAGAAACTCGACAGATCCGGCCCGTAGAAGCCGACCGGTTCCGATACGGCTGGCCGCCGGCTTGCCGTGTGTGTCGAAGCGTGTTCGGGAACGATGACCCAATATCCGCGAATTGCCAGCGCCCGGGCGGCGTCGGCAATCGGCGTGTCGTTGATACACTGCCCCCGATCGTGCGAGAGGATGATCGAAGCACACTTCTCTTTCGGACCAGCAGCCGTATGGAGCAACACGGCCGGGCAACTGAACGGGCCGTCCAGCGAAAGATCGATCGATTCGATCACCATCTCGCCCTTTTCCTCGACGGATCGCACCGTGCTCTCGCCCGGTTTCATGCCCTGTAGATTACACGTCGCACCGAGCCACTCGACGAGGCCTTCTCGATACGCCCTCCAATCCGCCACGGACTCACACTCCGCGGGCAATGCCTCGGCCTGCTGGGCAATCCGCCGGATGAAGTAGTTGAGCATCTTGAAATCCGGATCCTCCGGTTCGCCACACGCCGCCGGCGCCGTGTCGGAGGAAGTCGCCAACTTGTTCTTCTGTTCGATCCACTGGACCGCGCCGTCACCCAATTCGGTGAAGTCCGACGTGCCGCCAGCAGCCGCGGCGTACTGAAATCGCTTCTCCATCGCCGCGGCCAGTTTCGCCGCCTCGGCCCCTTTGCCCAGTCCGGCCAGACCGATGCGCCCCGGATCGACGTCGGCGCGCGTGACCAGGTAGTCCAACCCGCGCAACGCGTCGAACACCCGGATGCTTCGGACCGAAGTTCCCGTGAGCGATCCCAACGCGTCGAGCCCGGCGTACGGCGCCTGCCGCTTGCCAATGTGCGGGTCGTCGATAAACAGCACGAGGTAGCCCTTGCGAGCCATTTCAAAGACAAATGGCTTGTAACAGGTCTGGGTGTAGTGGCCCAACCAGTCGGGCGCCACGATGATGGCCGGCAGCCGACCGGTCGCCTCTTCGCTCCGCACAACGTTGGCCGATACATACGCTCGCTCGGCCCAGAGATAGCCCACCTGCTCGATGATCAGATCGTCGCGCTGCTGCCGGTCAAGCATGGCCGCCCGCATCGGCTCGCGCTCGGGTAGACCGAGCGACGAGAGATCGTCGGCGGGAGTCGCCGCCATGCGTGCGGCACGTTCGGCCAGGTATTGAGTAACGCTGACCGGCTCTTCCGCCCGGCAGACCGTCGGCAAAGCAAGGATCAGACCGATGCAGAAGAAAACGAAAACGGTCGAAAAGGCAACGGCGGAACGTCTGAGCATGATAAGGGGTCCTTTCCTGAGAACTCGTTGTTTCGCTCCGGCGCTTTCACCGGGCACGACACGTCCGATCGGCTTTGCCCGTCAATGTAGGTCATCCGCGAGAAAACCACAAGGATCGGCGGGTACTCGATGCTAGACAACCCCTCGCCTGGCGGATAGAGTAGGCGTCGGGCGCTGCCGTTTTCGCCCGCCGCTACGCTTATGAATATCGTCGAACCCGAGGAACCGATGGAAAGGCACAAGGGACGATCATGGAACGGCTGCTGATGTTCATCGGGATAATCGTTGGCGGCTACGCCGGCTGGTACCTCGGTGATTTTTTTGGCTTCGGGCTGATGGGAGACTTCCTGCTCAGTTTCCTGGGAAGTGCCATCGGCGTCTATGTCGCGTGGCGGATCCTGCGGGACTACCTGGGTTGAGGGCCATGCCCAGGCTCAGCGCTGGCTCGTTCAGGGCGTATGGGCCGGGACGCGAAAGGTAAGAATTGCCAGCAAGGTCAAGTAAGCAAGACCTTCGGTCAGATCAACGAAGATAATCCAGAAGGCCATCAGGCAACGTATAAGATAGGCTACCAGCAACCCTGGGGAGAACTCTGGTTCAGCCCACCTGAACAGGTCAACAAGCCAAGATTGAAGCATCACCGCCGCAAAGAAAGCAGGGATCGTGGTGATGCTGAGGAATCTCAAGAGCCATTTCACACCGCGCTCTGCCGTCATAGTCTTCCCTTCTGCCCAACTTCCTGGCATATGGCCATAGCGGTCACACCTTCAACCCCGACAAATCAATCTCGATTCGCTGCTCCTCCTCGATCAACTCCTTCATCGACATCCGCGTTCGACGCCGGGCCGCCTCGCGGGCGAGGATGGTGGCCAGGGTGCTGTTGACCGAGGGCTCGACGGTTGAATTGGAAAAGTCTTTGCCGACGATGTTCTTGTGAAAGGTCATGATGTTCCGCATCGCGCCAACCTGGTAGAGCCCGCTGATTTCTCCGCCCTCGTAGGGAGACGAACCGCCGCGGACCAGGGCGTTGCCCGTGTATCCGATCTCGGCTGTTCCCTTTCGGCCCACCGCCACGCAGCGGACGTGGAACGGATGGCTGATGTGCGAGCCCGAGTGGTTCATCACCGTGCCGTCGGCGAACTCGAAGGAGATGGAGTAGATGTCGCGACTGTCGCCGTGTGGATTGGCGCGTCCGACGGCCGACATACCCGTCGCGGCAATGGGCCGCCCGCCGGCGATCCACAAGCCTCCGTCGACCGCGTGAATGCATGCGTTCACATGGTAGCTTCCGCCGAGATCGACGTCGTTGACCCAAATCAGACGCTGCAAGCGGCTCTCGGGCGTGTCGGTCTTGGGCGGATCGGCGAAACTGCCGGCCCAGTAGCAGGTGTTGATCTGAACGACCCGGCCGATCGCTCCGGAGTGGACCCGTTTGACCGCTTCGATATTAAACGGATCGGTGGGAATTTGGAAGTCGACCAAGAAGCACCGCCCGGCGCTGGTCGACTTCTTCCCCAGCTCGCCGATCTCCAGCGTGCCCGGCGCATCGACGGCGACCGGCTTGGCCATATAGACGTGCAACCCGGATTCGACGGCCGCGCGGGCATGTTCGGGAAAGAAATAGGGCGGCGTCTCCAGGGCCACGGCTTCGACGCCCGAGGCCATCAGCTTCTTATAGCCGGACAGACCCGAGAAGCGACGCGAGGCGTCCACGCCCAGTCCGTCGCCGGCCGCATCGGCCACGTTTTGGAAGTAGTCGGTGGTGGCGTATATCTCGTAGCCCGGGTGTTTGGCGAACAGTCCGGCGATCCAGCGACCGCGTCCGCCGAGCCCGACGATGCCCAGCTTCACTCGGGAATTGGCCTGCGAGCCGCGCACTTGTTCCGGTCGCACCATGGAGATGGCCGCCGTCCCGGCAGACAAGGCGCTTGCTTTCAGAAAGTCACGACGATTCGCGCTGGACATGGCGGGGATTCTCCTTGGCTGGTTTGGTGTTTGGTTGTGATTGCCGACGGTTGGGTGCGAATGCCTTGTTAGAGCCCTGGGGAGGCCCATGTTTGCGTGTTCGTTTAACGCCCAGCCGAAGGCGCCGGCTCACACGCCCGAAGCCGGCGCCTTCGGCTG
>CAYUIQ010000086.1:0-30698 GCA_964444795.1 uncultured Planctomycetaceae bacterium
CCGGCGAAACAACACCACCGGCCGGCGAAACAACACCACCGGCCGGCGAAACAACGCCACCGGCCGGCGAAACAACGCCACCGGCCGGCGAAACAACGCCACCGGCCGCCGAGACAACACCTCCGGCCGGCGAAACAACGCCTCCGGCTGGCGAAACAACGCCTCCGGCCGGCGGAACAACACCACCGGCTGGCGAGACAACACCACCGGCCGGCGAAACGACACCACCGGCTGGCGAAACAACACCACCGGCCGGCGAAACAACACCACCGGCCGGCGAGACAACACCACCGGACACGACGCCGAAGCAGCCCTTGCCTGGGATCGAGTCCATGCCAAAGATGTTGTCGTTTGAGGAATCAACGGAGATTCTGGTCCGCAAGAGAGCAACGGAGACAAAGCTGGAAGAGGTGTTGGCAGGCGTGCGTTCGGCAATGTCCGCCCACTATCGGGAGTCGGACCGTCCCGCCAAACCCGATCTGTCGGCTGCGGTCGAAGCCGCCCGCAAGAAGGCCGTTGAGGAGGCCATCGAGGCCGCCGTCGAGGGCGACGATCCGGAGAAACGGATACGCCTGGAGATCTTCCGCACCGGGACGATGTCAGCACAGGATCTCGTCGACCTGCTGCAAGAGCCCGAACCGATCGACGAGGATCCAGACAAGCAGCGCATTGCGCAGCGACAGATTGGCAAGACGACGATCAAACAGCGCAAGAATCGCAGCCCGTTCATCAGGACGGCGTTTTCCGGTCAGACGATCCAATTGTTCGACCCCAAGATGGCTTTCGACGACGAGGGCAACGGCTATCTCTTCTGGAAAGTACACGAACGAGAGGAATACGTTCCCGAGGACCCGGACTTCAAAGGCGAAAACGAGGAGGAGAAGACGGAGGAGGAAGTGAAAGAGCAGCGGTTGCTATGGCGCAAAGTGGCGGCCAAGTGGCAGATGGTCCGAGACCGGCAGAGGGTGATCGACGAGGCCAAATCGCTGGCCGCCGGTGTGGAGAACGCCGACAAGCCGCTGGCCGAACTCCTGGGTGGAGACCGCAAAGTGCTGAGCACCGCGGGCTTTTCCTGGCTGACGGAGGGCCGGATCACCGGACAAAGCCCGGTGCGTCCCATCGTATTCAGCCGCGTGATGCTTCGCGAAGAGGACGAGGAGGGCAAGCCGCTGCTGGACAAGGAGGGCAAGCAGTTGGAGGTTGACTTGGAGGCCGGGGAAGAGTTCCTCCGCGTGGCCAGCGGCTTGGAGGTCGGCGGGAAACTGGGCGTGGCCATGGATAACCCCCAGAAGCACGCCTACATCATCCGCCTGACAAACGCGCCCTCGGACGAGCAATTGTGGGAGAGGTGCCTCGGGGACAACGGCAGTATCCAAAGCGGCGAGCGCATTCCTCCCGACTACGAGCGCGTGGGACAGACGGTCGGCTGGCAGCGGTACGGCGAGTGGCGTGCCAAGATCCAGGAGTCGGCCCAACTCCAGTGGAAACGCCCTCCAGATCCCTCGGGAGGATTTCGGTAACTCAAGCCTTATCGGGCTCGTAAATCCGTCCCTCGCGAAACGCGGCCCAGGCCGTCTCGAACCAGATGTCCGACTCCGGCAGCGGACGCCGGGCCACCCATCGGTTTTGCACCGTGCCGTCTTCTCGCGGTTGGGTCTGGAGCACCTGCCCGCGGAAGTCGCTGTTCTCCGGCACAATTCGCCACGAGTCGTCCAGCTTGTCGTGGACCGGCTCGCCCGTGGCGTCGACCGTCATCGCCGATCCCCGGCTGCCGACGCCGCTTTGCAGGGCGAACCGCACGGCGTCGAGATACACCAGGTGAGCGAAGCAAAGCTGCCGATTGCGCAACGCTTCGGCCAATTCGCCCGGGCCGCCATAGGAACATCCGGCCGTGGCCAGCCGCTCGAATTGCCGCCGAGCTTCCTCGACGGCCTTGGTCAACTCGCCGAGCGAACGGATGTGGGCCCCGGCTCGGGTCATCCGCTGCTGAAACTCCTCGCGCTGGTCCTGCCACGAACTGGCCGCGGCGCCGCATCGTTCGATCCACTCATCCAACCCGGCCACGGCCGAAGCGGCCGCCGAGCGGATCGTGTCGTCGTCGACCGTCCAGTCGGCATATCGGGCAGCGATAAACTCGGCCGCGCGAAACGACCCCACCTGGCCCGAGTTCAAGGCCGAGCCGCCGGGCCGGTAGACGCCGTGCGAACCGTTTACCTCGCCCACCGGGAAGAGATGCTTCACGTTGACCGACTCCCACCAGTGATTGCCCGCCAGACCGCCGTTGTTGTGCTGCGCACAGACGGCAATCTCCAGCGGCTCGGTGGTGATGTCGATATCGTGCTCGGCGTAGAGTTCGATCGCCCCGGGATTCATCTGCCGGAGCCGTTCGATGGGTGTCTCCTGCAGGGCCTGTGACTTGGTCAGATACTCCAGCGCCTCGGCGCTGAGATCCTCGAAGCGGAACCCCTCGGGATTGGCACGGAAATCGAGCCACACGCGCCGCCCGCGGATCACCGTCTCGATGTAGACCAGGATATCGACCAGCGACGAACCGCCCAACACCTTGCGCGAGTCGAACGGCCATTGATAGCCCTTGAGAAACACATGCGAGTTCATCGCCCCGGGCGTGTCGTAATACTCCGGCAGAAACTCGCGCGGGTCGGACACGCCGTCGGGTTCGGTGCTGATGAACCGGGGGACGACCTGCATGAAGGTCCCCGAGACGTTCCAGCGAAACTTGATCGAAGCCATGCCGTATTGCGACTCCGGCAGATTTTGGGCCGCGGCTCCGGCCAACAGGCCCAAGCCCACCCCGCCGGTATGAACGGCCGGGTAGACGCTCGTCTTGTACAGCCCGCCGGGTCCGCCGACGGCAAACACCACGTTTTCCGCTCCGTAAGCTTCCAGTTGCCCCTCTTCATCGACCACCACCGCGCCGACGACTCGTCGATCCTCGTCTTCTCCGGTGACCAGTAGCTCCACGGCATTGCGCTGCTGCTGGACCTCGATGCCCAGACGCTCGACCTGTCGGATCAGTGCGCGGCACATCTCGCGCGAGGTGTACGGCCCGATCGACGTGGCCCGCTGTCGCGGATCGTGGTCGGTCTTATAGCCGATAAACTGGCCGTAGGCATCGCGAGGAAACGGCACGCCGAGATTCACCAGATTGACAAACGCCCGGGGCGAAAGGCTCGCCTCGACCAGCGCCAGGTCGCCGTGCATGCTACCGCCGGCAAAATACGTCTCGGCCATAATCCGCGGCGCGTCGGCGTCATCGCCACACATCGACAGCTTGTAGTAGGTCTGCTTGTCGCTGCCCGTGTTGATCGACGTGCCCATTTGCAGGCCTTCGGTAACGATCACCACGTCGTCGATCCCCCCGGCCCGAAGCTGCACCGCCGCATTGAGCCCGGCCGCGCCGCTGCCGATGACCAGTGTATGGACGTAGGTGATGGGCAGCGAGAACTCGCGACCGCCGTCGGTCGTGACCGTTAGGGTTTCCTGGCGCATGATGGTGGTTCCTGTGATAGTAGGCATCTTGCTCCGCAAGATGTAGCCTTTGAAGCTCCAGATTGTCTTAGCCACATCCCTCTGTGCGATGGCCCGCGTCTCGGGGCGCGACGGGCTACATCTTGCGGAGCAAGATGGCTACTGTACCGGGCACATGCCCCCCGTAGTTATACACAAATCCCGCCGGCTTGTCCGGCGGCTCATAACGTAGCCCAATTTCTGGCGGCAAATATCCGTGTAGGGCCGTGTTGGTCACTCGTCAACCCGTGCTCAAGCACGGGCCTAATACCGCCTGCGGCGGAAAAGCCTGGTAAACCGGGCTGACGGTCGACCGTCGCCACCCACCAAGTATCCTGAAGAACCTCTACCCGAAAGAAGTCTCACTCTCGACCTTTCCCAATAACCCCGAGTTATACATTAGTTTACCAGCCTAATCGCCTGCAGGACTGCACGACCTTCTTCCGAGGTGAGGTCAACTTGTTCCTTGGTTGCCACATCCACGATCGACAAGCTGAAATTGGCAATTTTGGACCATTCGAGTGTTCCGTCCGTCTTGCTCTTGAATTCTTTTCTGCCGATCACCACCTCTTGAAGATCCTCGCCATCGATTGTCTTGCCAAGTGAAAAGGACCCAAGGTCTTTTCCGCTTCCCAGGAAGCGGCTGTTAGCGCCTATGCGTAGCGACAATTTCCGTCCCTGGGGATTCATCGTAAAACAGAGTTTGTTGCGGTTCGACAAATCAACAAGGGGACTCTGAAATTTGAAGGTGAATAGATCCCGGCCTCCCTCTCTTACGGACCAGTCCTGAAAACCTTTCTCGAAGTCCTCAAAAACCAGGTTCCCATTCGCCAGCTTCGCCAACTCCTTGAGATCGATCTTCTCCGGAACCAGGGACTGCTCGAGCGAATTCACCGTCAGGGTGGAAGTGCTCCCGTGCCGCAGCGGGACGTTCTCGCCAAGTGAATAGCGGCAGAGGGCGAAGGCGTAAAACGGCAGCTTCTTGTACACTGGCATCGTAGCGGTCCAACTTCGCCCCGCTGCATCCTTGCTGGCTTCCGCCCGAATCCAGAAACGCGTGCAGGCATTGGGGTCGTAGGAATAGTAGATTTCTGTGTCGACCAGGCTGTGGCGATCCTCCGGGGTGACCGTGAAGGTGGCCTCCTGACCGTTGACAACCAACCGGGATGGTGGCGTCGCCGGGATCTGTTGGTCGACCCGCTTCAAGTGCAGGTTGAACCACCTATTCAGCAGAACCCACTGCTCCGGTCCCGGCCGGTGGTTTTCATGCATGTTCGCACTCACCCGCCAGGCCTGATGCTTCAAAAGCGCCATGCTTTGATAGATTCGATCAAAGGCCGCATGAAAATCATTGGAGGAGCTGATGAACATCACGGGACAGCGCACCAGCGGCCAGTAGGCGGCTGGATCGATCGCGGTTTCGTAAAGATCCAGATGGCCCGTGAAGTGTCCTTTCAGACTGGTGCCTGGCGATCCGGGGAAATCCACATGCAGGAAGCCCGTTCCGCCGACAAAAGGCACCGCCGCTTTGACCCGCGGATCGATCGCCGCCATCGCTGTGATCGTCCCGCCCATGGAAAAGCCGGAAAGGCCGATCCGGTCTGCAAGGACCTCGGGTTGTTGTTCGAGGAAGGTAATGCCTCTTCTGGCGGCGACGACGAGGAGAAACCAGTTGTTGTTTCTCGGGCTTGGCACGGGGTCGATCGTATGTTCATCCGGCTGAACGCCTCTTTTCCAACTCTTCCTCAGCGCCTTGGAATAGAAACGTGGCCCCTGGGTCGGGTCCACGTTGCCCCAATCGGTATTCTCGGTGATCCCCGGCTCCATCTCCCGCCCCAGCCAGTTGATGTCGACCGTGGCAAATCCCTGCTTCGCAAGATAGACTCCCCGACCCCTTTCGGCCCGCTGACCGCCGCCGTGGCTCCAGACACATCCGGGGCTCTTCGATCCGTTATCCGGAAAACTGTAATAGGCCGCGATTCTGGAGTCCGCGCCCTTGAAGGTGCCCACCTTGAAGGTGACGTATCTTGTGACCACCCCCTCTTCCTTCCACTCTTTGATGACTTTGACTTCCAGATCTTCCTGGCGGGGGTCGTAGCCTTTCCAAAGATCTACTACGTTGTCCGGCACGTCTTCGACTTGGTAAGGAGTAAACGTCTCTTCCCGCGCAAACGCACTGCAACTTATTCCAATACCGACGGTCAAGACTGCGTACCAGGTACTCACTGATTTTATCATTCTCAATCCAGTCATTTCAGGAGTTCATCTGACGATCGTCTAACTTGTTTGGAACCATGCATTTCTTACAACAGCGGCGGCGGGCCCGCGGGCTTGCCGCTCTCTTTGGCAATTGGATATTTCGGTTTCCACGTGGGATGCTCCTGCGTCAGCCAGGCGCGGATTTTCTTCGACAGACTCGAGGCAATTTCCGGCTGTGCTTCGATCACGTTGATAGCCTCGCCCGGGTCGTCGCTGAGACAGTACAGTTCCCAGGCATCGGCTTCGTAGTAGTAATAGATTTTGTAGCGTTCGCCTCCGGCGTCATCGATGGCGACGACCGTGGGTTGAGCGCGTGAATCCATGTAGCCGGGGAACAGATAAAAAATGGGACCGCGTTCTTCCGTCGTGGCGGGATTTCGCAGCACATGCTCGAACGGGTCACCGTCCAGCGGGTGCTGCTCTCGCGAAGGCCGCCATTTGTTTCCGGCTAACTGCAGGCAGGTGGGGTAATAGTCGAGGCAATGTATCTTCCGGTGGCTAACCGTTCCCGGAGGAATCGTGCCAGGCCAGCGCGCGATCAGCGGAACTCGGATCCCGCCTTCGGTGAGCATTCCTTTCTTGCCCTTGAGCGGCAGGTTGTCCGCATGCGTGCCGCCGTTATCGGAGGTGAAGAACACCACGGTGTCTTCTGCAATGCCGTCCGACGGATCCCCATCACGGTTCGGATCGTCCAGCAGGTCGAGCAGGCGCTTGAGATTCTCGTCGACGCCGGCGATGAACCCCAGATATTCCGCCTGTTTGGCGTTCGTCGCCTGAAAGGCCTTTTTCAGGTCCGGCCGCGCCCGCACCGGTCCGTGAACCGCATAGGTATGAAACTGCAAGTAGAACGGCTTGCCGGTGGCGTGTAGTCTGCCGAGGGTTTCTTCCAGCGCATCGCCGACCGCATCGCTGATGTGCTTGGGCGTGCCGACCAGCTCGGCGGGAAGACCGCGCCGCTTGACGTAAGTTTCGCTGTACGGCTCGCCGAAGCGGTCGAAATGCCCCAGGCCGACGCCCTTGAACTTCCAGCCGCCGTCCGCCCTCGTAGCGAAACAGCTCGGCTGATGCCCCTGGGCGTGGCCACCGAGATTGATATCGAAACCGACGTTCTCTGGCATGGTCGCTTCGCCCTGGTGACCGCCCACGTGATACTTGCCGATGTGCGCGGTGGCGTAGCCGTTCTTCTTCAGCGCCTCCGCGATGGTGATCGCCTTTGCCGCGACGTCTTCGCTTTGCTTGGGCCCGAGGAACTTCGCCTCTTCCTTGCTGATCCCGCCCTTGCCGTTGCGGTTGAGATTGCCCACGACATAGACGTCGTTGTGAATCCGCGCAGGATATTGCCCAGACAACATGGCCGCTCGGGTCGGCGCGCAATTCGGCTGGGCATAAGCATGTGTAAAACTCACGCCTTCCTTCGCGAGCCGGGCCAGATGGGGTGTCACGTACTGCCGGCCGTGCGTCCCCATCGTACCCTGCTCCACGCCGATGTGATTCCAGCCCAGGTCATCGACCATGTAGATGACGATGTTGGGCTGTCCAGAATGGGCGACCACCGGGAGCGCATTCATGAACAGG
Organism: uncultured Planctomycetaceae bacterium; assembly: GCA_964444795.1. Lineage (GTDB taxonomy): Bacteria > Planctomycetota > Planctomycetia > Pirellulales > Thermoguttaceae > JABMRP01. The sequence continues at coordinate 7,363 of CAYUIQ010000086.1, forward strand.
CAAAACAACAAAGGCAGTAAAGATCGTTCAGTGATTGTTGTCATGAGTCGGAATTCCTATCTTGAGTCTGCCGGCACGCCATGGACCGCGATCTCCATGGCTCCGGCGTTTCCGCCAAATCTTGTCTTAAGAACCGACCAGCGAATAACGTCGGTCTCGACATCCTCGATATCGAAAACCTGGAAGTCGGTCGGTTTCGCCTCAGCGAAATAACACAACTGAAGGCGTCCATCTCCGACGCCAAATCGCACAACTCCTTGGATTTCATTGCGTTTCCCGCTCAAAGACCAAGATCCAATCCTGCGGGGAGGGAACGTTCTTCTGAAAATCAACGGGCGTTGCCGTTTTGTCACCGGGTTTGGCGCCGGCTTTGATCGTGTTCTGCTCAAATGTGCGGCCAGTCGACGGATCGAAATAGTACACGTGCCAGTCGACAGTTGGATCAAGGCTCTTCACCGCCGGACCGCTCCAGTTGTAAATGTTACGTCGCGGCAGGTAGATGATGCGCAATTCGCCCGGAATCCCCGCGGCAAAGCAGTCCTTCTCGGTCCACTCCGGATGCGTCTCGAAGCGCCACCAGGGATACCTTTCCAGCAACTTCTTACCGAGTCCGAGCTGGGTAGACCCGGGGTAATTCATGCCCTCCTTCCACGTCGTCCAGTCGTAGACCGGGTCGATACCGGGATCGCCTTCCACACTGGCGTGCCAAATCCCCGCGGCACCATAGGTGTGGCCCGCGGCGCCGCTGAGCATGAAGCTCCAGAACAGGTGGCGCTGTACATCCTGGAAGTTCGTTTGCATGTGCCCTTCGTAACAGGCCTCACCGCAGAGCACTGGTTTGGCCGGATCCCGTGAAAGGCAAGACTTCATCAGTTCAAGCGACTTTGCCGCGGTCTCGTAGCCGCGGTGACCAATCGCGACCATGTCGAAGTCGAAGACCGCATTGTCCTGGATTACCTGTCGCGGGTGTCCCGGGGCGTGGTAGGCGAGAAGATGGCGATAGGGATCCGTATCTTTCAGATACTTCGCCAGTTCCGCCCAGGGGCCTTGCGAATCCCTCGCTTCACCTCCGACGATCCAGACAACGGGATAGGCGCCGTATCGGCCGACCAGGTGCCGCCAATGCCGCTTGTACCCGTCGAGTCCCACTTGAGCAATCGTGCTCTTTCCTCCATGTTGCGGGCGTCCCCAGCCGCCGACGATCACGGGGACAATCCCGGCATCGACGAGGTGCTGGATGCGACGGTCCGCGTACTCGAAGTACTTGGGATTCATCACGCTGAAATCCCTCTTCTCGTACGGTTTCCCACCTTCATTTTCCCAGCGCGCTTCCATCATGCTCTCATCCGGGTACGGCCCGCACACGATCTGGACGGCGCTAAACCCCTTGTCCCTGCGATCGGCCGTCAATTCCTGAAAGCTTTCCCAGGTCATCCGCTTGCAGAGGTTCTTCCACCAGGTGTCCGCCAGCCAGAAAAAGGGCGTGCCGTCGGCGTGCTCAAAGTGGCGTTTGTCGGCGCTCACGCGGAGTGGGCCGTGCTTAAGCAGAGGGTTATCACCCGTGTAGGCCGTTACGCGCAGGGTCTGCTCATGGCCCTTCAGGTCGGCGTTCGCGGGATCCGAGCTTTCGACGTGGAGCGTGTACTCGCCCGGTACCGGGGGCGCGAAGCGAACGGTCCACTTGCCGCCGCCCGCCCAGAACGCTGGAACGACCCATTGCTTGCCGCCGCTGCGGAAGAAGCCATTCACCTCAACGTCGATGAACGGATTCGCGTAGGTCTTCCTGGATTCGTAGGAGACTTCAAATACCTCCCATTGCTGCACGTCGGCCGCACGTGCCGAGACCTGGGCCAGTACGCATACTGCCAATACTACATGCGTCGCGCTGCTCATCGGTGTCCTTTCGGAAAGAAGGTCCATGTGCTTGTCATCATGCGATGTTCTCGCATCCGCCCCGCGGTTCATCATTGCGGTGGCGATCTCGACGCGCCCGGGCCCCAGCGGTAGTAACTCTCTTCACCGGTGATGGCCTTGAGGGCTCGCTTGAATGGGTAGTTGAGTCCGAATGGTATGCCGGGCAGTTTTCTCACGTTGACCTCCGACGCGGCGCCTCTCAGCGCGACGATGGCGGGTTGGAGTTCTTCGTTGGCCTCCGGGGGCTGCGTATCGAGGACGCCGGAGGCTCGAATTCGGGCGGCGGGAACGGGATGGTCCAGCGCGGCGATGATCGCGGGTAACCCGTCCTCGTATCGTCCGAGGTTGAAGAGACCATCCGCCCCGGTGATGCTGAGCAGCGGCCGGCCGTGCATCCAATCGGGCGTTTCGAGGCCTGCCAGGGCCAACGTGGAAGGACCGAGATCCATCAACGTCACGAGGCCATCAATGGCTGAACCGGGCTTGGCGGGAGCCAGGTGCTGATACTTCCGCGGGAACCGCACGATGAGCGGAACGTGGGTGCCCTGTTCCCAGGCGTTGTGTTTGCCCCGCGGCATGCCAACGCCGTGATCGGCCCAGACGAAGACGATCGTATTCTTCCAAAGCCCGTCTTCCTTCAACTGCGCAATGAGTTCACCGGCCTGATAGTCCACCTGGTTGACGGCATCGTAGTAGCGCGACCAGGCTCTGCGAAACTCGGGCACGTCGGGATGGAAGGGCGGAATCGGAGCCCCGGCCGGATCGTGAAAGTCTTCCCCCTGGAGGCGATTCAATCGCTGCCGGACGATCACATCTTCGGAGATCTTCGTGATGCTCGAATGGCAGGCGCCGTAGTTGAACACCGCAAAGAACGGTTGCCCTTTGTCGGGGCGGTTTCGCCAGTGGGCCTTCCCGGAGCTCTCATGCCAACGATCGCCGCCAATGTTGTAATCCTTCTTGGCGTTGTTGCTCGTGTAATAGCCCGCCTCGCGCATCAGGTTCGGGAGCATTTTCACGAAGGCGGGCGGTTTTCCGACATTGCTGCGGTGGTGGTGCGTGCCCAGCGAGGTGGGATACATGCCGGTGATGATGCTGGAGCGAGACACGGAACACACCGGGGCGATGGAATGCGCCTTGGTATAGCGAACCCCTTCGGCGGCAAGTCCGTCGAACACCGGGGTACGGGCGTATCTGTCGCCATAGCAGCCCATCATCGGCGTGATGTCTTCGAGCGAAATCCAGAGGATGTTCGGCCGGTCCGGCTGTTCGGCTTCACGTGCCGTTGCAGAACACAAACACGACAACGTTGCGATCACGCCTGCTGTAATCAGTCCATTCATTTGTCAGAATCCTTGATTCGCTCGTTCCGCAGGCCTGCCTTGGAAACCTCGATCGGGATAAAGCCGAGCTTCAAGGCTGGCGATTCGGGTTTCAGGCGGAAGTTGCCGTTCGCCGGATCAACAAACAGCGGATCGACCGCCAGGCTGTGGGCATCCACTCCATTACGCTGCTGTTTCTTCAACATCTTCTCGCCCAATTCGGGATTACCGGCGCAGAAGTAGATGTTGTAATCGGTGTCGGCATCCTTCGAGCATGCCAGTCTTCTTCCTCGTCGATCCTCGGCCTTTCTCCCTTTCCCGGGCGGCAGTTCATCGATGAAGACGCATCTGCCACTGGAAGAATAAAAGATGTTCCGCCCGATGGTCGCACCCGCCATGGGGCCTTCACGCAGAGAGAGGTAGTAACCGCGGGGCGGCGCAATCACGTCCGCGACGATGTTGTTTTCGCAGCGATTGTTCAGCTTCAGGATGATCCCCTGTGCGACGCATTTGTAAATCAGGTTCTCGGCGATGAGCGTGTCCCGCTGTCCTCCATCCGTGCGAATCGCCGCCTGCATCTTCATGGGAGCGATAAGGTGATGCACGTAGTTGCGGCGAATCACGTTCCCCGCGCCAGCGCCACGGATGTAGATACCATTCCCGTCGCCCAGTTCTTCCATCACATGGTGAACCTCGTTGTATTCGATTGCGTTGTCGTGCGTATGCAGGTACGGGTGAACCTGCTTAAGTTCTCGCGGCCCCCTGTCACCGTCGATCTCATGCCACCGGATGGTTCGAACAAGTTCCCGGTTGTCTGGCCTGGCAAAGAAGTGCGTCATGCATCCTGAGATGACTATTCCCGAGTAGGGCGTATGGTGGATCAGGTTGTTGGCCACGCGGTTCTCGCCGCTCTGCCAGATCATGATGCCTGGGGAATGCGAATAGATCCTGCCCGTATGGTGGATCTGGTTGTTGTCAACGAGATTATTCTTGTTGACGTCCTTGGTTCCGGGACCGTAGCCACAGAGCAGGATGCCGGTTCCTCCGATATGCTCGATGTGATTGCCGGAGATCCTGTTCCGCTGTCCGTACAGGTCGACGCGAATGGCGCCGCCTCCACTGTGAGTAAAGCGACATCGCTCGATGGTGCAGTTCTCAGCGCCACGCAGACGAACCAGGGCGCTGTCACGGTCGTGCATCTCCCAGTCGTGTTGCAGACCCGCATCGTCATTGGTCACCCGATAGCGGTCCCCGTGCATGAAGCTCAGACCGCGGAGGCAGAGATTCCGGACCGGCTCGTCCTTTGGCCCGTTTTTGTCGATTGCGCCCTCGACCCTGAATAGCACTCGCAGCCTGGGCGCCACGACATCCCGGGGAGCCTCTCCATCGCGGGGCCACAAGTAGAGCTTGCCTGCCTTGGTATCCAGCACCCACTCACCCGGTTCGTCCAGTTCGTCGAGTACATTCTCGACCCAGCACGACTCGGTATCTTTCAGGAAATGAAGGGGATTCAGCGCGTATGTTCCATCGACAGCCGTACGGGCAATCTGATTTTCCTCATCGACCGACGCCAGCGGCAGGATATTCACGATCCAGGCGTGATGCGGACGGATGACGATCTCCACATCATCAAGGTTTGGCCAGTTCTTCAACCTCCCATCAGGAAAGCGGAGAACGTTCTTCATTCCACCCGGCAGCGGAATGAATCCGGCCGACCGTGCGCGGGGCAACAGCCCCTCGGCGTCATAGAGTGTGAAAAAGCGATGTGAAACGCTCGTCCCCCAAACGTTTCCGGATGCTTCTTTCGGTAGGCCCGCAACGTTGCCGGCTATCTTCTTCCAACCGGTGATCGGTCGACCGGAACTGAAGACCGGTCTGTCGCCGGGCCAGGCTGCATAGGTAACACTGCAGTCACCTTCCCCTGAATCCTCCCGGCCGAACACAACCGTCTTTTCCAGCCGGTACAGCCCTTTGCGAATGAGCACGTGCACGTTTCGATCGGACGAGTGTCGCTTCAACTCTCGAACGGCGTCGCGCGCGCGAGCCAACGTGGCGAACGGACCATCTGAAGCTCCAGAGTTGGCGACCGGCAATGTGCCCGACCAGCGATCGTCCCCATCGACAGCAACGTAGAAATCGGCCTTCGCCGGAGACTCCGCGGCCTCGGACCATGATCCGACACCAAACACGGCAATCAATATAAGAATCGCGTTTGCGTTGTGCATGAGAGGCTTATTCATTCTCTCTTATAAGCGGGATCAGGAGCGGGGCTTTTCGCGCCGTGTTCTTTCAGCATGGCATCCAACCGAGCCTTCATTTCAGCCGCCTTCTCAGGCATGCGCTTGGCCAGGTTGTCGGACTCTCCGATGTCGCGCCGGAGGTCGTAGAGTTCCTGGCGTCCGTCTTCGTAGTACTGGATGAGTTTCCAGTCCCCGATTCGGATCGCGCTGCCCGGTTCAGCGTGGTGACGAGGCAGATAGTGCGGGTAAAACCAGATCATCGGACCGCGATCGAAATCCGCGTCGCCTTTTAGTAGCGGCGCCAGACTCACGCCGTCGAGGTGTTGTTTGGGGCGCGGGGGCAGCCCGGTCATCTCAAGGAGTGTCGGGTAAAAGTCCGTGCTGATGACCGGTTGGTTGCAGACGGAACCGGGCCGCGTGACCCCGGGCCACTGAACGATCCAGGGCACGCGAATACCGCCCTCATAGAGCGATCCTTTGTGACCGCGCAGCGGCCGGTTTGTGGTTGCCAGATGAAAGCCGCCGTTGTCGGAGGTGAAGACGATGATCGTGTCTTTGCGAAGGTTGTTCTCATCCAGCCATTGGAGGATGCGCCCGACATTCTCATCCAATGATTCGACCATCGCGCCGTAGTTTGCATTGAGTGTGACGTTCGCCTGGCTGGCCTTATCCTTGTACTTCTTGATCTTCTTCGCTTTCGCATGGAATGGAGCATGCACCGTGTAGTAGCTCAAATACATCAACCATGGTTTCTCCTCTCTGGAGAAGTCGTCCATGACTCGAATGGCTTCGCTGGTCAGGCGATCGGTCAGGTATTCGCCCTTGGCCCCGTCGTCCAGATGTTCCATCTGATACGGACTGAAATATCCCTTGTGTGGATGTCCCCAGTGATTGCCCGCCACGTTGACGTCAAAACCCTGGTGCTGCGGGTAGTACGGCTTTCCGCCGAGATGCCATTTGCCGACAAAGGCGGTCTGATAGCCGCCGGCTTTCAGTGCTTCGGCGAGCGTGATCTCTTCCAGCTTCACGAACTGCGCGGTGCGTTCACATAGAAGGGGCGTGTCTTTGTAGTTGTCGCCGGGGAGCCAGTTGGTGATGCCCGTCCGCGACGGGTACTTGCCGGCCATGATGCTGGCCCGCGTCGGACTGCATACCTGACACGCGGCGTAGCCATCGGTGAATCGCATGCCATCGGCCGCGAGCCGGTCGATGTGAGGCGTTTCGTGGATCTCGTGTCCGTAACACGCCAGATCGCGCCAGCCCAGGTCATCCACCAGGATGAACAGGACATTGGGCTTGCCCTGAGCCTGCCGACCAGTCGCCGACGTTTTGGAGTGAGCGGCAAGCACGACATCCAGTTCGCCGACGGCGGCAAGGAATCGCCCGTTCGGTGAACGCGCGGCGGTCACTTCGAACTTGATAAACGGTTTGGTGATCGGCGTGGGAAATGAGATGTTCTGTCTACCGGAAGCTCCCGTCTTCAGCCCACTAGAAAGAATCGGAGCGCCCCAGCCTTTTCCATCATCCGAAACGGAGATGGCAAACTCCGTCAGGTGTCCGTTTCCATTGCCGCCGGTCCAAGCGGTATAGGTCAGTCCGGTGACACGAGTTCCGGCGGGAACTTGCAGAACGACGTGGTGCGGCGGCTTCGCGTCGCCATCGGCGAAGCGCGTGTGCCAGAACGTTGAGGGATCGCCGTCGAGCATGTAAGCCGCTTCCCTGCCTGGCTGGAAACTGCTTACGGCGGCGATCTTGCCCCCGATCTTTGTCAACGTGGCCTTCGACTTCGGTCTCGCGGCCGTTGACCGGGGGAACATCGCATCCAATGGTTCGAGGGAGAGCGATTCTTTCGGCTGTTCCAGCGCGGTGGGGTTGTAGTTCTCATCCGCCTTGATCTTCTCCAGCCCCGCCTTCAGGCGGTGAACGACTTCCGGGTGCCGAGTGTAGCGGTTGTTGGTTTCCCCAAGGTCCTCTTCCAGGTTGTAGAGTTGGGCCGGGGGATCACCGGGTTTGGGTGTCGGATGGGGCCGCTTGCTAAAGAACTCCCTGTAGCCGCAGTCACCTTGACCGTCGATGAGCTTCCATTTTCCTGCGCGGATCGACAGCGCCCCCGTCCCGCCGCTGAGCATGACCATGGGGCGGTCAGGATCCGGCAACTTCCGCCCCAGCAGAGCAGGCAATACGTTGTAGCTGTCCGGTCCGGCGCCCGGCGGCAACTCATTTCCGATCATTGCCGCAAAAGTGGCCAGCATGTCGGTCAGCGAGATCGTTTCCGCCGCGCGTGTGCCCGGCTCGATCCTGCCGGGCCAACGTGCCAGGAAGGGGACACGGTGGCCGCCTTCGGTGAGGTCGCCCTTTCCACCACGCAGGATGGGGCCGTTTGGACGATGGCCGTTGGAAACGCGACGGGAGCTTCCTCCGTTATCACTGGAAAAGATGACCAGCGTGTTGTCGCCGAGGCCCAGGCGATCCAGGGCTGTGAGGACTTCGCCTACCGACCAGTCCAATTCCTGAATCACGTCTCCATAGCCCCCCGCCCGGCTCGTTCCTTTGAAACGGGCGTTGGGTCGGTAAGGGATGTGCGGCTGATGTGGCGCGTAGTAGAGGAAGAACGGCCTCTTTTCCTTCGCCAAGCCCTCCAACTGCGAAATCACCTTGCCGGTCAGCTTGTCGACGAGTTCTTCGTCTTTCCAACGGGCTCCTTCGCCGCCCTCCATGCGTCCGTGGTTCTTCGATTCCAGTCTGCCGATGGGGCTGTCTTTGCGGAGCCCTTCGACATGATGGTTTTCGACGATCACGTACGGCGGGAAGCTGTTGGCCACGGGGATCACGTACGAGTAATCGAAGCCCACCTCCAGCGGCCCCGGCGTGAGTTCGCCGTTCCAGTTCGGGCCCCTTTCACGGGTCTCCCAGTAGTTCGGCGGCGTGTTGCCCCGATTGTCTTCGAAGCCCTCTTCACGTCCGAACCCGAGGTGCCACTTGCCGACGATCGATGTCGAGTAGTCCGCCGACTTCAGCAGTGAAGCCAAGGTCACTCGATCCTCTTCGATCAGCAGCGGCGCGCTGGTACTCAGCGCGCTGTATTTCAACCAGGTCCGAAAGCAGTAGCGCCCGGTCAGCAGCCCGTAGCGCGTCGGCGTGCAGGTCGAGCATTCCGTGTGAGCATCGATAAACAGCACACCCTGTTCGGCAAGCTTGTCGATGTTCGGCGTTCTTATTTGGGTCGCGCCGTAACAACCGAGGTCGCCGTAGCCCATGTCATCGGCAAGGATGAATAGGATGTTCGGTTTCTCGGCCTCGGCAGCGGCAGCGGCGGACGTGAAGGAGAACAGAATTGCTGTCAGTATGGCTCTCATGGCTCGGTCGGCATCCGGGCGGTTACATCGCGGTTTCGTATCGGCAAGTCATTATACTCAAAGTGCCAACTGCCCGCACGGAAAATCACCCTCCGCATCGATCCGAAACTCTCGAGCAATTCTGCCCCAGCCCTGGCGAGCTCACGTGGCATTGCACTCTGAAGTTTGCTCGGCCAAGAAAATCTGGTCCGTGTCATCTGGTTGGAGGCGGGAAACGGTGGGTTTTCGGCTCAAACCACAGTTGCCGCCTGCATCGGAGGCTGGTTCTTTCGCAAGATACACCTCGATTTCCCGCAAGCCGACATTGGGGCCCGTTTCGCCAGCCACCTGGAATCGAACCCAAGTCACGGTTCTGTTTGTAAACGTCACGCTCTTGGCGGCGTCATCGCAGTATGCCATGGCGCCGGCCAGTGGAGGCGCACTCTGAGCCCGGCAGGAAAGAGAGTCCGGTGGCGCCGCAGTGCGTTTCAAAAAGGGTCCGTTTACGATGTATCTCACGCCTCACGGAATTCTCGGACGATCGTTTGGTCAGGCGATGGTACGGGACTGCTAGTCGGGACAGGGCGTCCAGGAGATTGTCTCGCCGTCCATGTCGTTGGGCTGGACGCCGTAGAGCAAGGCGACGTTGCGGCCGTGCTGCCAGGCGGTCAGTTCGAGGATCGTCATGACCGTTTGCCCGCCGGCGATGAAACGCAGTTCCTTGGGCTTGCAGGGTAGTCCGATGGTCCGCAATACCTGACGCGAGGCAAGCTCCTCGATAACGAGCGTGACCGTACCCGGCGTCGTTTCGTCGTTCGAAGGCTCTGATCGCACATAGGCGACCGTCTTGTCGTTCGGACTGACCTCGAGCAAGGGGCAGCTTGGATCAAGACGACGCTCATACTTGGCCGTCCGCCAATTGAATAGATAGTGGTCATTCGCACGATTGGTCAGGAGGAATGTCGAGCCCGGGTACACGTCGCGAATGTGGAAGAACGGATTGCCGACCACGCTCTTCGCGATTCGCTCGCCGGATTCGAGATCAAATACGGAAAGGCTGCTCGACTCTTTTTTGTCCCGCGAGAAGAAGACCGTACGTTCGTCTGCCGTGAAGCGGAGCGCAGTGGGATTGATGCGCGCCGAGGTCCCGTCCACATCCACTTTGCAGACCAGTTTGCGATCGTCCGAACGCCGGATGCCATACGCCGATCCCGAATGCCGAGTGACAAAGAACTTGCCATGCGGGCTGAACTGGTAGATCTCGCCGGAGAAGAGCGTTTCACCGGTCTCCGCGTCAAGCATCCCCGTATATATCTCCTTTCCCGGAACGCCCGCGAGCATGAGCCTGCCGTTGGGCGACGTGAGGAAAGCCCGTCGGTCACTGGGCTCCTCGTGTGACAGCGCATCACCGACGCCCCGCCGTGAGTGGATCACCGTTCCTCGGCTTGACATTTGCGGTGCTATTTCCCGCAGGACTTCGGCCAGGGTAGCGGTGGCCTCCTTGCTTGCCAGCGGACGCTCAGAAACCGGCCCTCGATCGCCGGGGTAGATCTTATCGAGCGTGCCAGGATTGATATACCCGATCGGCAAGCCCGACTGCAACTCAAGCATCGGCTTGAAATCGAGATCTGCGGGCACGAGCACCATGTAATAGAAGCTGTCGAAGTCGTCCTCGGCCATGCGATAGAAGCCACCCTCGAACGGCTCCGCGTATCTTCTCGCCTTCGAGTAGTCCGGCTCAGGCAGGTTTGGGCCGCGTTTCACTCGTTGGGTGACGATATCAATCGCTTGATCGAGCGATTGCACGAATCGGCCTTCCCGGTCAAAGCCGTACAGCTTGAGCCCCCGCGAGCTCGGATGGCCTTTGTACATTTCGCGACCGCATGCTTGATGAACTACCAGTTCTTTTTTCTCGTTTTCATGAAGAAAGATCATGCCGCGATCGAGCGGTTTCGATCTGTAGCGGTTGTCCTTGACGCGATGGACCTGTCCGATCTTGACGCGGGGATCCGCCTTCAGGATCCGGACAATTCGCATCGGCCATCCCCAGTTGTATTCGCCATCCTTGACCGGTTCGACGACGGCGATCGCCTTGCTCGAATCAGTCAGCCATTCGAGCGACACGCCTTGCTCTTCCGTGTAGTCGGCCGGGCAAATCGACGCGAACAGGCTGCCCAGAACGCACGTGGCAATGCCGACACTCCCGAACTTCATTGAAGACATGGCGATACCTCCCTCAGGCACACAGGTTCAAGCATAGGCAACATGCTGGTCAGTATATCACGCCCCTGGTGCCACGCGAGTAGGGAGGTCCGAGCAAGGAAACGGCGGATTCAGATGCGGCCAGCAGCGTCCCAGCAAACCTTCCTTACCTCGGGCGCATTCGCGTAACCTCTTTTGAAAACGTAACTTGTAACCGGCCCATCCGAGATTGCCGTCTCGGAATTCAGCGCTATCGAAAAACGGTGATTCACCCCAATTTCTGCAACCGCCCATTTCGCCCGAACGCGGCCGGTACGGCACGCGGGCATCTTCTCCTTTGCTCCCGGGTGATGGAGAATCCCAGAAGAGGGGCGACCCCGGAGGGTCCTTGCCATCTTTGGGCGAAATCGAGATGTAGACCCGTTCGGCAGCGTCGTGCGTTTTCTCACGGGTTATTTGGCGGGTTCCGCCTCGGCCGTAACCGTTGGCCCAGGAGACGTAGCCGCCGGCGTATGCGGGGGTCGGACAGTTGGCCGTGTTGCCCGACGAGAATTCGTTCGACCAGAGCAGATGGCCGTTGTCGGCGTCCACCGCGACAATTCCCCGGCTGGTCCCGGTCACGATCATCGGCTGGCCCGCGAAGGTCACGGCGATACACGAACCGTACTCCGGCCGCGCAACCGGAGGTAAGTTGAACGACCAGGGTTTGAACCGCGGGGCTGGAGAGCCGGTTGGCCTTGTCCTTGCCCGAGATCTCATCGGCCTATCCCTTTGTAGAATGCTGTAATCGGTCCAACGGCACTTCATCATAGCCAAGCTAACCGAAGAAGTCACGGCGCCGGCAGTCGTCGCGCCCAAAGTGTGGTTGGGAGAAGGCAACAAGCATCCCCGCGCCGCACGCGGTGCCGGTACGCGTTGCCCGTACGAACTGGACCTCGCTGCCGCCATCGGATAAACTGGTGCGAGTCAGCCTCTTGTATTGCTTCCGGCACTCTCCCAAGTGAATAGACACATGCCCAACGGCAGTCGAGAAAGCGCATCAGCCACATATCGCGGATATCGGATCCAAACGCTTTACGTACTTGCCCGATTGCGGACAGATGATGGTGCCGAGCATCGGGTCTATCGTCCTGAAGACGACAAGGATCTGGCAGTCTTCGAGTCGGCCCAACGGCTCGCGGAAGTTGTACAGGTCAAGGATTATGAGAGCGACCTTGCGTTGTCGGGTTTGAAACCCTCATCCATTACGGTCGCTGAAGCCGAAGCGATGATTGATGCGCTTCGAGGGCAAGTCCGTCGCCCGGCGCCCGGCTTACCGCATCACAGCGATCGCGGCAGCCAGTACGCCAGCGGCGACTACCGGCAGTTGTTGAAAGACCACGGTATGACGTGCAGTATGAGCCGCAAGGGCAACTGCTGGGACAACGCGGTGATGGAGAGTTTCTATCGTTCAATCAAGGCGGAGTTGATTCATCACGAGGAGTTTCAAACGCGAGAAGAGGCGCGTCGTGCGATCTTCGAGTACATCGAGGTGTTTTGCAGTCGCGTGCGTCGTCATTCGACACAGGGTTACTTGAGCCCGCTGGACTACGAATTGGCGTTATGATCACGAGCCGTTGACGCCAGGTCGTCGTCGGCTAGAATAGACCGTGTCGTATCGGAGGATAGGACCCTGCTGAGGAGCGACCCGAGTCCGTAGACCGGTGTGTGACGTGAGCGAGTCATCTCGCCGCGTCGCCCCGTTTTTCAAACCACACACCGGGAACTGGCCCAAAACGTAAAACCTCTCGGGGGTCTGGGGACGCCTCCCAGGACCACACTGCCTTCAGTCGACCCTCCCCCGATAGATCGAGCTGTCGTTTACCGTCCACTGTTCGTGGGGAAGATCAGTGAATGAGTATTAGGGGATTACCATCGGCCACGTTCAAGGTGAAAGCCGTGCCGCAGAGCTATTCCAGTCGAACGGCATTGACCCGCGTGATCCCGGCGCTATTGCCGCTACTGGCACTCGTTTCGCGTTCCTCGTTGGCCGATCCCCACTCGCAGAGGGAGAACCACCCAGTTGTAATTGCCGATCCGGCGTCCCGATCGACGCCACCGCGCCGGTTCGACGTGGTTCTATCCAAAGACGGCAATGGGTTCCCGGTTGAGTACGCGTTGACCTTCGAGACCTCGGTTTGCAGCGACGGCCAGTGCCGCCGGGTGGAGGTAACCATGGTCTGGACGGCGACCGGGCACTACGAGCGACTGCGTTGTCCGCCGGGCAAGCCACTCACGAAGAAAGAACACACGCCGTTTACCCGCGCCGATTACGTCAAGCTCGATCATATCCTAAAGAACCCGGATTCGGTGCTCGCGGATTGGAAACCCAAATCCCCGCTCCGTCCGCGGGCCGCCGCCGACGGTGTCGACGCGGTGACCATGCCCACGCCGATCACCGTGCGGAATTCCGTGGTTCAGGACGCCGCTTACACCACCTGGACCCTGTGGCAGTGGGCCCATGGCCCGATCGTCCCAAAGCTTCGCGCCATCACCAACGAGCACTGCACCGCGGCGTATCTGAATCATCTGCTGGTTTCGCGGGACCGCCGAGACACCGACTTTGCCCTCGATTACGTGATCGAGCACCATCCGGGCGATCCGCGGTTTGTGCAAAGCGTGTATCATGTTCTGGAACATGGCGAGAGAGAACAGATCACTGCTTCGCTCAAGCTCCTGTCCGGTGCGGTATCCAATAAGCAAGAGTTGCACGCCCGTCTGGTCGAATCCTGCGTTCGGATGCACTCGAGCGATTGCCCCATGGTCCTGCGGGAGTTGGCCGACCAGCCGGACCTGGCGGCGGCAACACTCGAAGGGCTGACCGGCAAGTTGCAGCAGCTTCCCTATTATCCGACTCACCTGATCCTGAAGATGCTCGAAGCGAGGCAATTCGCCTCGACAAAGACGCTCGGCGATGTGGCGGCACTTCTGGAAAGCGAGGATTTCTTCATCGCACGAAGGGCCTCTGAACATCTGATGAGACAGGACCTGGATGTGGATACGCAAAACAGGGTCAATGCCTTTCGCGTGCGCAACCGCGATCGGCTTTGATCGCTGATCCGCCCGTTTCACCCGAGCCCATGATTGCTTTCCAAACGCGCGTGAGAGGCTTCTCAGGACGGCCTGCGATTCGAGATTCGATGACGGAAGACGCTCCGCCCCGCCTTCCGCCGATATCTCCGCGAAAAGAGGAGTGTGACAATGCGAAGGTGGTTCACGCTGCCAGCCTCGTTGACGTAACGAATCGGAAGGTGTGGGCACATCCCGGCGGAAGCTTGTTCAACGACAAGGCCTTCGCTAGTACGAACGTCGGAACCTGCGAACCGAACCCGTGGGGCCTTTATGACATGCACGGCAACGTGGCCGAGTGGACCCGCTCGACGTATAGCCGCTAATATCCGCTGGCTTCTCAAACAGCTAAGCAATCCAATGATAACCAAAATGGAGGAAGAAGAATGATGCGCGTACCGAAAAAGGCAACAACCGGGCAGTGGTGCTCCAGGGCACTCTTATTGCTGTGCTTGGTCGGCGCCAGTACCGTCGTCCGCGGCGCCGAGCCCGATGTCGGCCCACGGCGATTCCTCTGGATCGATGCCGAGGATTTCGAGAACTATGGCGGCTGGACGTTGGATACGCAGTACGTGCACCTGATGGGCTCGGCCTATCTGATCGCGACGGGGATCGGCCAGCCCGTCGAGGATGCCGTGACCGAGGTACACGTGTCCCAGGCCGGTCGTTACCAGGTTTGGGTGCGTGCTCGGAACTGGTTGCGGGGGCACGCCCCGGGCCGCTTCCAGGTAAAGATCAACGGTCAGGCTCTGGAGAAGGAACTGGGAGCCGCGTCGAGCGATCACTGGATCTGGGAACGGGCCGGCGCGATCGACCTGCCGACCGGCCCGGTGAAGGTCGCCCTGCACGACTTGACCGGCTACTATGGGCGTTGCGACGCGGTCATCTTGACGACCGATGCCGATTATCAACCACCCGCGGCCGGCTGGGACTCGATCCCGACCAAGACTTCTCCCGACGAGATCCATCCCGTCCAAAAGGAACGTGCTCGGCTGACCGGGGAATCCATTGATCCGCATCACGTCGGCGACTTCGATGTGATCGTGGTTGGAGGCGGGCCGGCGGGCGGACCGGCGGCCATCGCGGCGGCCCGCATGGGCATGAAGACGGCCTTGATCCACGACCGGCCCGTCTTGGGCGGCAACGGCAGCGATGAACTCGGCGTCGGTTTCAACGGAGCCACGGCGCACCACGCCAACGCCCGCGAGTCGGGCATCATTGAAGAACTCGGACGTATCAGAGCACTGAACGATCATCCTCGATTCAGCGAGGCTTTCCGGATCCTCTGCGAGCGGGAAAAGAACCTGACGGTCTTGTTGAACACGCGGGTGATCGACGTGGAAATGGCATCGCCTCGGCAAATCCGCCGCGCCGTGGCGATCGATACGCTTCGCGGCAACATAACCACGTACGGCGCTGGCCTGTTCGTCGATTGCACGGGTGACGGCTGGATCGGCGTATTTGCCGGCGCGGAGCTTCGTTTCGGCCGCGAGGCACGCGACGAATTTGACGAGAGCCTGGCTCCCGAAAAACCCGACAACATCACGCTCAGCGGTTGTCTGATGTCGCAGTGTTGTGGCTATCGCGCTGTCGATACGGGCAAACCGGCAGCCTACTCGCCTCCCGACTGGGCTCCGCGATTCACCGATCCGGAGACGTTCGGCCGTGCGATCAGGTACATCAGCTCGGGGAATTGGTGGATGGAACATCCGGGTACGCTAGATGACATGGGCAACGGCGAACGGGCTCGTGATGAACTATTGCGAATTACCTTTGGTTACTGGGACTACGTCAAGAACTACTCGCCCCGTCGCATGGAGGCGAAGAACTACGCCCTGGATCTGGTTCCCATCCACGTGGGACGTCGCGAAGGGTGCCGCTTGATGGGGGACTACATCCTCAATCAGAACGACACACAGGCCGGACGGATATTTCCGGATCGCATCGCCTACGGTGGCTGGTCGCTGGACATCCATCACCCGCGGGGAATCTATAGCGGTGTCGAGGGCCCCTTCGACTACAACCCCCGGGTTCCCATCTATACGATCCCTTACCGGTGTCTTTACTCGAAGAACATCGAAAACCTGTTCTTCGCCGGCCGCAACATGAGCGTAACCCACGTCGCCTTGGGCACGGTGCGCGTACAGAGCACCTTGGCCACCTGCGGCCAGGCGGCTGGCACGGCGGCCGCGATGTGTCTGCGGCGCGATCTATCGCCGCGCGAGCTCGGCCGGCAAGCCATCGGAGATTTGCAGCAGCAACTGCTCAAGAACGACCAGTCGATTCCGGCGGTCAGGAACGAGGACCCCGCCGATCTGGCCCGGCAAGCCACGGCCACGGCCTCCAGCGAGTTTACGCACTCACACTTCCGGCGCGGCGACGTGCGAGTCGGCGATATGTACGAGTTGACCACGACGCGCTGCATGTCCTTTCCCTCACCGGTCGAGGGGCACGTAAAGACCGTCTTCGTCCTCTTGGCCTCCGATCGAGCCGAGCCGACCGAGTTGACCATGGGGTTGCGGCAAGGCCAGGCGGGCGACGACTTCTCCATGGCGGAAGACCTTGCCACGGCCACGGCTACGGTGCCGCCGGGTAAGCGTGGCTGGGTCCGCTTCGACTTCAACCAGGACGTCTCCTCGCCCTTCGCCTGGGTCTGGCTGCCACGCCAGGCGGGCGTCCATTGGACGTTGATGACGCGAGCTCCGCGCGGCAGCCATCGAGCCTACGGGCTGAAGCCGGACGGAGGCGTCAGCACGTTCAACGGCGGACAATACATGGCGCTGTACACCGAACCGACCACGGGCGATCGAGACAAGCACCCAGCGAGTTTCGTCAACAACGGCGAGGTCCGATTGACTAAGCAGACGATGAACATGTGGGCTTCGGACCCGGAGGAGTCGATGCCGCAGTGGATCGAGTTGACCTGGGACGAGCCGGTGGCGATCAATACGGTGTACCTGACCTTCGACACCGAATTGAACTACCGCAAGCACGATATGGCGCGCGTGCCGCAGTGCGTGCGCGACTACGAGATCATCGCGAGCGTGGACGGTCGTTGGCGCGTCGTCGCGTCGGAAGAAAACAACTTCCAGCGACGTCGCATTCACCGTTTTCCGCCGGTCACCACGAAACGCCTCCGCGTGAACGTCGACGCCACCAACGGCGATCCATCGGCTCGCATCTATGAAATCCGGGCATACAACGAATGACTTGGACCCCGTGTCCCGACCCCTATCGATAGTTCCGAGAAGGCGCCAAGAATGAACCGGATGTTGATCCCGCGCATTTGCCTCGGCTTGCTGATGCTCCCGTGCGGCAAGTCGTGCGCCGACCGGATCGAGCCTCGGTTCTTCACCATGCAGCGGCAACACCGCCAGGTGGCGAAACAGGAAGCCGCGCGACGCTTTGCCGACCCTGACAAGAGTATCGAGCACGCGCTGTTCCTCCTGTCCGACGCCGGGGGGCGGCCGCTGTTGTTCTACGCCGATATTACGACCGCGGTTTGCTTGGACGACGTTTGCGAACCGGTACGCATCGGGCTCTACTGGAATCTGGTCGGAGACTACGTCGGCTATGGCGTACCCGCGGACTGCCCGCTCTTGAAGTACGACCATGTGCCGTTCGCCCCCGGCGACTACCTGAAACTGCATCAGGTGTTGTCCGACCGGCAATCGATCCTCGGCCGCGGACCACTGGCCGGGATGCTTGATCCCAATGTCCCGGCCGAGAAACGGAAAATCACTTTCGGTGGGCAAACGGTGGACGCCGTTACCCGACCGACCCGGAAGGAAATCAGCCGATCCATCGTGCCGGGCGCCTTGTACTCGTGCCATGCGATCTGGCACTTGGCCCATGGAGACGCCAAGCAACAGATGGCCGACTACCTTCAATCGGTCCATGGCCCCGCGTTGGCGCGCCGACTTTTGTACTCGGAAGACGCAAGTTATCAGATCCATGCCGTGCAACGGATGAATGACGGGGAGATCAACGGGGAATTGCCTCGTCTCTTGGAGATCGTTCAGCAATCCGGACCGGCCGCCCGCGCCTGCGTCTTTGGGAAGTTGCCCGAGCCCATTTGGCGACGGGAGTCCACGACCCGCTCGGCCTATTCCATGTTCGCAACGCTACGCGGCGACATGAAGGCCCTGCTGATCGAGAAGCTGGATCACGCGCACGCCAGCGCGGCCGACATTCTCTCGGAGCAGGTGGAATCGATGACCAAGAAGCAGTTGAAAGGCTACCTGGCCTTCCTGGCGGACGATCCGAACCGGCTGACCGACCCCATCAAGGCCAGCCTGCGGCAAATCGCCACCGCCGAGCGGTACGCCTACTTCTACCTTGTGGACGCCTTCCTGCGCGACTCAGTATTATGAGAAAGCAATCCAACACAACTCCAGCCAGCCTTAACCGAAAGAATGACCATCATGTGCGTGCGACCGTCATCGTCAATCCGTTGGGCCTGCTTGCTCGTGTTGCCCCTGGCGGGATGGGCCGCGCCGGCGGCAGCCAACGAAGAGCCCGCGAACAGGTCCAGGCCAAATATCATCCTGATTATGACGGACGATCAGGGTTACGGGGACCTGGGGTGTCATGGGCACCCCTGGCTCAAGACGCCACACCTGGACAAACTGCATGCTGACTGTGTCAGGCTCACGGACTATCACGTCTCCCCCCTCTGCTCACCCACCCGGGCGTCCCTGTTGACCGGGCGACATTGCCGGCACGTTGGTCTCAGTGGCACGAACAACGGGAGTAACCTGATATCACGGGCGGCGCCCACCGCTGCGAACGTGTTTGCCGCCAACGGGTATCGTACAGGCATCTTCGGCAAATGGCATTTGGGCGATCTCTATCCTTACCGCCCCATCGACCGAGGGTTTCATGAGGCCGTGGTTCATGGCGACGGCGCGGTAACAACGGTCGCCGATGCGTGGGGTAACGATTACTTCGACGACCGGTATTGGCATAATGGCGAGAAGACCCGGTACAAGGGATTCTGCACCGATGTCTGGTTTGACGGCGCGACCAACTTCATTAAGCAGTGCCAGGCATCGGGCAAACCGTTCTTCTGCTATATCCCGACCAACATCTGCCACGGTCCGTTCTATGCGCCCAAGAAGTACGTCGCCATGTGTGAAGGCAGGCCGCATCCTGCCTTGTTCGCGGCATTGATGCATTTTGACGAGCGCGTGGGCCAACTGCGCGCCATGCTGAGCAGCAGTGGAATTGCGGAAGACACCATCTTCATCTACTGCACGGACAACGGCGCCGCCTATTCGTCGCGTATCTACAATGCCGGAATGCGAGGCTCCAAGGGAAGCCCGTATGACGGCGGTCACCGCGTTCCCTGCTTTATTCACTGGCCTGCCGGCAAGCTGACCGGCGGCCGCGATGTCCATCAACTCAGTGCGCATCTGGACATCCTGCCCACCTTGGTGGATCTCTGTCAGTTACGGACCCCTGAGAACTATCAAACGGACGGCCTCAGTCTCAAGCCGGTACTCGAAGGCGCCGTCAACGATTTTGGCGACCGCGTTCTGGTGGAATCGTTCCGGGGCTGTGTCATGACCAAGCGTTGGAGGCTTGTCGGTAGCGAACTCCACGACATGACGGCGGACCCCGCGCAGAAGAAAAACGTGGCCGAGGCGCACCCCGAAATCGTATCCCGTCTTAGCGCGGCATTGCGAGACGTGGAGGAGAAGAACGATATCAGGCAGCAGAGGTTCATTATTGGATCGGACAAGCAGAACCCCACGGAGTTCACCCCGGAACAGTGGTCCGAAAGAAAGGTGGGATTCTGGCAGCGCGGGATTCACGCGGGAGCCCCGGGAACGGCGCCGATTCTCGCGGAGGTCGAGGCGCCGGGTACGTACCGCTTCTGCCTCAGACGCTGGCCCGAAGAAATGGACCAGCCCATTCGCGCCTCCGCCCGAGTGACCGTTCCCGAGGGACTCTCCGGGGAGACGACGACAAAGCCGGGGCGAGCACTGCCGATCGTCAAAGCCCGGTTGAAGGTCGGTGACTTCGACGAAACCCTCGACGTGACGGATGACATGCTTGAGGCCACGTTCACGGTACGACTGAAGAAAGGCGATTGCGACATCCACGCACAATTCATCGCGGACGACGGCAAAGAGTACGGGGTCTATTTTCTATCTGTAGACCGCGAAGAATAAGGAAGGCAGCTATGAAGACGAGAACCGATCGTCGGAATTACGTCCTGACTACGGGCCTTGCTTTGGCAGCGATCATAGGACAACCCACGGCATTCACTTCCGCAAAGGCGGAGCAACCCAATATCATCATCATCATGACCGATGATATGGGGTTCTCGGATATTGGCTGCTATGGCAGTGAGATTGAGACTCCCAACCTTGACATGCTTGCGAAGCAGGGCCTTCGATTTACCCAGTTCTATAACGAAGGGGTCTGTGTACCCACTCGAGTCAGCCTCCTGACCGGTCTGCATCCGAAACAGACGGGCAATAACTCAAACAATCGAGACAAAGGAATCTCCAAGCATAGCGTAACACTTGCTGAGGCGATTGGCCCGGCGGGATACAGGACCTACCATACGGGCAAGTGGATGGTCGGCCACCGTGAGAAGTCCATGTGGCCCGTTGGCCGTGGGTTTGATCACACCTTTGGCTGCCCGGAAGGAGGCGGGGTCTACTTCGCCCCGTCCGCTTTCTACAATAACATGGACAGGAAACCGTCGATGCGGCGGTCGATTGCCAGAGACACCGAGGTCATCTACGACATAGAAAGGGATCCGCCTAAAGGCTGGTATGCCACCGACGCGTGGACGGACGAGGGAATTGAATTTGTACGAGAAGCGGTTGGCATGAAGCAACCGTTCTTGTGGTATCTGGCCTACAATGCTCCGCACTGGCCGCTCAAGGCAAAGCCGGAAGATATCGCCAAGTACCGTGGCAAATACAAGGTCGGCTGGGATACGGTACGGCGCCGACGTTACGAGCGCTTGATCGCATCCGGCATTATTGGCGAGAACAGCAAGCTGTCGCCTCGCGGAATGAAGATTCCTGCATGGGACAGTCTATCGGAAGCGGAAAAGGACAAGCAGGATCTGCGGATGGCGACTTATGCCGCCATGGTCGACTCGGTTGATCAGAATGTCGGCAAGATCGTCGAGAGCGTGAAGGAATTGGGAGTTTACGAGAACACGGTGATTCTCTTTCTCGCGGATAATGGTGGTGCCGCCAGCGGTGGAGTGACGGGCTGCAACACCGGGAAGGGAATCTGCGGCACCGCTGAGTCCCATGCCCATTATGGCCAGTGCTGGGCCAATGCGTCTGACACGCCGTTTAGGAAATACAAGAGTTGGCTTCACGAAGGCGGCGTGGCCACGCCGTTGATCGCGCACTGGCCCAAGGGGATTCCGCCCAGACTTCACGGAACGCTTGTCACTGAACCCACACACACCATCGATCTGATGGCCACCTGTGTCGATTTGTCCGGCGCGAAGTATCCGGAAACCTACCAGGGCACTCAGATCATCCCCATGGCGGGAAAGAGCTTGCGGCCTTTGTTCGAGGGCAAAACGTTCAGCCGTGAGGACCCGATCTATTTCAATCTGGGTGGCTCCCGCGCCATGCGGAAAGGCCGGTGGAAACTTCTATCCGTGCGAGGCGGGCAATGGGAACTCTACGATATGCAGACGGATCGAACCGAACTAAACAACCTGGCGGCGGAACTTCCCGAGAAAGTAAGGGAGCTGTCGACTCTGTATGACGCATGGGCCGACCAGTGTTCCGCCACAACGAAAAACAGGTAATTCAACCAATGAATACAGACTACTGTCGCATTCGCGCCAAAGCCTGATTCTTGAAGTCATATCTTTAGGAAAACACGATGAACTTACCGAGAAGAACGAAGCCTAACCGCATCCTGCTAATTGTCGGATGGACTTTGACATGCACCACGCATCTTGCGGCGGGAGAATCACCTTACGCCGATGGCTTCCCTCCGCCGGCCCCCAACCTTCAGGCCCGCACTAAGATCAAGCTCACGCGAACTTCCCAAGGGCTCCTCTTCCGTTCCGAGGAAAGCTACCAGGAGTCCGCAGCGAACGTGCGGGACTACCTCGACACCACATACCTGGTGAAGATGCGCAAGCACTACCCCGACCAGGATTCCACCGTCATCAAGCTCGCGCCCCGCCCGGCCGACGACGGCCTTGTCATCCACGAGAACCTCGTCTACGCACGCTGGGGCGAGCGGGCCATGGTACTCGACCTCTACCTCCCCAAAGAACACGAGGAACCGCTCCCCTTGGTTGTGTTCATTCACGGTGGAGGTTGGGAACATGGATCGCACCGCGACTACCGACCTGCCGCAATGGCGTTTGCCGGGCGTGGTTTCGCCACAGCCACGGTGGAATACCGGCTCGCTGGGGAAGCGATGTTCCCCGCCGCGATTTACGACGTGAAAGCGGCCATCCGCTGGCTCCGTGCGCACGCCAAGAAATATCATCTTGACCCGAAGCGATTTGGCATTACGGGAGGTTCCGCCGGTGGCAATATCGCCGTCTTGACCGCCGTGACTTTCGGCGACTCGCGTTTCGAGGGGCCTGCCAATCACCTTGACCAGTCGAGCGAAATACAGTGTGTTGTCTCAATGTATGGAGCCATGAGTTGGACGGCGTCGCATTGGACACGCTCCAAACCCGGTTCGCATCTCATGAAAGAAACACTGCCTGACTTCCACATCGCCAATGGCGCCCACCTTCCTCCGATCCTCTTTCTCAACGAGTGGGACCGCCGCGAGGATCGTCGTTGGGGAGCCAAGACCATGGACATCATTAAGACGATCGGCAAAGAGGACCTCGCCGAACTCAAGTTGCTCAACGCCCCGCACGGTTTTATCCTGTTTTCCCCTCACCAGGCACTCGCCCTTGATCACCTCGAAAGGTTTTTCGGCAAGCATCTCGGACAGACACGGGAATAACGTCCACCAACTCGATGTCCAGGCCGTTCGCGCCGACATGAGCAAGGCCGGCGTTGTAACCGAGTGGGACGGGACAGGCTATGGCCCGAACAGCAGAAGGAGTTGGAAAATGAACTCCATCTACTGGAAACACAACCCCGAAGACTACAAGAAGATCCCGATCCGTCTCGATCCAAGCTGGGAGAACTATGATCCCACAGCGGGCGGTTCGGGCCGGATTCGCGTCCAAGCATTCTCCTCCGTCGAAGATT
>CAYUIQ010000087.1:0-30665 GCA_964444795.1 uncultured Planctomycetaceae bacterium
GCACTGCTTGCAAGCAAGCAGTGGCACACGACTTTTTCAACGGGCTGCTAAACGCCTACTGCCCGACGCGAATTTTCTCCTCGGACACCTCACCCTCGACGTCGCGCAAGTGCTTGTCGAAGAAAATGCGTACCTGGCGAAGCAACTCGTCGCTACGAAACCCGCCGTGGCCGCCTTCGGTGATCGTGATGAACCGGGTCGGCGCGCCGGCCTTTCGCAACGCTTCGGTTAGCCGCTCCGACTGGTTGTACGGCACCAGCGGGTCGGACGTGCCGTGGACGATCAGCATCGGCGGATCGTCCTTGCTGGTGTAGGTGATCGGCGAGGCGCCTCGGGCGGCGTCGAGCGTCTCTTGCACCGGGCCGCCGACCAACTTCGACTCGGGCGAATCGGCCGCGTCGTGGTCCATGCGGCTGGGGTACTTGCCCATGGCCGGCAAGTCGCTGGGGCCGTAGTAGTCGACCACGCAGTTGACGCGGCTGCTGGTATCGGTGAACTTGCCGAGATCGCCTTCCAGCTTTTCGACGTCGCCACTGGTGCCCAGCATGGCCACGAGATGACCGCCGGCCGAGCTTCCCCAGACGCCGATCCGGTCGGGATCGATGTTGTGTTCTTCTGCATGAGCCCGAAGCCAGCGAATGGCCGCCTTGCAGTCGTGAATCTGGGCGGGCCAGATCGCTTCGCCAGAGAGTCGATAACCGATCGACGCGCCGGCGTATTGGCCGCCCGCGACGTAATCCCGCACCATGTTCAACCCGCCCGCCTTGCTACCGGCCCGCCATGCGCCGCCGTGAATCCACACGACCATCGGCAGCGGCCCGTCGGTGGCTCGCTTGGCGGGCAGGAATAGATCGAGCATCTGGCGCGGGTTGTCGCTGTCGGCGTAGGGGATGTCGCGCTGGATGCGGATCCGGTCGTCGGTGCGTTGGTCATTGCGCTGGGGGCGGTCCGTACGGTTTCGCTGGCGAAACGTCCGGTCTTCCGCGCGGGTGATGAATCCGTCGCCGTCGGTATCGACCCGGTCGAAATTGCGCCGGATTTGCGGCGGCAGTTCGTCGCGGGTCAAGCGGCCGTCGTTGTTCTGGTCCCAACGGTCGAATTGATTTGTCCCCGGCTGCGCTTCGGCTGGATCGACGGCGGTGAGAATGCAAACGGCCAGCAGGACGACGAAGCCGATGCGAAACATGGGTCGCTCCTTGGTTGAGAGGGGTTTGATTCGTGGCGAAACTCGTGACTGAAACACGGGAGTCCGAAATTGGGGACTGGCTCCGTCGAGAGCCTCGCTTTGAAGTGGCCGGGGCGCCGGCCGACGGTGCCTGTCCCCATTTTCGGACGGCCCTTTGGCGTGCGCCGTGAAAAAGGGGGACAGGCACCTCACGGCACGCGTTTGCCCGAGGATCCGGTGCTTCTTGGGTTCGGAGCCAGTCCCCCTTTTTCACTCCCCTACGGCTGCAAAATCACTTTCAACAGTCCTTCGTCGCCGCGTTGCAGTCGGGTCATCCAAGCGGGGCCTTCGGCAAGTGGCGCGACGGCGCTGATTAGCCGGTCGACCTCGATCGTACCCCGGGCGATCATCTCCAAACAGGCCGGATACTCGCCGCGCGAGGCGCACGAGCCGCCCAGCGTCAGCCCTCGGGTCACCACCGCTTGAAGGGGGAAGTCGATGGTCGGGGACAAGTTGCCGATCAGGGTCAACTGCCCGCCTTTTCGCAGGCTGGCCACGCAAGTCTGTACCGTGGGCGTGATGCCCACCGCTTCAAGGGCCACGTCGACACCACGGCCGCCGGTGCGTGCGGCGATTTCGGCCGGCACGTCGACTTTCTCCGGCGAGAACCCCTCGTCGGCACCCAGTTGGCAGGCCAGGTCGAGCTTGTTCTGGTCCAGGTCGACGGCGAAGATCCGAGAGCATCCGGCCGCCCGAAGTGCCTCGACGGCCAGCAGCCCGATCATGCCCGTGCCCACCACCACGGCCGTGTCGCCCAGCGCGATCGGCGTGATATTCACGGCATGAAAGGCGATCGACAGCGGCTCGACCATGGCCGCCCGTTCGAAACTCAGCCCCTCGGGCAGCCGGTAAACGATGTGCTGGGGGACAGCCACCGCCTGGGCAAAGGCCCCATGGCGGCGGTAATCGTCGCAGGAGACGCCCAACACGCGGCGATTGTCGCAGAGGTTAATCTGCCCGTCCCGGCAAAACGCACACCGGCCACAGTAGATGGTCGAATCAAACGTCACCCGATCCCCCGGCGTCCACTCATCCACCGCTTCCCCCACCCGCGCGATCACCCCGGCCGCCTCATGCCCCATCACAATCGGCGGCTGCCGCCTGCCGGTACTGCCGTCCATGCCATGCACATCGCTACCGCAAATCCCCACGGCCCGGACCTCGATCAAGACGTCCTCGGGGCCGAGTTCGGGCTCGGGCATGTCCTGCAGTTCGAGCCGGTTGTACTCGGTCAACACCAGGGCTTGCATGGGGCTTTCCGGTGGTTTTTGGGCGATTCGGTCACGACACGACGAATACCGTATGATAGCGGGTCGCGTCGAATCGGCAACCACGCGGCATTCGCCCCCCGGCAAAGCCGGGGGCTTTGGGACAGATTCGTGCAACCCCTCAGCCCCCGGCTTTGCCGGGGGGCGGCGTGCCAAACGGGGCCATCGCCACGCTTGCCCACCTGCCCCGCCGTAACCTATACTTGCGATGATCCTTCCCGCGCGGATTGTGCGCGACCCGCTGCCTGAACCACCCAAAACGCCCGCCATGGAAAAATCGCTCGATCGGAAACTGGCTCGGATTCTGGCCGACCCGGACTGTGGAGAGTTTATTATTGCCGATGCCAAGGACGCCGACATGGCGTTCGGGCTGGCCGCGCCGGGGCGGAGTCCGGAGCATCATGCCGAAGAGGGCCGGTTTCGGACGCTGGCCGAGTATCGGCAACTGATGCGCGATGTCGTGGACCAGGGGCTGGTCGACATCCTCTTGATGAGCGCCAGCACTAACGAGGTGCTGACGATCCAGGAGCGGCTGTTCGACGGCAGCCACATCACGCCGGCCATTCGGGCCAACGACACGACCGACATCTGGCTGGCCGCCGGCACCGGCCGTTACGGCTCGCAACCGGCACGGCCTTTCCGCACGGCCACGATCGATCATGCCCAATGCGGCAAGCTGGAGTGTTCGCCGGAAGAGCGAAGCCTGGGCGCCGATCTGGGGCTCTACTCGGTTACGCTGAACAACGACACGGCCTTGGACCACGCCACGCTGGAAGCGTACAACGCGTTTCGCTTGGAAGCCGAGGCGAAGGGTTTTCGGCATTTCCTCGAGGTGTTCGATCCCAACGCCTGCGGCGGACATTGCCCCGAGGATGTGGGCCGGTTTCTCAACGACCACATCGTTCGCGCGCTGGCCGGCGTGACCGGGCGGGGTCGGCCCGTGTTCTTGAAGATCCCCTATCACGGTCCCCGGGCGATCGAAACATTGGCCGCGTACGACCGGTCGCTGGTGGTGGGCATTTTGGGCGGATCGGCCGGCACGACGCTCGATGCGTTTGCCATGCTCTGGGAGGCGAAGAAGTACGGCGCCCGGGTGGCACTCTACGGCCGGAAGATCAACAGCGCCGAGCACCAGCTTGCGTTTGTCCATTACCTTCGCGCGGTTGCCGACGACCAGATCGGCCCGGAAGAAGCGGTCCGCGCGTATCACGGCGACCTGGCGAAGCTGAACATTGCCCCCTATCGTACGCTGGAAGAAGATCTCCAGCGGACCACGGCCTCGGGCAGCTACAGCGGCACGAGCACACCGGTGACTCAACCGAGCGGCCAGTCGCAAGCCGGGTCGTCACAAGTATCTGGCGAACCCGACTTCAGCAAGATGACGCCCGCCGAGAAGGCCCGGTGGAACATGGACCGCTGGAAGCGGATCCTCGGGTGAACGCGAGCCGGCGCGACGTGTGACTCCGGCGGAGCGACGTCCCACTTGTTGGTCGGCAAATCTGGGGAAAGGGACCGCCCACAGACACTCTGCCCCTCTCTGGAGTTGTGCGGCCCAGCCCTTCCGGACTGCCTGCCGTGAAATTCTCAGAAAAATCCTCACGCCGCGCGTGCAAGGGGTGTACGGTCCGTTTACTATGGAGCCTGAGAGATCCGTGCGTCCCGCCGGACACGTCGTACGACGTGTTCGTCCCGTCACGCGCATAGAGCGGTGGTTCCGTCTCGCGTCACGCCAGTGATCGCGGCACGACCGATCGGCCGGACGCCCGTCCGGGCTCATCATCCAAGAACACGCAGACCGGAGAAATGACCGATGAGGGGACGACTTAGCCTGGGCTCCTGCTTGCTGGTAGCTCTTTTGACCGTTGGCTTTTTTACAACCACCGCATCGGCCGGCCTGGTGACGTTGACCGCAAGCCATCCGTACGGAGTAAGTTGGGACAACGGAGCCTATTGGGACGACGGCCAGCCCGCCCATGCCGGCGACGACTATCACGTCGGCATGGGGATGCGGACGCCCAACAACGTCAACAACCCGGTCTTCCCCGGCGATTCGCTGACCGTTCACCCCGGCGGCACCATTGGCACCAAGCACAACGGTACGGCCACCTTTGCCAACCTGTTTCTCAACGGCGGCACCATCAACACGGCGGTGGGCAACCGCACGATGAGTATCGGCGGGACGATCGATGTCGTGGCTCCTTCCAACTTCCACGCCAGCGGAATCAACAACCAGAATCGTACGCTAGTGATCGCCTCGCAGATGACCGGATCGGCCGACATGACGGTCACCGGCGTCGTGCCGTCCGGTTACAACGCCACCGTTCGGCTGACCGGCACGGGCAACACCTACTCGGGCAATTGGACGGTCGCCAGCGGTTTGCTCGACGCGCAAAGCGCCGGTTCGCTGGGCAGCGGCAACGTCACGGTGCAAAGCGGCGGCCGGTTGGACGTCGATTACAACCTGACCACGGCCGGCAGCGTCGATCTGGGCGTGGGCAGCTCGATGATCTTGGATCAAAACCTTACGGTCGGCGCGCTGACCATCGGCGGAGCGGTGCTTCCCACGGGCGCCCACGACTACGCCACGCTCAACGCGACCTACGATCCCTACTTCGCCAACGGTGGAAGCGGATCGATCTTCGTGGGAACGGCCTACGAACTCAACGCCTCGCAGCCCTTCGGCACCAGTTGGAACGACGGTTCCTACTGGACCAACATCGGCGACGGCACGACCGGCGTCGTCCCCGCCGCCGGCACGGTCGCCAATGTGCAGGGCAAAGGCCTGCGCACGCCCACCAGCAGCGATACGTTTGACGCCCGATTGAATCTCCAAAGCGGTTCGACGCTGATCCTCAAGGCCAGCGGCACCTCGACGCTGGTCGACGGCCACTTGCTGGGCGGCAACATCGGTCAAGGCATCGCGCCCAACTCGACCGGCACGGTGGCCGGCAACCTGGCGGTCGACAGCGATTCCACGCTCACCGTCGGTTCCGCGTCGGGCGACGTGCGAACCTTGATCCTCGCGGCCGATCTGTCGGGCGCCGGCCGGTTGACCGTCGACGGTGGCGCTGGCGGCAGTGCGCCTTTGGGCACCTTGCGGCTGACCGGCAACAACTCGGTCTACTCGGGCGACTGGCTGCTCCGCGACAACGCTCTGCTGAAGGCGGAGAGTGCCGGCTCGCTGGGCGCCGGCAGTGTTACGGTCCAGGGCGGTTCCCGGTTGGACGTCGACTACAACCTGACCACCGCCGGCAACCTCGATCTGGGCGGCTCGATGGTCTTGGACCAGAGCCATACGGTCAATGCGTTGTCGATTGGTGGTTCGGCGTTCGCCCAGGGCACGTTCGATTTTGCCTTCCTCAACACTTACTTCGACGATCATTTCGTCGACGGTGGCAGCGGTTCGATCACCACCACCTCCGGCGTGGCCCCGGGCACGGTTTACGAACTCAATACCAGCCAGCCGTATGGCACTAGTTGGAATACGAGCGCCCACTGGACCAACACGGGTGACAACTCGACCGGCGTCGTTCCCGCCGCCGGCACGATCGCCAACGTCGTCGGCAAGACACTCCGCACGCCTACCGGCAGCGATACCTTCGGGGCCACGCTCAATTTGACGGCTGGCTCCTCGTTGGGATTGAAGACGACCGGAACGGCCACACTGGCCGACGCCCACCTGCAGAGCGCCACGCTGAGCATGTCGGTCGCTCCTAATGCCACGGGCACCATTGGCGGCAGCATCGTCGTCGAGAGCAATTCTTCGGTCGCTTTGGCTTCCACCGGTTCCGACCATCGCACGATGATCCTGGCCGCCGACCTCTCGGGAAGCGGCGGCTTGAACGTCCGCGCCGGCAGCGGCTACGGCACCTTGCGGCTGACCGGCGACAATTCGGCCTACGCCGGTGATTGGGTCGTCCGCGATTTCGCCCGCTTGGAAACCAGAACCGACGGCGCATTGGGCTCGGGTTCGGTGACGCTGAACAACTCCGGCCGGCTCCAAGTCAGAAGCACCGAGAGCATCGCCAGTTTGACCGGCAACGATAGCGCCGAGATGCGCATCGGGTACAACGCCTCCGGCAGCCTGACGGTTGCCCCTGGTACGGTCACGTTCGGCACGGCGGCCAATCCGGGCAACATCTACGTCGGCAATCGCACCAGTGGCGGGTCAGGCAACTACGCCGGCACCCTCGACCTCTCGGGGTCGACCTTTACGGCCCATCTGAATAATTTCGATTTGGGGGTCAGCCGGTCCGGCGCCAATGCGGAAACGGCCCAAGGCATCGTCACGCTTGGCACGACCAATACGATTACCGCCAACCGGCTGCTCATTTCCGATTCGACCGCCTCGAACCAGTCGGGACTGGGAACCGCCAGCCTGCTGCACCTGGGCAATACCAACAACTTCGCCATCAACACGGTCACCGTCGGCGGCCGTAAGGGCGAAGCCACCGTCGACATCGTCGCCGGCGGTACGCTCAACCTGACCAACAGTACCGGCGGAGGGGCAACCCTTTACATCGCCCGCAACAACCAGAACACCGGCACGACCTCTCGGGGAACCCTTGATCTTTCCGGAGGGGCCAGCTTCGACGCCACGCTCAGCAACCTGATCATCGGCCAAAAGAGCAGCGGTGGAAGCGGCAAGGCCGTGGGACATTTGATCCTGGCCGACGACAATCAGATCGACGTTTCCGGCCAGATTCTCGTCGGCGATTCGGTCAACGGCGGGCAGGCCAGCGCCGCGCTGGCCAGTTCGATCACTTTCGGGCAGACCAACACGATTCTGGCCGACACGTTCACCCTCGGTGGACGCAAGAGTGACGCCACGGCCACGTTGCCGGCCGGCGGCACGCTCAACTTGGGCTCGGCGTCACGATTGATGGACCTCAGAATCAGCCGTAACAACCACAACACGGGAACCGACCCGGACGTGCTGTTCGATGCCTCCGGCGGAACCCTCGACGCGCATATCGACGACCTGATCATCGGCTACAAGAGCGGCGGCGGAAGCGGAACGGCCAACGGAACGCTCCTGATGGGCGACGGCACGCTGCGGGCCAACACGGTGATGATCGGCCGAGACGGCTCGGACAGTTCGCTGGTCGTTAGCGGCGGCGACGTCGAAGTGGGTAGCGGAGCCGGCGATTTCATCTACGTCGGCCGGCGAGCCGCCGATACGGCCAATCATTCGGCCGGCCTGATGGACCTCTCCGGTGCCGACTCCTTCACCGCAAACGTCGGCGCCCTGGGCGTGGGTACCAACCAGCCGGGTAGCGGCGGCGCACAGGGCAAGCCCCATGGGGAGTTGTTGCTGGCGGCCACCAACGTCATCAACGCCGATACCATTGCCATTGCCGACAGCGTCAACGTCGGCCTGGGCGGATTCACCAGTCGTATCGCGCTGGGACAGGAGAATACGGTGACCGCTGATACCCTGACTGTCGGCGGCAGCAAGGGCACCGGCGTGCTGGAATTCGCCGCCGGAGGAACACTCGACCTGGGTACCTCAGCGGATCGGGTCGACGTCTTCGTCGGCAACCAACACGTCGGCACAGCCGGTGGAAGCACCGGCACCATGGACATGACCGGCGGCACACTCAACGCCTGGATCGACCAGATGGTCATCGCCCAGAAGGTCTCCGGAGCCGGCGGCACAACCCGGGGAACACTGAACTTCGAAGCCGGCACCATCGACGCCAACGCGATGGTCATGGCCGTGCGAAACGGGACGGGCGTCGCCGAAGCCACGGTGAATTTCTCCGGCGGCACGATCCGCGCCGGCTCGATCACCCAGGGCGACGGCACGGCCAACTTCAATTGGACCGGCGGACGTCTGACCGTTGGCGACTTCGGCACGGCCGCCACGTCCTTCGATCTGGTGCAGAACGGCGGTACGCTGGCCCCCGGCGATCCGACCGGTGTGATGAACGTCTTTGGCAACTACACCCAGAACGACGGCTTCTTCGAGGTCGAAATCGGCGGGCTCGCACAGGGTGCCGATCCGGGCTACGATTTCGTCGACGTCCGCGGCACGGCCAGTCTGGACGGAAGCGTGCTGCCGGCGTTGTCCGGCGGGTTCACGCCCACTCTGGGCGACGTCTTCGACGTGCTCACGGCAACGACCGTTGACCTGGGAGCCAACTTCTCGCTCGACCAGAGCCAGCTTGACCCCCGCTACGCCTACTTCTCGGCCGAGGTCATCCCCGGCGGCAACGGTGAGATCCTGCGACTGTCCTACGTACCCGAGCCCAGCAGTATCGTCCTGGCATTGCTCGGCGGACTGGCGCTGCTGGGCATCTACCAGCAACGGCGACGACGCTAAGGGGCAACGCTCGACTGTTTAGCAGCCTGCCGAATAAGGGGCTACTCGCCCGCCGCGAGAGGGGGTCGCTCGGCGCCGGCTTGATTTGTCAGGAAAATCCGCGGAGAATAGTCTTGGACAAGCGGTTTCCCAATCGGACAGGAGGCAGAGCCATGATTCGGTGGATAACGGTGGCAGCGATCGTCGCCCTGGCGATGGCGGCGTGGAGCGAACGTGTGACGGCCCAGGACAATCGCGACGGTTATCGGCGCGTCGCGCAACCGCCAGCGCGGAATGCTCAGGCGCCGCCGACGCAACCTCCTCACGCGCCCGCCGCGGCAGCGCCGGAAGCACCCAAGGCACCGGAGACACCCGAGAGTTTTCAGCCCCGGCTGACGCAACCCGGCGGCCGAACGACGCCCCGTTACAGCTACGGCAACGCGCCGTACTACAGCAAGCCGTGGGCCTACGGCAAGGGTCCCTACTACCAGCGTCCGCCGAGCACGCCGTATTACGTCCTCCCGCCGAGCACGGGTTACGGCTACAACCGCGGCCGCAGTTACGGATACGGTCGCGGATACGGTTACGGTCGCGGGTACGCGTATCCCAACTACTATGTTGCCCCGTACAGCATCGGCGGCGGCCCGTTCATCATCGGCCCCAACAACATCCAACCGCGAACGTATTATCCGTACCAGCGGAGTTGGTAACTCCACCCCAAGATGAAACACACCCTCGCCGCCCTGTTCGCTTTTCTGGTGGTTACATCGCCTGCCACGGCAGCCGAGCCGCCCAATATCCTATTGCCCAATATCGTGCTCATCGTCTCCGACGATCAGGGGTATCGCGATCTGGGCTGTTTTGGCAGCCCGGACATCAAGACGCCGGCGCTGGATCGGCTGGCGGCCGGGGGCGTTCGGCTGACGAATTTCTACGTCACCTGGCCGGCCTGTACGCCGTCGCGGGGGAGCTTGCTCACCGGGCGGTATCCGCAGCGAAACGGCACCTACGACATGTATCGCAACGACGTGGCCGACTTCGGCGTCAAGCTCACCGCGGCCGAGTATGCCGTCTCGCCGGAGATGATCCTGGGCATGGACACCCGCGAGGTGCTATTGCCCCGGGTCCTCAAAACGGCCGGCTACCGCTCGGGCATCTTCGGCAAGTGGGACCTGGGACAGCTCCAGCGGTTTCTGCCCGCGGCGCGCGGGTTCGACGACTATTACGGCTTCGCCAACACGGGCATCGACTACTTCACCCACGAGCGCTACGGCTCACCCTCAATGCGGCGCGACGGCAAGCTCACCGTTGAGGATCGGGGCACCTACGCCACCGACCTGTTCGAACGCGAGGCCGTTCGCTTTCTGCGGGCGGTAAAGGACCGGCCGTTCTTCCTCTACGTACCCTTCAACGCGCCGCACGGGGCGTCGAATCTCGACCCGGCCATTCGTGGCTCGATCCAAGCGCCCGAGGAGTACCTGGCAAAATATCCCCAGCCCGACGCCGACGACAAGCGTGCCGTGCGACGTCACGGGTACATGGCCGCGGTCACGCGCATGGACGACGCGATCGGCCGGCTGCTCGACTTGCTCGACGAGTACGAATTGACCGAGCGGACGATTGTCATCTTCTTCTCCGACAACGGCGGCGGCTCGGGCTCCGATAACGCCCCGCTGCGCGGCCGCAAGGGCTGGATGTTCGAGGGCGGCATCCGCGTGCCGTGCATTGTCCGCTGCCCGGGCTCGACGCGGCCGGGAGCCGACAGCGACGAGTTTCTCAGTTCGATGGAGATCTTCCCCACGCTCGTGCGGGCCGCCGGACTGAAGCCGCCGGTGGGCGTCACGCTGGACGGTTTCGACATGGCCGGCGTGCTGGCCGGTAAGACCGCATCGCCGCGCACCGAGATGGTCTGGCAACGTCGCGACGACAAGGCCGCCCGAGTGGGCCGCTGGAAATGGGTCGACTCGGCCCGCGGCACCGGCCTGTTCGACCTTTCCGCCGACCCGGGCGAAGAGCACGATCTCTCGGCCGAGCAGCCCGAGATGCTCGCCCGCATGAAGCAACACTACGCGGCCTGGAAACAGCAGATGCAACAAGCCGAGCCGCGGGGACCGTTTCGCGATTATTAGGGCGTCCCCCCTCTCCCACTGGGAGAGGAGACCACGCAAGTAGACCAGCGGTTAGTAAAGAACACTGCACTCTGGCAATGCCTTTTTGAGCTTCTCGACGCCTCCGGGGGTCACCTTCGCGCCTTCGAGGATGACGCCTTGGAGCTTGGTCAGTCCCTTCAGGTGCTCCAGCCCGGCGTCGGTGATTTGCGTGTCCCTGAGGACCAGGGACGTGAGGGCGGTCAGTCCCTTGAGGTGCTCCAGCCCGGCGTCGGTGATTTGCGTCTTCGTGAGGTCCAGGTTTTCGAGCTTGGTCATCCCTTTCAGGCGCATCAGCGCGGCGTCGGTGGTTTTTGTCCCCTTGAGGTCCACGTAAACCACCGGCTTCTCGGGACTGTTCTCGTCAAGAAACACGGTGCCCCCCAGCTTCTCGATCTCGGCCGTCGGCGATTCTTGCCCGGCGGCCGGCTCGGCGGCTTCGCCTTTAGCGTTCACGCCAGACTTTGGATCGTCCGCGGTCGACTCCGACTCCGACGTGCTGCCCCCACAACCGGTCAGACCGACGAACAACAACAAGCCCAACGGCAACATCCATACCCCGTGCAGTCTCACTCCGTGCAGTCTCATAGCACTCTCCCTTTCGGCTGATAGGAATCATCCAAGGTCATGCCCTCAAGAGGTGGAAAGCGACAACCGTCAGTGAAACCGGTAGCGGGAAAGCTGTCAATGCCCCCCAGGCGAGTGGGCTTGAGGCGTTTCGTGCGTATGCACGGTCGTTACCCCAATTGGTGGAGTATCGAGGAAGAGGTGGATTCTAGCGCGACGGAGGAAGACCGGTGATTCTGAAGTTTGCGCACGGCCTTGTCCGGCAAATGATGAATGGGTGGTACGACCTGGTGTGAAATGATTAGGAAGACGAGGTCCACTCCGCTGCCAGCCGCCCTCTCCCTAACCCTCTCCCAGAGGGAGAGGGGACCTCGCGCCGAAGCCCCTGGTCGGTGCCGGCCGATGGCGGGTATAATACCGGGGGACGGTTGGACGATCTCCGTTTGAAAGAGGCGTGCTTGTGTCGCGGTCGGAAGAAAAAGCCGGGGGGTTCTCTTGTCGGCATTGCAGCCGGTGGATCGAGGCCGATGCGTCGCAGTCGGGCCGTCGGCGACAGTGTCCCGGTTGCCAGGCACCGATCCTGGTCCCCCCGTTTGACTCAGACGGGTGTGCGATCGACCGGTTCGCCGACGCGCCATCCTACGATTTCCACCAGAATTCCGCGTCCGGGGAACCGCCATCCCTCTCGGCGACCTGCCCGGTCTGCTTCACCCGGGTGTCGGCCCCGGCGGACCAACTCGGCCGGAAGGTCCCCTGCCCCGACTGTGACACGCCCGTGCTGATCTCCGCGGCAAACGACCCAGCCAACTCGGCACGCCCGGGCCGGCGTAGACTACCGGCCTTGGACTTCGGCCCCCAAGACGGCTACGACCTGTACGATGGCCCGGGCCAACCCCCAGCGAGCGACCAGACGGTGCATCAGACCTACATTCCGGTGATCTGCCCGGTGTGTCAAACGCGGATGCACGCCACCGAGGATCAGATCGGCCAGGAGATGACGTGTCCCGACTGCCACGTGCCGGTTGTCGTGCGCCGGCCGAAGGAAGACCGGCGCACAGTGGTCCGGCCGGGAAAGAGCACCGAAGGGTACGGCGTCCACGACGGCGTGGACCAGCCGCCGGCCGATTCACCGGTGGTCCAAGGCCAGTACATTCCGGCCGTCTGCCCGTTGTGCAATACGCGGCTGTACGCCGCGCCGGATCAGGTCGGCACGTATTTGACGTGTCCCGACTGCAATGAGCCGTTTCTCGTGCCGCTGCCGCGGGAGAAGATTCGCCCCAAGTTGCCCAGCGCGGGCGACCCGGGTTATGCAGTCGGCGAGGGCGTGGATCAGCCGTCGGCCGATTCCCCGACGGCCCGCGCCGAGTACTTCACGATCTTCTGCCCGGTGTGCAACACGCGAATGCTGGCCACCGAGGCGCAGGTGGGCCAGGCGATGGACTGTCCCGACTGCCGGAAGGCGTTTCCGGTACGCCGGCCGCCGACGCCCCCACCGCCGCGTCCGAAATTCCGCCCGAAGAAACCGTCCCTGTTGGAGAAGGCGGGCGCGGCCCACTTGGCCACCGAACCGGAGGCGCCCAAGCCGTCGCAGGTCGAGAAACCCCCGCCGCGCACGAATGTCCGCGGCGAGCCGATCGACGAAGAAGACGAACCCCGGTTCGATCTGCTGGCCGATCTGCTGACGACTCACCGGCGGCGGTCGGCTCGCGATCTGGTGGAAATGCCGGTCCGGCCGTTCGTTTCCGGCGTGTTCAGTTTTCCGTTCTACCCGGACGTGTGGACCCGATGGCTGGCTCTTTCGATCACCGGCGCGCTGGTTCTGGCGATGGCGGCGGTGACCAGCGGATTGCTCGCTTCTTACGAGGGGGGTCTTCTGGGAGCGCTGGGCAGCAACCTCATGGGGTTGGCCGCTTTTTCCTTCACGGGCCTGATTACGCTGATCTGGATCGTGGTTACGTCGGTCTGGTGCCTGACGATCACCGGCGACACGGCCTTCGGAAGCGACGGGATCCACAACTGGCCCGACGCCGTCTGGATCGACTGGATGTTCGACGCATTCTACGTCGTCAACAGCGTGGCCTTGAGCGTGGCGGCCGGCATGGGCGTGGCTTGGGCCCTTTCGCCGCTGGGCGACGTGAGTTGGCTGAGCGTGCCCATGGCCGTTGTGGTCTGTTTCCCCGTACTGGTACTTTCGACGATCGATTCCAACTCGGCACTGAAGCCGTGGTCGCGCTCGGTCTGGCGGAGCCTGCGCGACGCCCGTGGCACCTGGGCGGTGTTCTACGCCGAATCGGCCATGCTGCTGGTGCCGGTCGGCGTGCTGGCACCGCTGGCGGTCGAGGCGGCCCTTTGCGGCGATCCGCCCGCGTGGGCCCGCGCCGCGGCGATGGTCGGCGTGCCCGTGCTGGTTGTGGCCACGCTGATGATCTATTTCCGCCTGCTGGGGCGGATGGCCTGGTATCGCAAGGAGCATCGGATTTCCGAGCGTCGGATTCCCAAGGGCGGGGAGGAGAAGGAGCAGGGGCAGGGGCAGGATTTGTCCTCGACATCGGGATCGTAGTCGTTGTACAGTTGCGTACCGCGAATGGACGATCCGTTAACTACCGCGGCCAGGAAACCGGCACGATCGGAGCACGGTCGCTGGGGGCCAGCACGGCGTCGGCGGCGCGCAACCCCGCGGCGATCTCCTGCGCGTCGTTGCGGAAGGGGTCGTCGCCCAACTCGGATGGTTCGACCCGGCAAAGAAAGACGATCCGGCCGCTCTCGACCATCAGGTTAAATCCCCGCGGCCCGTGATTCGAAGATACGTCGGAGATCAGCGCCAACCGCGGCCGTGCCCGGTTCTGGCGTCCGCGATATCGGCCGTCTTCAATGTAGCCGAAGCCGTAAAGAAAACTCCCACCCATCCGTCGCTGCAAATGGGGTACTTGCTCCGGTGGAGCGGTCAGCACGAACTCCGGCAAGGGAACCTCGAATTGCCGCTCGTCGGCCAGCGGTGAATCGGGACAGACCACCAGCCGCGAGTCCTGAAGGTATCCGTCGGCCAACAGCGTCGACCCGTAGCTGCCGGCCACCCCCATCCGCCCGTGGGTCGCCACGTGGGGAAAGTAGCCGCCGTGGTGGTCGCTGTAGGCAAACAACCCTTGCCCGATTTGCTGTAAGTTATTCTGGCAGGAGAGCACGCGGCTGTTGAAGCGGCTGTATTGCACGGCCGGAACCAACAGGGCCACGGCCATGACCAGGATCACCGTTCCCACGGCCATGTCCTGCCAATGCCAGCGCGGCGCCAGAGATTCCGGTGTGACGTCGACCATGGGAAGAACGGTCGCCCGGCAACCGTCGCTCGAAAACGCCGCGGCTGGAGAAGTCGCGGCGGCAAGCCCGGCCAGTCGCACGGGCGGGGGACTTTCCGCCTCGGCAGCGACATGCTGACACGTCCGCGCGGCCAGACCGGGCGGGGGGGTAAAATCCTCGGCCATCGCTTCCAGGGGGTCTAGCGCCGCGCGCAGCACGTCGAGTTCCCCACGCAACTGGGAATCCGTCGCCAGACGTTCCTCGACGAGCCGCTTTTCCGGTTCGTCCAAGGCATCGAGCAGGTAACCGAGCAGATGCTCTCGCATTCTCAAGTCAATCTTCTTCCGACAGATGGGCTTTGTCGCCAGCGGTGGAATCGCACAGCATGAGGTTGAGTTTATAGATCGCCGAGTGAAGACGGCTTTTGACCGTTCCCACGGGAATGGACAGCGCTTCGGCCGCCTCGCGATACTTCAGTCCCTGATAGTAGACCAGATTGATCAGCAGTCGCAGGGTTTCGGGAAGCTGATCGATGGCCATCCGGACGGCCTGACGCCACTCGACCGCCTCGCACTGCCGCGAGGGGTCGACTTCGTTGCCCTGAAGCAGGTCGACCAGGGCGCCCAAGTCGTCGTCGCTCGAATTGGCCACAGCCGGCCGGTCCAAGCTGATCGCCTTGTGTCGCCGGTTGCGCCGCTGGGCATCGATGGCCTGATTCGTGGCCACCGTGTATAGCCAGGGTCGCAATCGCCGGCCTTCTTGAAACTGGTTGCACTTCAGGTGGACCTGCAGGAACGTGTTCTGGAACACCTCCTCGGCCATTTCCGCATGACCGAGGAACCGCCGAAGGTAGTTGAACAATTCGTGTTCGTACCGATGGACCAACTCCTCGAAGGCCTCGCGATCGGTTTGCCGGCAGTAGGCCGACATGAGTTCTTCATCCGACCAGGCGGCCCGCGAGGGCTGCTGATCCGAAAACGAACCGGCGCGTTGGATACTACTATTCATGGGTACGGACCCGAGGTTGGGAGAGTTCGACAAGACGAGAAAAAACCGGCCACCGCCCTGCCATGACCCTTGGCGACTCTCCACACGGTCATTCTACCAGACTCCTGGCAGATATTCCCTCAGAGAGCGGGTTTGGCAGGGGCGTTGCACCCGGCAGAGGGAATAGCAAACCGCGTGCCGATCTTCACCGCCGAGCCGAATCCCCCCCAACGAGGACTTATGTACAGCCGGTAACCTACTGTCACAACACACTTTGCGAAAACTCGTCGGATTTCGCGCCAGTGGAGGACTGCGGCGAGGACAGAGGGGGGATTGTAAGTTCTTCCTCGGACTTTGCGCATTTCGACAGTTGCGAAACCGTACAAGGACGGCCGTCGATCGTGCTAGTCCCGTCGGGGAGCGACGGGTTTCGTAGCGTCCCGGCCGGTCGCAGGCGATCGGGCTGACACGGTTGTCGCCGTCACGCTTCGGCCAGACGGGCCAAACAGGTCTGCATGTAGTCGATGCTCTGGCTGGCCAGGTTCTCGACCCCGGGATCGTAGTCGAACACCTCGACCGAGACCCAGCCCTGATAGTCAACCTGCCCCAGGGCCTCGAAGATGGGCAAGAAATCGAGGTCCCCGAAACCGGGCCCCCGCAGATTGGGGTCGTTGGCGTGAAAATGGGCCAGCATCGGATGATGCCGGTGGATCAACTCGGGAATCGGCACCGCTTCGGACGACATGGCCTTGCAGTCGAGGTGCAAGCGCACATGTGGCGAACCGATCATCTCGGCCAGCCGCACGGCGTCGGCCGCCGTCTGGAGAAAATCCGTCTCCGCCGGTGCCAGCGGCTCCAGAGCCAGGATCACGTCGGTCTCCTCCAGCACGGGCACGACGGCGGCAAATACATCGGCCGCATACTTCATCGCTTCCTCGTGCCCCACGCCCGGCAGCAGACTCCGCTGCTGGGGGGAGCCGCAAACCATCACCTTGCCGCCCACGTCGGCACAGAATCGGGCCAATTGGCCGAAGTAGGCCGACGTCCTGGCCCGCATGTCGGCGTCCGGCGTGGTCATGTAGAGCCCTTCGGTCTTGGCCAACAGCCAGTGCAAGCCGACGACCTCCAACCCGGCCGCGTCGGCCTGCCGGCGCACCTCGGCCCGCTGGTCAGCCGAGATGTCGGTCACGTCGCCTGCGATCGTGAACGGGGCGATTTCCACGCCCGTGTAACCGCACTGGGCCGCAAACGCAAACCCCCGGTCCAGCGGGCGGTCCGCAAACGTCTCGTTGCATATCGCGAATTTCATGGGCATCTCGATGTCATCGGTTCAGAACAAGGTTCGCGTCTGTTCTTTCGGCTTCGACCTCTTACCGCGTGTCGCTTTCTTCCGTGCTTGCCGCTGGTCCAGCCGGCGCCCGTTGGCCGTGTCGGGAGCGCTGGTCAGCGGATCGGCCACGCCGTCGAGCAAATGGCCCGGCTTGATCCGGCCGAGTCGTTTCTTGATCTCCTCGCAATAGTCGGTCGACAACTCGAAGCCGAGGAACTTCCGCCCCAGCTTCTTGGCCACCGCCAAGGTCGTTCCACTGCCGGTGAACGGATCCAGCACGAGCTGGCCCTCGTGGCTACAGGCCAGTACGATCCGCCCCAGCAATTGCTCGGGCATCTGGCATCCATGAAACCCTTTCCGTTCCTTGAACGTGCCGCAAACTCGCGAAAAGTACCACGTATCGCCGTCGGATCGAAATCCCTCGGGCAGATCCTGAGGGCGAAGGATCCAGGTATCGTCGGGCAGTCGGCCTTTGGGGTTGGCCCGTTTGTCGCCGTAGACCAATTGCCGCGCCGAAGGCACGCGAACCGCCGGATCGTCGGCGTTGAACGTGAACGCCTCGGGGTCCTTGACCATGTGAAAGAGATGGGCATGGGAGCGGCTGAACTTGTTCTTACAGTTCACGCCGAACGTGTAATACCAAATCACCCAACTTCGACACGTCAGCCCGAGTTCCTGGAGCATGATCTTCAACTCGGCCGCGTATTCATCGCCGATGGCCAGCCAAAAAGTGCCGTCGGGCTTGAGCACGCGAACGATCTCGGTCATCCATTGCCGACTCCAATCCAGATACTTCCGGCTATGGAGTTTGTCGTCGTAGACGTCGTAATCGTAGCCGATGTTGAACGGCGGATCGGCAAACGCCAGGTCGACCATGCCGTCGTCGAGCTTCTTCAGTCCGGCGATGCAGTCTTCGTTTCGAACCGTGTTAAGACGGGATGACAAGTGGGGGCTCCTCCGTGAAAAACGACGTGGGGCGCGGGATTTCGGGTGCTATTCTTCGGGCACCGAGAACTGAAAGTTGCGACTCTGGTTGAAGAAGGCCAGCGGGTTTTCGTACACGACTTTGCGGATCAGCGACTGCGGATGGCCGCGGCGGCGCATGGCGGCCATGAAGGCGGGCACGGCCAGCGGATCCGAGGGTCCCCAATCGGCCGACGAGTTGACCAGGATGCGATCCGCGCCGTACATCTCGACCATGTCGGCCGTCCGCTCGGGGTTGGCCTTGGTCGTCGGGTACATGGTAATACCGGCCCAGTATCCGGCCTCCAACACCAGGCGAATCGTGTGCTCTTCGCAATGGTCGACGCATACCCGGCTACGGTCGATCCGCGAATCGCCGTGCAACACGTCGAGGATCATCCGGGTGCCCTTGTATTTATCTTCCAGGTGAGGCGTGTGGAAGAGGAGTTGCTCGTCGGTCTTCATGGCCAGATCGATCAGTTCCAGCATCGTGGTGACTTCGTTGGCCGTGCATTTGTGCAGGCCGATCTCGCCGATGCCCAGCACACTGCCCCGGGTGAGGAAGTCGGGCAGCGTGGCGATCACTTCCCGGCTGAAGCCGACGTCCTCGGCTTCCTTGGCGTTGATTCCCATCCAGGCATAGTGCTGAATTCCGAAGTTGGCGGCCCGCTTCGGTTCCCATTCGGTCAACTGGCGAAAATAGTCGACGAAGCTATCCACGCCGCTGCGGTCATATCCCATCCAAAAGGCCGGTTCGCCGACCACCACACAGCCCATCTTGGCCATCGTGGCGAAATCATCCGTGGTGCGGGCGGCCATATGAATATGGGGATCGAAGAAGAACATGGCGGTGGGTACTCTCGCTGAAAGAACCTATCGAAAAAAGACGGCTTACCAATGATCAATCGCTACACCTTACTCCGCCAAATCTCCTCATAGGGCAGCGAGAAAAGCATCTGGAGCTTCTCGGCACGTCCGAAGCCGGGCGAAAGGAGCACTTCGAGACTGCGACGGATCTGGTCCATGCGCGGGTCGTCATCCGCCGACCCGGCGGCCCGATCCAAGCGGTCCAGCGTAGCGGCCAAATCGATCAGTCTGGCCCGCACGGCCAGGAATTCTCGGTCCAGCAATTCCGAAGCGTTTGACGGAACAGGCATCGTCGATGGTCCTCGTATCGATTTCTGGCAAGATCGCTCTCCAGGGAGAGTTTTCCACCCCGGATCTGGCGACCCGGTCGTTAACACCCCTAACGGGCGGGGGGTCTATCCCGGTTCG
Organism: uncultured Planctomycetaceae bacterium; assembly: GCA_964444795.1. Classification (GTDB taxonomy): domain Bacteria; phylum Planctomycetota; class Planctomycetia; order Pirellulales; family Thermoguttaceae; genus JABMRP01. The sequence continues at coordinate 19,361 of CAYUIQ010000087.1, forward strand.
CCCGGCAGTCAGGTCTCCAAGTCATAGTGTCAAGCATCCGTGTCCGGAAATCAAGGGATTGACACGGTCGCCACCTTTAAATCCAGGGGGAATAGGAAAACTATTCCGACTAAATTGGAGCTTCGGCCCACTCCGAACCGATTACCAATAGGAGGTATTGTAACCACAAAGCGAAGACGCGCAATGAAAACGGGCCTGTCCATCACCTTCGATACGCTTGCCGCCAACGGTGACACGGCGGCTGCGCGGGTCTTGATCGCGGCTTTGGACTCGCCGGACGCCGCACTACGCGAGGGCGCGTTTCGGGCGCTGTTGGCCTCTCGAAACCCGGCCGGGCATCGCGAGGTACTCCAGCGGCTCCCGGCATTGAACGCCCGGTGGAAGGCGATCGTCGAGAAACACCGCGGCCGCCTGTCGGGAGCGTTACGCAACGCGCTGCTCTCTTCCGACCCGCAAACGCATGCCAACGCCTGCCAAACCGCGATTTGGTTTCGCGAATACGATCTGATTCCCGTGCTGCTGACGGTCATGGAGGATCCTGCCAACCCGAATGCGGAGCGTTCGGTTGCCACGATGACGGAGTTGGTCGAGTTGTTAGACCGCGAGTTGACCGACGGAAGCGACTCGCCGGACCGGCGCGACCCACAGTGGATTCGGACACACGTCACCCATAGCCTCCAGCGCGCTCTGCAGAAGCCGGGCAAGCCGCCACGGCCGGAAGTCATTGAGGCATTCGTGCTTCTGGCCGGTCCCGGCAACGACGCGCTCGGGCAAATTCTCCACGATCCACACCACTCCCATTTCTTGCCGATCATCGATTTCCTCAAACGCAGCGATCGGACGGGCGTGATCGATCTGCTGCTGGCGTGTCTCGACGACCCGTATGTTCCCTCCTCGATCTTCCTGGTGATCGCCAAACGCCACGACCTGGAATTCGTGGTTCGGTTTCTCGCCAAGACCGAGGACGACTCGTCGGTTGTTGCCAAGAACCTCAAGCGAATCCGCACGCTCGATTGGCTGACTCCCTCAATGCCGATTCTGGACCAATTGGACGGCCCGAAACAGGGTAGCGCGGTCTCCCTGATCGCCAAGACGGGGATTCCTCCGAGCAAAGTGTTTGCCTCGGTGGAACACCTCTTGCTGCACGGCAAGCGGGAAGGCCGGCGCGCGGCTGCCGAAGCCCTGGGGGAGTACAGTGGCGCGGAGGCCAACACGCTGGCCCTGCGATCGCTGGATGACGAAGACCCCGTCGTTCAGGCCAGCATTCTCCTCCAATTGCGCCGGCGGAGCATCCCCGGTGTTTTCCCCCGGATGGTCGAGTTGATCGACAGCCCGCATCCGGAAGTCCGCCAGGCCACGCGAGAGAGCCTTGGCGAGTTCAGCTTCCAGCGTTATCTCGGCGCGTTCGACATGCTCGAGGAAGACGTCCGCTACACCACCGGGCAGTTCGTCAAGAAGATCGACACCCAAACCATCCCCCTGCTGCGCGAGGAGATGACGTCCGGCTCGCGTGGCCGGCGGTTGCGGGCCCTGGAGGTCGTTCGCACCATCGACGCGGTGGCCGAGTTGGACGACGCGGTGATCGCGCTTCTGGAGGACAAGGATCACATCGTTCGCGCATTGGCGGCTTCGGTACTGGCCCTGTCCGGGTCCCTTGCCAGTCGAGAGGGACTGCAAGACGCTCTGCTCGATTCGAGCGTTTCGGTGCGGGAATCGGCCCGGGAGAGTCTCCAGTACCGCGACCGCTTGACGCAACACACCCGTCGGATTCCCGCGATCTCCCAGCAGCAGCCGGGAGGCCAGCCATGACCGCGCCGCTGTTGTCGGCCCATCTCTGGGCCCAACAAATCGACTGGGAGGGGTTCTCGTCGGCCTTTCGAGGCGAAAACGGACGGGGCGCGTCGGGATATCTACTCGTGGGCTTGATTATCATCTTCGGTGTGCTCACCCTGATGATGGTCCTGTTTCAAACCCTGAAGAACGATAAGCCCGCACACCTGCGCGACGAACCGTGGCGATTGTTCTTTCGTCTGTGCCGGGCGCATCGACTGCGCTGGATCGACTGGTGGCTGCTCTTTCAGGTAGCCCGATATCACAGGCTTCGCGATCCGGCATGCCTGTTTCTCCAGCCCCATCGCTTGGACCCGGCCAATCTGGATCCTCAACTTCGCACAAAAGCCGCTCGATTGCTCCGTCTTCGGGAGCAGTTATTCGACGGTCCACCCGAGCAAAAGGAACCGCTCCAACGACAAGCGGCGCGACCCGCGACGCAGCGGCGGACGGGACCATCCGAGCCGGCAAAGCCGTCGTCGGTGGACTTTCCGGCGACCTTCCGCCCGGGGCTCGACGCCGCTCCCTGGGACGCGCTGCCCAAACCGGCCAAGGACGCGCCCGTCTCGGGTGAGTGAACAGGCCTTACGGCTTCGAGGGGAAGAGGGGACAATGTCTCCAGAGAAGATGGCCTTCGGCTAGATCTGATCTACTCGGCAGACAAGACGGATCTCGTTCGATACTGCGTGCGATCAGGGAACTCAGAGAGAGGAATCCTGCCCGGGTAAACGACCGTCCGCAAAACTGTGGACAAACGTCCAATGAAACGCAACGCCCATCAGCACGGCCACGTGGAACAGTTCGTGGAAGCCGACGACGCCGGAGATGAGCGTCGGCCACTCGGCCAGATCGATCACGGCGCCGACCGTGTAGGCCAGCCCGCCCCAGAGCAGCGGCGCGACGAACCGAAAACCCCAGCGACGCCAGATCACCGTGCCGCCGGCAATACCCACCCAGCCAAGCGCCAAGTAGAAGGCGACGCCGAGCCCGTAGGACATGTCATTGAAGAAGACGGATTTTAGCGCAATGCCCGTGATCGCCGCCGACCAGACCAACAGCAGAACGCCCCATCGCCAGACGCCTCGAAAAAGAATCCCGTGTGCCGCGGTAAACGTTCCGGCGATGAGCACGAAAATGGCCGCGTGATCGATCCGCCGCATCACGGCCCGCCCGTTGCCGCCATCGGCCAGCAGATGGTACGCCCCGCTGATCGACAACAGAAGCACGGCGGAAAAGGCAAAAACGGAGAGAAAAAACACCCGGGCGGCGTTCCCTCGGCCGCGGTACACTAGCGGAATCGTCAGGACGGCAAACACGGCGGCGCCGCCGAAGTGCGTGATTACGTTAATCCATTCAACGGTTGCGAATGTCAGAGGCAAGGGAACGCTCACTCTCCGGCCCGTTTGTCGGGCGCGTCACGGTGTAGGATCACGTCGTAAGTTGCGCGGGTGGTGCCGTCGGAGAAGGTGACCCCCGCGGGCGAGAAGGCGATGCGGTCGGGATGACTGGCGTCAATCTCAAACCGGCAGGACAGCGCTTCGATTTTCCACGCGGCCAACGAGCGCACTTCGCCCGCTTCGCTTCGGCCGTTGCCGTTGGCGTCGCGCCAGACGGCCAGCCCCCGGAGTTCGCCACCGGTGAGTTGCCCGTCGGCATTGTCGTCCAGCGCCCCGAGCGCCTCGTAGCCGTTGTTCCAGAAGAGCCAGAAGGACACGTTGCCGAACATCTGCAAAGCCGAATCGATACGGCCCGTTTCGTGGCGATCCATGACCAGCCAGCCGGCCTGTGGGGTGATCCACGTCCAGGCTCGCCGACGGCCCGATCCGTCGGCATCGAAAGAAACTCGGGCGGCCGGGTCGACCAGGTCGGTTGCCCCAAGGCCGTCGACCAGCGGCACGGCGATCGGCGTGATCGGACGGGGTAGCGACATGAGCTTCTTCGTCCGCTGCCCGAGTGCGGCGATTTCCTCCGCGTCACCGGTCTTGTCGAGCAAGGGGATCAGATACGAGGCGGCCTCGGTGGTGAAAAACCGGGCGCCCAGGCCGGCAAATTGCAGGTTCTTCTCCTTTGCCCAAGCGGCCTTGACCGTTTTTCGCAGTTGGGCCACCGCTTCGACCTTCTTCCCCGCTTCGGCCAGACACCAGCCATAGCCAAGCTGGGCCGCTAGATTATCCGGAGCCGCGGCAATCGCTTTGGCGTAGATGGCCAACGCCTTTTTCAGATGGGCCGAGGCCGCCGCTTGCTTCGCCGGATCGTCGGTCGGCCGGGCGGAAAACGGCACGTGTTTCGGTTCGTATCCGTACCAAGCACCCCGCTCTTCCCGGCCACGCTGCACTTGGGCCGTGTCGCTCTTTTTGGCATAGGCCATGCCGTGCAGTCGGGCCAGATTCAACAGGCGGGCACCGTCCTCGGGATTCGCCTCGACCAACTTGGTCAGGTTCGCCACCAGTCGATCGATCGGCACCTCGACCAAATCGGGACGCATGTACATACCCTGGGCCGGTGAGTTGGCGAACAGCAGGACGACCGCGGCGATCAACAACAGACCGCTTCTGCGGAAGCGACGAGAATCGTTACATTTCATGGCGGTGCTCCTTGGAAAGATGTGTGTTCGGTTGAAGCGTTTCGGCTGGCCAGCAAAAAACAAGCCTAGCAGCCCCCAAAGCGACCACTTCAATGTAGAGTATGCGAGCCCGTTTGAAAAGAAACCCGAGAGGATCTCCATGGCCCGCCTACCCACTCCCCCCCCCAGCAGCTTCAGGCCCGAGATCGTCCTCGGCATTGATAGTACAGCCAACTTTCAGTAGACTGGCGGGTTACGCCAGATTCACGGATTGGATGCGGACGCCATGCCCAGTTTACTAGACGATGCCGCACAACGGCAAGCAGAATACGTCCAGGCTACTACATCCGCCTACCGCAAGAACAGGGGGCAAGTCTTCACGCCCTCGCAAATCGCTCGATTTATGGCGGGGCTCTTCTCCCGCGTGCCGAAACAGCTTCGTTTGCTGGACCCCGGCGCAGGGGCAGGATTACTTGGCGTTGCAGTGTGCGAACGGGTGTTGCAGCAACATTGCCCGCGACACCTGATGATTCACGCTTTCGAGCCAGAGCAAGCCCTTGCCGAGATACTTCGCAGCAATCTTGAACACTGCAAGCAAGCCCTTGCCGAAGCCGGTCATACGTTCACGTTCACGGTTGAGCAGGAAGACTTCATTGCCGTTGCTTCCCCGCACTTGGAACCGAGCTTGTTCAAGCCCAGCATACCCGATGACTTTGACGCCGTGATAATGAATCCGCCCTACTTCAAGTTGCGGAAGGATTCAGAACACGCCCAGCTAATGGGGCGAGTTGTTCACGGGCAGCCCAACGCCTACGCCTTTTTCCTCACGCTTGGGGCACGCTTGCTGAAACCGAACGGGGAGCTAGTGGCGATTACACCGCGTAGCTTCTGCAACGGCCTTTACTTCCGTGGGTTTCGCCGTTGGTTCTTTGAACGAATGTCACTGGAATACATTCACCTATTCGAGTCTCGCACCGATGCGTTCAAGGATTCCGACGTTTTGCAGGAAAGCGTGATTACGAAGGCCCGCAAACTCGGCACGCCGTCAGAACAAGTGCAAATCACGGGCAGCTTCGGCAAGGATATTCCGAAACACCTTCACGGCCAAACGCTTCCCCAAGCCGCCGTTGTCGATAACTCTTGCGGTGAGCACTTGGTCAAGATTCCGCTTTCCGATGATGACTGCAAGGTTATGCGGCTGCTTGAAAACTTGCCGCAGCGCTTCGAGGAAACCGGATTGCGTATCTCAACCGGCCCTGTTGTGACGTTTCGGGCAACCGACCTAATCTTGCGTGAGGGAAATGGGCAGACCGTTGTCCCCCTGCTCATGCCCCACAACATCAAACCGTATCGTACGGAATGGCCGGTTGTGCGAAAAAAGCACCCCGTCTATATTGTCGACAATGAGCAATCTCGCAAACGCAAGCTACTCGTTCCGACAAAGAACTATGTTGTTCTGAAAAGATTCTCCGCGAAGGAAGAGAAACGCAGGTTGACCGCGGCCTGCCTGTTGGGCCGTGAGCAGGAAGCGGCCCGCATTGGGCTAGAGAATCACCTGAACTACGTCTACCTTGCTGATCGCGAACTATCGGAAGACGAGACGTTCGGCGTTGCTGCTTTGTTCAATTCCGAGTTGCTCGACCGGTATTTTCGGATTCTCAGCGGGAACACTCAGGTAAACGCCACGGAGATTCGCAACCTACACTTCCCGTCGCTCAAAACGTTGGCGATCATCGGGAGGCAAGTTAAGGAGTTGCCTGACAAGCAGCCCGGCACGATAGAGCGAATCGTGATTGAGTCTTTGAGCGTTACCAATCCATTGAGCGAACAGTTGGCGGGCGAAGCACGATGAACAAGCCGGATCAAGCGTTGGAAATCATCAAAGCCTTGGGCTTGCCACGAGGTCAGCAGAACGAACGCTCAGCCTTGACGCTGCTCGCCCTTGCAAATGTCAAAAAGCGTGGCCGTTGGGCCAACACAAAGCAGCCCTTTTTGCGTATCTGGGATATTATGGCGTTCATGCGTGAGAGCTATGGCAAAGACTACGCCGCAAACTCGCGCGAGACCGTTAGGCGGCAAACGATTCACCAGTTTGAGCAAGCGAGGATTGTAGACCGCAACGCCGATGATCCGTCACGACCGACGAACAGCGGAAAGAATGTCTATTCGCTTACGGCTGACGTTGTTCTGGTACTGAAAGCCTTTGGCACGAGAAGCTTTGACGATGAGGTTGCGGCATTCATTGCGAAGTTTGGTCAACTTCAGACAGCATACGCCAAACGCCGCAAGTTGCAGAAAGTGAAGTTAATGTTGCCCGATGGGGCAGAAGTGCTCTTGTCCCCCGGCAAGCACAACGAATTGCAGGTTGCGGCAATCGAACAGATGGGGCCGCGTTTCGCGCCCGGTAGCCAAGTGTTGTATGTTGGTGATACTGCGAAAAAACACGTTATCCGCGAGACGGAAACGCTCCAGCGGCTTAGCATTCCGATAAACGAGCATGACAAGCTGCCCGATATTATCTTGTTCGATGCCTCAAGGAACTGGTTGTTCCTGATTGAGGCGGTTACGTCACACGGCCCCGTGAACCCAAAACGCCATGCAGAGATTGAAGCGATACTTGCCGACTGCCCCGCTGAGCGAATCTACATTACGGCGTTTCTCGACCGGGCAGACTTCCGTGCGTATGCTGCCGATATTGCGTGGGAAACGGAAGTGTGGATTGCGGAGAACCCCGGTCACATGATTCATTTCAATGGGCCGAAGTTTCTGGGGCCCTACAAGCCACGTGAGTAGTCACCCAAGTTCCCCAACTACTCGCTGTCCGCCCCCGTCGGCGTGATGGTCAGCGTAATCGTCGCTTCGGTCACCGGTTCGGTGAAATCGATCCCCAGACGCTCGGGGATATGGCCGTGGGGGAGATCCTCGCGGATTTCCTCCGAATCGATCGCCAGCTTTCCGCCTTCGGCGGCGATGTCGACCTGCACGGCCGATCCCGAATCGCCCACCAGCAAGCGACCGTCGCCCGAGCGGCTCCACGGCGAGAGGGTGACCAGGGCCGTGCCGAAACTCGCCGGAGTGGCCAGCCGCACTTCGTCGATCACCGTCAGGCTGCCGGCGCCGCGTCGGGAGAAGACAAACGTGCGCTGGAGTTTCTCCAGACCCTCGATGGCGTAGGCGGCGCGGAGGTCGAGCACGATGGTATCCGTCTGGTCGGTGAATTCGGTCTTGAGTATCACAGCCGCCGCCGAACGGCCGGAGCGTTGCAGTTTGCCGGCCACGCGTGGCACGGGATGGCCCAGCGAGTTGAGCACACCGCTGACGTACCGCTGGCCGCTGAAGGTTCGCGCCGTGTAGATTTCGGAACCCGGGTCCAACAGCGGCGTTTGGCCGCCCAGTGCCACGATAAACGAACCGACGTCGTTATGGTTGTGATGCTCGGCGTTGTGGCCGCCTTTCAATGCAACGGCCAAACCACGCGGGTTGTCCCCGGCGGGACGACAGATGAGGATCCCCGCCTCGGCGAACCAATCGCGCGGCGGTTGCGCCGTGGCCGATTGCGGGGCGGGCGGTGTTCGACTGGCCGAGTTCTCGAAGGCCAGCAGGCCGACCCCAAACAGTGCCTTTCTCGATCCGCCGCCGGCCAACAGACCACTGCGTTCGATCTCTTCCAGCCCGAGCGAAAAGCGGCGGCTCAAGAAGGCCATCAGTTCGGCGCCGGGACGCGAGCCGAGGTGGCAATCGGCGAAGGCCGGGAATATGCCCGGGGTAATTTCCATCCGCCGTCCGAACAAGGCGATCTGCTTGATCTTCGGCTCGGCCAGCCAGTCGATCTTTCCATCGGTTGCCTGATGCAGCGTCTCGGCCAGCATCACATAGTTGCCGAACCCGTAGTTCCAATAGCCGATGCCTTCGGAGCAATAGCCGTCGGCGGTAAACCCGCGGAGGAAGTTCTGGATGTAATGCTCGGCGGCGGCGACGAAGAACGCCCGTTTCCGGCGATCGTCGATCACGGCCAGCGCCGAACCGGTCACGCCGGCAACGCAGACGGCGTTCCAATTGTTGGTGCCGGTGGCCCACCAGAGCCGCGGTTTGCCGCTGGCCATGTAACTCTCCATCGGCCCAAAGACACGCCGCTGGAGCTGCTCGCGGATGAGTTGCCGCACCGCCGGGCTGAGCTTGTCGCCGAGCCAATAGTCGGCCGTGGCCAGGGTCCAGGAGACGTAGACCGTGCCCAGGTCGATTTCGATGGTCGTGCCCTTGAAGTTGGCCAGACTGCGGTCGTGGGCCGGGTAGACCCAAGTCTTTTCCTCGCAGACGGCCCGAATCGACGTTTCGATGTTCTCGGTGAAACGCCCCTTGTTCTCCAAGCACTCGGCCAACACCAACCGCGGCACCCGGGCGTGACGTTCGCCCATCACGCGCTGATAGCGCGTGCGGTTGCCGGTCCGCGAGAAATCGAGGTACAAGTCGTCGGGCAGTTCGGGGATCGGCTCCTTCAACACGGCCTCGGCGTCCGCTACGGCGTCTTTGAAGGCGGGGAGTTTCGCCAGCCGCTGCCACGGAGCCCGATCGGTGATTGGCCGGCCCACGCCGGTCGGCGCGTCGGGTAACATCTTCGCGATCTGTTCGACACGCGCTGGATCAACGGGCGGATCGCCCGCGATGGCTGTGGTTGCCATGGTCGCGGCAAGAAGAAGGAACGTCGAAAAACGGTTCATCGGTCGGTTCTCCGGGATTGTGGATTCGGCGTGGCACCCAACGCATCACTTCGCCGCGACACCAAATTCTCGCAGAACGATCCCCGCCACGTCAACGTCGGCGACTGTTTTCGCCGGAAGAACCCCGGCTTCGGAGCTTAGCAACACGGTTCGTTGCGAACGATCGACGGCCGGCGCGCCGTGCGAGCCGCTGACGAGCGTGGCGTCCAGCGGGATGCTCCTGGTGGCCGGGTCGAAGTGCAATTCCACCGGGTCGTAGCCCGGCTTGCGGTGAATGTCGACCGTTCGGGCAAAACCCGGGGCCTTCGCGTCATCGAGCCAGTAGTAATAGGCCTGCCAACTGTCGGGCGTCGAGATCAACACAACCTCGCCGCTTCGCCCATGATTCAACCCGTATTGCCCAAGCTGATCGCCCGCCACCACTTCGGCGATTCCGGGCTGCTCGGCGAACAACTCGGCCACTCGGGCGGTCGTCGCCGGATCGGCATCGGTGACGAACACGTGAGAAAGCTGATGATCCGTCAGCGCCCACGCCCGGCTCGCGTTGAGGTCGAGGTGCTCGCCGTCGTCTTCTTCTCGCACCGCCAGCAGCCCGGCCTCGCGGAGGACGCGATTGGGGTAAACCACGTGGTCGACCGGCGAGATCGCGTATTCGCCGGCCACCAGCCACAGGGGCTCGTCGTCGTACACCTCGTGGCATCCGTCGATCAGTCGTCCCAGCGCGGCATCCAACTCGGCCACGGCCGCGACGGCCGCGGGACTCTCCGGACCGGTTCGCTGGGCCGCGTAATCGAGGTGCGGCAGGTAAATGTACGAAAGATTCGGTCGCCATCGCCGGGCGGCGACCACCGCCGAGTCGACAATCCAATCGGTCGACCGGATATTGGCCATCGGACCCCAGAAATGTTGTAGCGGAAAATGTCCCAACACGTCGCGCAACTCGCCGTAGAGATCCACCGGGCGGGTGTAACACCAGAGCGACTCGCTGCCGTCGGGGTTATGGACCGGAGCCGGCAGACAAACGTAGTCGGCACCACACTCTTTGGCGTGCAACGGAAACCAGACCGCCGAGGTCAACGCCGCGTCGTGCGACCCCAGCAGATCCCAAAGCTGCGGCCGATTGATACAATCGTTCGGCGAGGTCCACATCTCGATGCGTCGTCGGTCGCGCCAGTAGAAACCGTTGGCAATCACACCGTGCTCGCTACAAGGTCTGCCCGTGGTCATCGTCGCCTGCACCGGGCAGGTCACGCACGGGAAGCTGGGCACCAGATCGACCATCGCTCCGGCGGCCGTCAACTCGCCAAGCCGGGGCATCGCCGCGACGTCCTTTTCCCGCAGGCCGGGCACGGAGAGCAGAATTACGTGTTTCTTCATCACTCGGCTCCGGGGAATATCGGCCGTAGAAACTCCATCGCCTCTCGCGCCGCGGTCGGCCCGGCGTGGCTGTGACGACTCAACTCGACGTAAACGCCGCCGGTGTATCCGACCTCGGCCAAAGCTCGTAGAACCGGCGGAAACTCGATCTCGCCCTGGCCGAACATCAAGTGTTCATGCACGTCGCGGCGCATGTCTTCCAGGTGTACGTTGGCCAGTCGCGAAGCCCACTGGTGTATCTGGTCGGCGATAGGCGTTTCGCCCTGGCAGTGTAAATGACCGACATCGAGTGTCAGAGCCAGATTCGGCGAGTCGATGCGGTCGATCAGTTCAGCAAAGCCGGGCATCGAATCGACCAGCATCCCCGGCTCGGGCTCCATGGCGATGACCACCCCCTGCTCTGCCCCGTAGCTTAGCACTTCTTCCAAGCCGCCGACGAGCCGGTCCATGGCCTCTTCCGTCGAGGCCCCGTCTTGCAGCACGCCCGACCAGAGCGAGACGCAATCGGCATCCAACGCGGCGGCACATCGCACGGCGTGTTGGTAGAACTCGACCCGGCGTGCCCGACCGTCGGGATCGGCCGAAATAAGCGTCGGCTCGTGTTTCTGCCGCGGATCGAGCAGGAATCGGGCGCCCGTCTCGATCGCCGAACACATGCCGTGCCGGTCGAGAAGTCGCCGCAAATCGCGCAACTGACCGGGCGTCCCGTCATCGCGTGGCGAGAGGACGCCGTGGTCCACCGTCACGCCAACGCCCCGGTAACCGATCCCGGCCAACAGTTCGACCGCGTCGAACAGTTCGTGATGGGCCAGTCCGT
>CAYUIQ010000088.1:0-30380 GCA_964444795.1 uncultured Planctomycetaceae bacterium
CCCATCAATCCCGCTGTTACTGAGTACTAGCGCCACATCGAACCGGCCGACTCCACCGCCACGGGCACGAAGAACAGCAGGGGTGCCCAGGCCGCCATCACCGGGGTTAGCAGGCCGATCGATCCGGCGTGCTGCAGCGACAGAACCACGAGCATGAACACGGTCACCACCAGGCCGCATATGCCGGTCGCCACGAACACGTTGCGATCGGACCGGCTGAGGATCATGGGCAGGCCCAACAGCAGCAGCAGGACATCGAGAAACGGTTGCACGAACCGGCTGTGGATGGCTACCCGCACGTCGGCACCGAAATCGAGGCTCGGGTTTTGCAGTCCGGCAATCAATTGCGCGGTCGAGGAAAACTGCCGCAAGGCTTGGCCTCCCGTCAACTGGTCGAACGAGATCTCGCTGACCACAAAGCACTGGCCCGGCTCGAGCCAACCGGGCGCGTCGCCGGCGGTAATCACGACCGGCTGGCCGTCGAGCGTCAACGTGGCGCTGGAATCGAGGCCCTCCGGCTGCCGGACCTCTTCCATCAAGTAGCCCCCCGGACGACCGTCGGTAGGGGGTTGATAGAAAGCGTTTTCGGCCACCACCTGCTTGCCATAGTCTTGCAGCATCGGCGGGAGGCGGAATTCCGGTTTCTCGATCCGCTTCTCATTGGCGTAAGTCGCCTTCCCGCGGATCAATACGTCGGTCCGAAAGTCGTAGGTCGGTTTGAGTTCCTGGCCCTTGCTGCCAACCAGATCGGACGGTCGCCGGGACAATTCCTCCTTGAAGCGGGGGATGACCAATTCGCGATTGGCCGCCGCCAGTCCGCTGAGGCTCGCCGCCGCGATCAGTACCGGAACCACCACCCGCACGCGAGAGATTCCCGCGGCCATCAGTGCCGTCAGTTCGTTGTGCCGCTGAAGCCAGGCGACGGTAAACATCCCGGCGGTGAGCGTCAACAGGCCGCTGATTCGATCGAAGAAGAGAATCGACTGATAGCCATAGTGGGCCCCCATCAACTCCAACAAGCTTCGCTGCTCGTTGACACAACGGAGAAACTCCTCGAGATTCGTGAATGCGTCGAAGACGATGTACAGCCCGGTGAGGCTCAAGAAACAGATCACGAACACGCGCAGAAACTGGCCCAAAACGTACCAATCGAGAATCCGCATCGCCTCACCTTCCTTGCCGGACGGACGTATTCGAGCAGGCAGCATAGGCCAACGGCGGCGGAGACGTCAAGATCGACCCGGTACGATGGGCCTCCGAGCCCGTCGATCTTCCCGTACGATGGGCCTCCCGTACGATGGGCCTCCCGTACGATGGGCCTCCCGTACGATGGGCCTCCGAGCCCGTCGATCTTTCCGTACGATGGCCGGCGCCCCGAGGTTCTCGACGGCCTCGGAGGGCCATTGTACGTGCTCCCCCAGGAGCGGGGTATTCCCGGGCCGTGGCTTGGCTTTTGCCCCACGGCGTCCAATAATGACTTCAGCGGCGCGAACTACGGTGCGACCATGTCGTTATATCTCTTGAGGCCTTGTCACCGTTGTTGGCATCCCTTTTCCACCCTTCTTGGAGCCCACTACCATGCGAATGCTCTCCCCCTGCCTTGCCCTGCTCGTGCTGGCGTTGACTGCCACGACCGCCGGGGCCGACGGAATGTTTTATCAGTTGCCCGAGGACGGCACATGGGCCGAGTTCAAGTTTCGTGGCAAGATGACCATAATGGAAGAAGATCGCTCCATAACCGGCACCATCCGGATCGCGTCGGTCGGGCGAACGGTCGAGAAGGACGAACCGTGTCGCTGGATCGAAGTGAAACTCGATATGAATCGCGGCGGCGGCAACGACGATGAAACCAGCATCATCTCCAAGGTTCTGGTTCCCGAGAAGTTTCTGGTGCCGGGAAACAAATCGCTGAGCAACGCCGTGCGTGCCATCATCAAGGAGGACGAAGGCGAGCCGAAGGAAGTGGACGACCCGGAGAACTTTGAACATGGCCCGTTGCCCATGATCCTGGCCGATCCGCTGAAGAAATCCAAAGAGCTGGAAGCCCGCGAGATTAAGAGCAAGTTGGGAAAACGATCCTGCCGAGGAGTCAGCGGCCGGATGTCGTTCAAGCCGGGGCATTCCGAAAGGATCGCGGTTCGGGTTCAAACGTGGCTGCATCCCGACGCGCCCTTCGGCGTGGTCTCCAATCGCTGGACGTTCGAGGAGCAGCCACCCAAGGGGGACGAAAAAAAGCCGGACGAGGAAGGCTCGCGGATGAAAATGACCTGGACCTCGACGCTGTCGGATTTCGGCACCGGAGCCACCAGTGAGTTGCCCGACGAGGCACCGCGGGAGAAAGTGAAGCCGGAGAAAACTGGGCTGGACAAGACGAAGGACGAGAAAGAACCGCCTGAGGAGAAACGGCCGTAATCGCTTGCCATGTACGGTGGCTCTCCGAAGCCGTCGCTTCTTCGGGTCGACCTCGGTGGGTGGCCCGCGGAAGGTGGACTGACGGATGTGTTGGGAACCAGGAGAATAACCCATGCGTATAACCACCCTCTTACTCGTCTGCCTGATGCCCATCTCGGCATCCGCCCAGGCGCCCGAGCGGCAGCGGAAACTGCCGATCACCGTCTCCAAGGAAACGACCCGTATCACCAAACCGCTGCGCGAGGACGGCAGCGTCGATTACATCGGCGCGTTGAATCAGCAGGCAAGCCGGGGCGTGACGCCGGAGAACAACGCCAATGTGCTGCTCTGGAAAGCCTTCGGGCCGAAAGAGATCGACGAGGAGATTCGACCCACTTATTTCCGCGCACTGGGCATCGAGCCGCTGCCGGATCAGGGCGATTACTTTGTGTCGATGTACGAGTTCTCCGAGCGAGAGAAATTCGACGAGGCGCAGCTCTACGACCACTATGACGCAGCCATGATTCGGCCTTGGTCGAAGAAGCAATATCCAGACGTAGCCCGATGGATGCGGGCCAACCGCAAGCCGCTCGAATTGGCCATCGAAGCGACGCGCCGGCCGCGTTTCTACTCGCCGCTGATTGCCTCCGGCGAAGAACCGATAATGGTGGGCGTGGTGCAGCCGGGTTTCGTGGGGCAGCGCAGAATCGCCCGGGCACTGGTCGCTCGGGCGATGTTGCGAACGCAGGAGGGGCAGGTCGAAGCGGCCCGCGCGGACCTGATGGCCTGCCATCGACTGGCCCGGCATGTGGCCCGGGCGCCCACGCTGGTCCACTCGCTGGTGGGCCTCGCCATGGAGGGGATCGCCTTGCGGGCCGACGCGTCAATGGCCCACTTCGGCAACCTCTCGGCCGATCAGGCTCGCGCGTTGGCGGCGGATCTGGCCACGCTACCGCCCCTGTCGCCGGTCGTCGGAAAGATCGATCGGTGCGAACGCTACGTGTTCCTCGATTCGGTCGCCCTGCTCGTCCGCGTGGGACCCAGCGCGCTTTCCGGCTTGCCGAGCAGCGCCCCAGACCAAGACCTCATGAATCGCATGATCGAGACCATGGCGGCCGATGTGCTCATCGACTGGGACATTGTGCTGCGAATCGGCAACTCGTACTACGATCGGCTGGTCGACGCGATGAACCGCCCCACGCATGCCGAGTGTGCCGCGGCCATGAACGAAATCACCCAGGAGATCGAATTGCTGGGCAAGGGAGTGAGGGACGCCAAGCAAATCGGCGAGGAAGTGCTCAAGGCCGGCTCACCCCGACGGGCGTCCTCGAAGTACATCGCCAATATCCTCGTCGCCCTGCTGCTGCCACACGTCGGAATGGTTAAGGACGCTGAAGATCGTGCGACGGTCAA
This sequence comes from uncultured Planctomycetaceae bacterium, assembly GCA_964444795.1. Taxonomy (GTDB): domain Bacteria; phylum Planctomycetota; class Planctomycetia; order Pirellulales; family Thermoguttaceae; genus JABMRP01. Next base: position 3,805 of record CAYUIQ010000088.1, read on the forward strand.
AATGCAACTAACCCGCGCGGCCGTCTTCCTCAGCGCCCATCGGGCCGAGCAGGGTGAGTATCCCAAGAAACTCGCCGAACTCGAAGCCGACGACGACTTGCTCGAAGATCCGTACATCGCCAAACCGCTCTGCTACCGGCGGCAGCGCGACGGTTATCTCCTTTACAGTGTCGGCCCCAACGCAATCGACGACCGGGGCCGAAACTACCGGTTGGACGGTCGGCCCCGAGGCGATTCCGACCACGACGATCTCGCGCTGCGCATGCCGCCGCGGAAACCATAACCAATCGAGGATTCAGGAGAACAGGCCATGCGTATTACCACCCTCTTACTCATCTGCCTGATGCCCATCTCGGCACTGGCTCAGGCGCCCGACCGACAGCGAAAACTGCCGATCACCGTTTCCCGCGAAACGACCCGTATCACCGAGCCGCTGCGCGACGACGGCAGCGTCGATTACATCGCCGCGCTGAACCAGCAGGCCAGCCGGGGCGTTACGCCGGAGAACAACGCCGCCGCGGGGCTGTGGAAAGCCCTCGGGCCGAAGGATATCGACGAGGACATTCGAGCCGAGTACTTTCGCATGTTGGGCACGGAGCTGCCGCCGGAGAAAGGCAACTACTTCGTGTCGTTGTCCGATTTCGCCGGGCAAGAGAACCTCGACGATCCGTTCTACGACCAGCACGACGCGGCCATGAGTCGCCCTTGGTCGAAGAAGCAATATCCAGACGTAGCCCGATGGCTGCGGGCCAACCGCAAGCCGCTCAAACTGGCCGTCGAAGCGACGCGCCGGCCGCGTTACTACTCGCCACTGGTGGCCACGGGCGAGCATCCGATGCTGGTGGCCGTGTTGCTGCCGGGTATCTCGGAGCACCGCGGGATCGCCCGCGCGCTGGTCGCCCGGGCGATGTTGCAGGCCAACGCGGGAGAGATCGAAGCGGCCCGCGCCGACCTGATGGCCTGTCATCGACTGGCCCGGCTCGTGGCCCAGGGGGCCACGCTGATCGACTCGCTGGTGGGCATTGCCATCGAGGAGATGGCCTTGCGTGCCGACGCGTCACTGGCCCACTTCGGCAATCTCTCGGCCGACCAGATTCGCGCGTTGGCGGCCGATCTGGCCGCGCTAAAGCCCCTGCCGCCGGTCGTCGAGAAGATGGATCGGGGCGAACGGTACATGTATCTCGATTCGGTCGCCACGATAGCCCGAGAGGGCCCCAGCGCGCTTTCCGGCTTGGCGATGGGCTCCGTCAGGGAGAAGGATCCCATGCAACGTACGCTTGAGACGATGGCGGCCAATGCGTTGGTCGACTGGGACATCGTTCTACGGATCGGCAACTCGTACTACGATCGGCTGGTCGACGCGATGAGTCGCCCCACGCATGCCGAGTGTGCCGCGGCCATGGACGAAATCACCGAGGACATCGAATCGCTGGCCAAGCGCGCCAAGGACCCCAAGCAAATCCTCTGGGAGGTGCTCAAGGCCGGCTCACCCCGAAAGGCGGCATCGAAGTACATGGGCAACATCTTCGCTGCCCTGCTGCTACCGGCCCTCGACATGGTCAAGATCGCGGAAGATCGCGCGACAACGAATCTTCATCTTACCCGCGTGGCCGTCTTGCTGAGCGCCCATCGGACCGAGAAGGGTGCGTATCCCGAGAAACTCGCCGAACTTGAAGCGACCGACGATCTTCTCAAAGACCCGTACGGCGGCAAGCCCTTTGGCTACCGGCGGCAGCGCGACGGCTATCTCCTGTACAGCGTCGGCCCCAACGCGATCGACGACCGGGGCCGTAATAGCCGATTCGACGATCGGCCCGGCAGCGACCCAGACCACGACGATCTCGCGCTCCGCATGCCGCCACGGAAACCATAACCCCAGGAGTTGCGTCATGCCCACGACAAATACACGCCCTCGCGTACTTGCCCTGATCGTTCTCGCGGCGGTCGCCTGTACGGCCCTCTTCGCCTCGCGACTGTTGGCCGACGGGAAGATGGTCGCGCCGGCCGACTACAAGGGCTCGGTCGAAGAGCGGGCCCAGGAGGCGATCATTATCTTCCATGCCTCCGATGAGCCGGGCGGCGCAACCGAAGACATGATCCTCAAGGTGAGCGTCGTGGGCGAAGTCGAGAGCTTCGCCTGGATCGTGCCCTTTCCCAACGAACCGACCGTCGAGGAAGAAGACGCCCAACTGTTCCGCGAGCTTTTCGACTACGTCGAGGCGCGTCAGGTTCGCCGAGGATGGGGTAATGATTCTAAGCCGGAAGGAGCCAAAGCCGCGGAAACGCCCGCCAAGGCCGCCGTCGAGGTGCTCTCGAACAAGGTCGTCGGCTCCTACCGCGTGGCCGTCGTCCGCGAGAACACGGCCGGGGCCCTCAATGGATGGCTCGAGGAAAATGGCTATCAAACGCTCGACGACGCCGACGACGTGCTTTCCTTCTACCGAGAGAAAGGCTACGTCTTCGCTTGTATCCGGGTCGACGAAGCCCAACTCGACGCCGAGGAGCCCGTCGATCTGCATCCGTTGCGGTTCTCCTTCAAGACCGGCGGCCGCGACGGGATCTACTTCCCGATGAAAATGACCGGCCTGCAGGAAACGCCGTTCGACGTCAATCTCTACATCTTCTACGGCAAGTGGATCAACGACAACCTCTCGAAATTTGGCTACGAGCATCGCGGCTTCGTACGGAAGTATCGCGATTGGGATACGCCCCGGTGCGAGAGCAACGCGGGCAAGTCGTATTCGGCGCCGGAGGACGACCCGTTGCTGGGCAGTCTGGCGCACAAGATCCCCACGATCGCCAAGTTTTTCCAGAAGTTGCACCCGGGCGAGCGATATTACCTGACCAACATCCAAGCTCGGCGGCTCCGGCCCAAGGCCGTTCGCCAGTGGGCCGACGATTTGTGGGTGTTTCCGTATTACACGGACCCGGATTTTATCCCCTACGACGCCCGGCCCGATGGCCCGGCCCATGCCGCATGGCCCGACGAAGACGACTCGGCGGCGGCGGATGCGTTCTCCTGGCCGATGGTGACGCTGTTTGCCGGCGTCGTGGGCGTTCTGCTGGGGGCCGTCGGCGGATTGGGGATCGCGCTATGGGTGCGAAAACGGACAACCGGCCAAGACCCGCCGCCGCAGTGATCCGCCGGGCGATTCAGCCATCAATCCCGCTGTCACTGAGTACTAGCCCGGTTCAATACGTCTTGACCGCCACCGCCGCTCCCTCGCGCTGGGCCGAGACGTAGGCGCTGTAGATGGTCGAGATCGAATCGGCCGCCAGCAGCAGATCGCTCTCGGGCTCCTCGCCGTAAGCAATCGTGCGGTAGAAGGCTTCCATTTCCTGTGGATAGCCGGTGACCCAATCCTCGTCGGGCGAGGTGCAGGTCCAGCCTTGCTTGGTGCCGATCTTCTCGACCGTATAGATGTCGCGGAAGTTCTCCTCCCGCGGGTTGTAGGTCTCCATCGCCGTGTTGGGGTTGATGTTGCACCGCGTGCGATGGTTGTTGGCACAAACCTCGAGCCAGTTGTGGATGCCGCCCAAGACGATGTCGGAGGTCAGCAGCGTGGCCAGCGTGCCGTCCTCGAACTCGATGTGGATCATCGCGAAGTCGTCGATGTCGTAGTAGTCGCAGCGGATGTGGCCTTCGTCGCGGAAATCGGGCGTTCGCGTCACGGCATGCGCCCGGGCGGTGACGCTCTTGGGGCGGATCGGCTTGCCGTCGCGCACTCGGCCTTCGACTCGTTTTAAGTACAAGGAGGCGGTCAGCGGATGGCAGCCTTTGCCGATCAGCACACCGCCGCCACACCGGGCCGCGTGGGCGTAGTCGACCGAGTGCGAGCCGCTATGGGCTTCCTCGCCGTGGATCCAGAGGATCTGCCCGCCCGTCTTCTCCAGGATCTCGCGTTCCTTCTGGATCGAGGGGGTGTAGACCCAGTTTTCGGCATACAGCAGCCGGCCTTTGCTGGCCGCTTCGATTTCGATCGCCTTGTCGACATTGGCCAAGGCCGAATCGAGCGCCACGTTCATATCGGCCCGATCCCAATGAAAATCATCCGATCCGTCGCCAAAATATCCGGTCAGCGGCTTCTCACAAACGACAAACTTGTCTCGTTTCAGCCCCTCGATCGACACGGCCACGTGGGCCATCGGCGGCGTGCAGACGTGGATCACGTCGACCTGATCGATCAGCGCTTCGAGCTTATCGCAGAATTGGATTTCCCTTTTCCGCGCGTACTCTTTCCCCTGCTCAACATCGAGCGTATGCACGCCGACCACCTCGACATGGGTGCCATACACCTTCTGCAGCGCCTCGAAATGAAACGAAGCGGAGAACCCCGCCCCAACGATGCCCGTACGAATGGTCTTCTTTTTCATGATCTTCAGCGTCGGATAAGGGATCCGGAGGCGTTGTACGATGGCCCTCCGAGGCCGTCGTTGTCACAAGCCCGATCTTCTCGACGGCCTCGGAGGGCCATCGTACGGGTTTTGCGACAAAGCCCAGTGTAGCGAAGCGACGGCGGCAGGGCAAGGAGGCCGTGTTAGTCGCTCGACAGCGCATCGCGGCGTTGCTCGATGCGTCGGGCGAGGTCCTGGCCGATTTCCTTGATCTCCGCGGCAACCCGCACGTTTTCGCCCAGAAAGATGCGAATCCCAACCACCAGCGGTTCGAGATGCTCCAGCGACGGCGAATCGAGCAGGATCCGCAATGCCTCTGGCCCGGCACCACGGGCGGTTAGATCGACGAACAGGTTGATCGCGTCATCCACCGTGTCCGCGACCGCCTTCTCGTCGGCAAGGAACTTCTCGGTCGTCTTCAGAGCGTCCTGGGCGTTGCCCAAGGCACACTGTATGGAAGCGAGGGTATGCTGGTACCCGCCTTCATCTGGAGCCAAGTCAACGGCCGTCTTAGCCCACGGCAGGGCTCGCTTCAAGAGCGATGTTTCGCCCGTCTTGTACAACTCCCAAGCGCATCCGTTGAGGAAGAGGGGATTGTCGGGTGATTCTGCGGCAATGCTCTCCGCAAACGGGATGGCCTCTTCGTATCGTCGAGGCTGGTCCACGAGAAGCCTCAGCATGCCGAACCGCGCGATCAACTCGTTGGGGTCGACCTCCACGGCCTTTCGATACGCCTCTTCTGCCTCTGCAAAGCGTGACGTTTCCTCCATGAGCAAGCCAAGCCGCGCCCAGTCGCGGCTCGATCGTGGGGCGAGTTCGATGGCCATGCGATAAGCTTCTTCCGCCTCCTCAAAGCGGCAAAGCTTCATATGAAGGAGTGAGCCGAATTCACTCCAGGCTCCCGTAAACTGCGGCTCGATTTCAAGAGCTCTGCGATAAGCTCCTTCCGCCTCGTCCAGGCGTGACGAGTCCCTGCCCAGCGACTGACCGAGCAGCGACCAGAATACGGCCCATTTCGGCGCGATTTCGATGCCGCGGCGGCACGCCTTCTCCGCTTCTGCGAAACGGGAATTCCGGTAGTGGGACAACGCGTCTCGGAGTGCAGGGCTTGCTTCCTTTCTGCGTGCTTTCGCCTCATCAAGGGTTGTGTCACTGTCCGTTTCCAGCCCGATCATCCGAGCCAGCAGATCGGGCACGTCCCCGCACGTGGCAAAGTTGTCGCGGCCCATCTCGGCCAGTTTTTCGCGGAATGAACCTTCCGGCATCTCGTGCATCAGATCGCAGAACACCTGATAGTGATCTTCGCGCTGCCCCGGTTGGAGTTCGAGCACTTCGTCGGCGATACCTCGGCCGATCGTGACTAACTGCTCGGGCTGGTAGACGGCCATCATGAAGCGGACCACGGCACGCACGCGGCGCGCCGGGGTGCCGCGGCGGCGGAAGAGATAGTAGACGTTGTACATCCGCTCGGCTACTTGATACCACTTCGTCCGGCCGGGTTCGTCGAGAGTGACCACGGCCCCACGCTCCATCAGCCGGCGGAGCAGCGAACTGGTCGCGCTGACTTCCATCCGGGCCGTCGCGGCGATGCCCCGGGCCGTCGAAGGGTCCCAACGCTCCGCCAGGGCCAGATATACTTTCCGTTCGGTCGGCGGCAGGGCGTCGAGATGGCTCTTGAAGTACTCGGTGTGCTCGTCGACCAGCCCGACCAGATCGCCCAACAAGCGGCGCAGCGAGAGTTGGGCCCCGAAGGTGGACAGGATGGTGAGCAGCCGCAGGTTGCCGCCGGTGAGGATGTGGATGGGCCGTATGCGATCACCTTCCAGGAGTTGGCCCGTCAGTTTCCGCCAAAGAGCCCGACACGCATCGCGATCCAACGGCCGCAAGTGATGCACGGCGAACTGCTCGTACATCGCTTTGCCGGCGTTGTCGATTCCTTCAAAGCGGGTCGTGGCCGTGGCCAGCAACATCAGCCGGGGCTCGTTTTGCAGCGTGTGGCGCAGCTTCCAGGCGTCGTCGTCGCTGATCTGGTCGCCGAGCAGGGTGCCGAAGTTTTCGACCACCAGTAACAGCCGCTTGCCCTGTTCGTCGGCAAAGGCCATGAGTTGGCCCAGGGCCCGCTCGCGCATGGTCTCTTCGTCGCGCCACTGTGAACCGTACTGCTCGTACTTCTCCTGCCACTGCGGATCCCCGGTCTGCTGGCCGAGGTGGAAGATCGCCGCGAGCCAAAACTCTCCGGGCGTGGTCACCTCGTAACTTTCTTCGGAGAAGACCAGCGGATACCAGCGCTGTGAGAGTTCCTCGTCGCGGTCGATCTCGGCCGCCACGCGCCGCGCGAGCATCGTCTTGCCCGAGCCCCGGGGACCGATGACCAGCATGTGCCGGTTTGCTCCGGTCGTGTTCTCGCGGACCGTTTGCAGCACCGTGTCGAAGTCGTCGTGCCGAACGACGAACTGGTCGATTAGTTCGTCCGCGGTGAGAAACGCCGGGTTGTATTTCATTACCCGCCGGGCCATGATCAGTCCCCACGCTTGGAAGTTCGGATGTAGCCAAAGCCATGGCGAGCCTTCCACCAATCGCCGAGCAACTTCGAGACGAAGCGAAATCGCCTCCGTTTCTCCTGGATGTAACCGTCGTGCTGGAGAACTTCGAGTACCTGTTCTTGGGCTTCGGCGGCGGACAACGATTCGAACTCGTAGCCGCGGGTTATCATGTCCGTCGCCTCGGGCGTCAAGGAGCCGGCGACGGCCGTTTCGCTCAGCAGTTCCAGGGCCAGCGGCAGGAGTTCCTCGCCAAGGACCAATTTCAGGCGATCTTCGTAATGGGCCAACTCCGCGTGACCGCGAACGCTCAGCAGATCTTCCTTGTAGATTGCCTTGATGTCCTGGCGAGAAACATCGTTGCGCCCTTGACGTTTGCACCAGCCGTGAGCGTGATGGAAAAACATCTGCACATGATGAGGAATGCAGCAACCCAACATTTCGACCATCTTCTCCGGTACGTCGGCCTCGAATCGCAATTCGTATTGGGCGGCCAGCGCTTCCAGGCACGCGCAGGACGTCTTCTCGTCCCACGGATGTAACTCGAAAGGCACGAAGTTGTTCAAGGTGGCACTGAGACGCCCCTGTCGCAAGACCGGCTCCAAGCCGATGCTACCGGAAAGGACCATGCGGATTTTGCCTTGATGACGAATGCTGTTTTCGCGGAGCCAGGAGAGAAACAGATCGGCCTGTCGCCGCCGCTGGGGCGTAATCGTGTAGTCGTCGCCTTTGAGGATGCGGTTGACGAGAATCGGCAGTTCGTCGACCAGAAGCAGCACGGGTACGTCGGAACCGGCCAGCACATCCAGGAGTTGATCGCCTCTGCGCTGCCATTGGCCAGCCAGCTCCGCCCGAAGGTTGATCGCAATCTCGCCAAGGTCGACGCTCTCGACATTGTCACGGAAGCGCTCGAACGCGGTCCCGAAGACGCCGGTCAGCTTTCGCCAGAGCGACTTGTGGGGATGTACCGCCACGCTGAGCGCCACGATCGCGTCGGCCGCGGAGTCACACTTCTGCAGATCGACGAAAACACAGAGGTAGCGACCTTGAAGTCGCCGGGCCGTTTCCTTCATTAGGCTCGTCTTGCCCATGCGTCGTTGGGCGCTGAGAAGCTGATGGGCACCCTCGTCGACTCTTGAAGTGAACAGCTCCAGGTCGGTCTCGCGGCCCCAGAAACGGTTACCGTCGACCCAGTTTCCCAGCCCCATTTTCAGCTTAGGTTGTGCCATGCTCGTCCCCTGAAATATAACAACAGAATCGTTGGCAACAAATCTGTTGGAATAATATCATGGGTCTTTATGCATGTCAATCCCCCCCAAACCGGCTATCCACGACAGGCTGGCAATATCCTCCTCCCCGGGGAATAGAGCCACGAGGGCGTAGGCACTTTGGGGAAGGTGTAAATCCGCGCCGATACCACCCATGTTAGCGGGTCGTGCGCGGCGTATGCACTCCGTGGCGAGTCATTGCATCGAGCAAGACTTCGACGTCTACCCAGCCCGCGTCATCCAGACGGATGCCGATCTTCTCCGGCCGGTGCCGCCCGGCCTCCGGTGAGCCCACCCGACTGGAACAGCCTGCCGCTGTCGTGGCCGTTGCCCCCGGCTTAGAACGCACGCGGGCCGCGAATTTCCCCCGCCGCCGGGGGCGCGGGAGGCATGGGAGGGCGTGGCGACTCGATGGGCTCGCGTGGCGGTGCCAGCGTTGGCTCGGGCGTGGGCTGCGAGTAGAGAGGCTGCGTGACCCAGGTGCCGGAGCCGGTACGCGTGGTGCGATGTCCGAGCGGCTGTTCGATGGGGTTGAAGAACGGATACCCCCAGATATTGCCGCCGACGATCGGCCACGGTTCGAATACGGATAGGCGCGCGTGTCCGTAACGCCGCTGGTGACGCGCCGCGCGTCGCAGCTCGCCTCGATGGCCGTACGCGTAGACCGCATCGAGACTTGGCCCGGGGCGATATTCCGCGTAGGCGCTGGGCATGCCCGCGTACCAGCGCATGTTTTCCAGCGAATGGAGTTGCCGATCGATGTTGCCCAGCCGCCGGGCTTCCGCCCGTTGGTGCGCCTCGACGCTGGCGTCGATCGCGTCGTAGGTGTGGCCGGGCCGCGTTTCTTCCTCGACGATCCACGACGGCGGCGGCGTGGCGGGGCCGTTGAGAAGACTCTGGCCATGGAGGTCCTGTGCCGCGACAACGCGACACGCCAGAAACACGACCGCAATCATTACCCCGCACGACGCAATCGACCGGCTCATGTCTATTCCCTCCATATCTGTCTTGCCCTTTATGACTCCGCCAAGAAAAGCGTACCGCACGAAGAGTGATCGGGCAATCCACCTGGCAGGGGGACCGCCGAAGTGACCGGGCGTAACGTCAATCCGCCCTGCTCCGCGGCACCGCGACGTCCAACGTCTCGGCCAAACGGACCAGGGGGTCCCAATTGCCCTGGTCCAAGGTGATGCCTTCGGCACGCTTGGCGGCCAGCGCGCGTCGCTCAGGATCGCCGGGCAGGAGGATCTCGTCGACCCCGTCGATCCGCGGGCAACCGCGAACGAACGTGACCAGATCGGATACCTCGGTGGCGAAGTGCCCGGCGCCGCCGAAATGCTCCGGCGCCATGACCATCATGAAAACGCAATTACCCATCTGATTGGGCGGAACCTCGCGGGCGCAGATCCCGCCGGACAGTGCGCCGGAAAAAACCTCGACCATCAGACTCAGCGCGAAGCCCTTGTATGTCTGCTCGCCACCCATGGGCAGAATCGTACCGGGCGGATCGGCGTAGAGATCCTCGGGGTTGTTGGTCGGGCGGCCTTCGCTATCCAGCAGCCAACCGTCGGGGCATTGTTTGCCGGCGATCTTCGTCACGCGGACTTTTCCTTCGGCCGTAGCGCTGGTGCCGAAGTCCAAGACAATCGGCTCGTCGCCGTTGGGGATGCCCACGGCCAGCGGGTTGGTGCTCAACCGGGGCGCCTTGCCGCCCGGCGGTGCCACGCGGCGGATCGCGCCATGATTGTTGACCATGAACATGCCGATCATCTCCTGCTCGGCAACCGTCTCGCAGTACTCGCCCAGGCGTCCGATGTGGGCCGAACGGATCATCGTTCCCACGGCCACGCCCGACTGCTTCGCCTTGTCGATCACCCGCTTCAACAGCCGATGCGCCTGGATTTGGCCGAAACCCCAATGGCCGTCGACGGTCACGGCCGCCGGTGCGTCCTTGAGCACCTCCAGCGGAGCCCCGGGCACGATCTCCCCTTTCTCGACCTGGGCCAAGTAATACGGAATGCGCATCAGGCCGTGCGAATCGTAGCCGCGCAGGTTGGCTCCCACGAGACTCTCGGCCACCGTGGTCGCTTCGTCGGGAGCGAGCCCTCCTTGAGTGAGCAGTTGGTCGGCGAATTCCTGGAGATCGGAGGGAGAAAACGTAGGCACGGGCGGGGCTCCTTCAAGATGGAATGGCGACGGACGCAAACCGATCACGATAACAGCCGCCGGCGCGGTCGTCCAGAGGCTAATCGATCGCCAACTGCCGCCGCGCCTCGAAGGCCGTGATGCCGGCGCTGACCGAGAGATTCAGGCTTCGGGCGTCGGAGCGAATCGGAATGCGAAGGCAGCGGTCGCCGCCCTGCTGGAGCACCGATCGGGGCAGCCCGTTGCTTTCGGAGCCGAAGACCAAGACGTCGGCCCGAGCGAAACGGGCGTCGGTGTACGCGCGCCGGGCCTTCTTGGAAAAGAGCCAGAAGCGGTGATCGGGCAGACGCCGACGCAAGTGTTCCCAATCGTCGACGACCTCCCAAACGAGATGCGGCCAATAGTCCAAACCGGCGCGACGCAAATGGCGATCGTTGACCTGAAACCCCAACGGCCGAACCAGCCACAATTTGGCACCCACGGCCACGCACGTTCGGCCCACCGCCCCGGCATTGTGCGGGATCTCCGGCTGGAAGAGGGCAAGATGCAGGATCGGATCGTACACGGCGGCAAGACTTATCCCAAAAGGGTCGCCACCGGGATGACCGGGCGGCGAGTTGAAGAAGCTGAGTTCGCCATTTCTGCGAACGACTGGCCAGGATCCCCAGTGTATCAGGGAAACCGTCCGAAGAGATAGGCGTTCGGACAGCGGGGCTCTCCCTTTGGTCGTTGGGGACGCCATGAGAGCCATCCACCCCCCTCTAGTGACGGGGCGTTGCGTGGAAATTTCAAAAAACCCGAAGTTTGGGCGCAGTCTTCGCCGCTCGGTGATGTCTTCTCCACAACAAGCGGGGGGACGCGGCGTTGCGGAAGCACCACCGCCCCACGCCGCCGGGGAAAGCGACGTTCTCAACAGGGCTCGAAAGGAGATCATCATGCGACCGTTTCGAGGGATTGCCGGACTGATTCTGATCTGCACCACGTGCGTCACGGCCTCGGCCTCGCCACAGAAAGCCGCACCACAGAAAGCCGCGCCACAGAAATGGGCCGTGCTGATCGGGGTGGACGACTACGTGACGTTTACCGACTTGAGCTATTGCAGCAAAGACGTCGATGCGCTGGCGAAGACGTTACAGCGGGCCGGATTTTCCGAAGACAATATCTACGCGCTGACCAACGAACCGGCCACACGGAACGGTATGCGTCCGTCGCGGCAGAACATCGAGACGAAGTTGAAGCTGGTTCTGGAACTGGTGAAGGACGGCGACCTTCTGATCGTGGCCTTCAGCGGTCACGGCGTCCAGCTCGACGGGACCGATTACCTCTGTCCGTTCGATGCCCACCTGGAAAGGGCGGCGGATACCATGGTTCGGCTCCAGTGGGTCTACGACCGCATGGAAGCGTGCAAGGCCGGCCAGAAAGTGCTGTTGGTCGACGCCTGCCGCAATCTTCCGGCCCGAAGTCTGGATGATTCGAAGAGCGTCGCCAACTTCGCCCGCTCGCTGGCGGATTTTGATCCCCCCAAGGGTATCTGCCAGTTGTCCAGTTGTGCCGGTGGACAGAAGTCGTATGAGGACCAGGAGTTCAAGCAGGGCGTGTTCATGCACTTCGTGATCCAGGGACTGGCCGGCGAGGCCGACCGCACGGCCCAGGGCAATAGGGACGGCGAAGTCAACTTGCTTGAGTTGTTCGCGTACACGGCGAAGAAAACGAGTTCCCACGTGATCAAGAACCACGATGCCACGCAGACCCCCAAGCTCAAGTCCGAAGAACTGGACTACAACATCACGCTGTGCAAAGTCTCGTCGGCACCCGGCGAACCGATCGGACCGGCAACGACGGGCCGTATCGGAGCTGCGCCCGGACTCGGCGAGCCGCCGGTATTCACCGTCAAGATGGAGCTGGCCGAACAGTATTACAGTGCCGGCAAGTACCAGGAAGCCGTCGTCGCCTACACCGAGGCAATGGCCCAGAACCCCGGCGATAAGACTGTGTACATCAAACGGGCCAAAGCGTACGCGGCCACGGGAAATTACTCCAAAGCTCTGGAAGACTATAAGGCCAGCGGCCAGCAGCTTCAGTTGCCCGCCAAGCGAACGTCGCGTCTCTACGTTGGCGGCAAGGCGGCCACCCCGATCCGGGCCGATCAGATCCTGACCATTACGGCCATCAACGGGAACTTCCTGGGAGTGACGGCCATCGACGGCGATCCCTCTCAAAAAGGCTGGGTCAAGGCCGATGCCGTACGCATCGCTTCCGTCCGACCGACCCGCACGACCGGCGGGGCCACGCGATCGACTGGCGGGTACGGCTACCCCGCCGGGCAGGCTCCGCTGGACAAGATAAATCGGGGCCTTCAAACGGCAACCGCGATCCGCGGCCTGATCGGATATTAGCGACAGACCGCCGGCTCTTACCGTGGTAGCCCGCCACGCAAACCACGCTTTCCCCCACGCGAGACGGCAGTCGATCGGCTGCCGTCCCGTTTTGCCTCTTGGCCCATCAAGCATGGCGCGACGGGCGACCAGCCCGTAGCCCGCCCGTCATCGATGTGCTACGATGAATCTCGGCATTCGGGAATTCGATGGAACACGGACCGGAGAGAAGCGCGGGATGAAAAAGACCGTAGTGGTGTGCGTCGTCGCAGCATGGAGTATCGGCAGTCTGTTTCTCGTGGCGACTGCCCAGGATGTACAATTACCGAACCCCTCGCCGGCGCCCCCTAAACTGACGATCGACCAACAGCGGCAGGTGAGCCGGGTCGTGGCCGCGTTTCGGCGCGCGCGTCGTGATCCGGCGGCCCGGGTCCGGGCGCTCCAAGAGGCAATGCAGCTCGGTCCTCCGGCCGTGGCGGCCCTGAAAGACGTCATCACCGCGGAATTGGACCCGCGGGTAAAGCGGTATCTGGGCCAATTCGCAGCCAGAGCTTCCACGCTGGCCCAACAGCGGATCCGCCAGGCTCGACCCGAGGAGATCGAGACACTCCGACGCACCGTGCTCGATCTATCCAAGAGCGAGCCCTTTACCAAGGAAATTATCGTCGCCAAGGCCGATCCGGCGATGCAGCGGCTTCGCGAGATCTTTCTCATCGATGCGGCCGAGGTCCTCGTTGCCAACAAATCCCTGCAGGCCGAACGGACCGATCTAATCCAGGCCGCCTTCTTGTGGGATAAGTGCGCGGCGTTCCTTGCCCAAATGTCGCCCCACGAGGCGGCGGGCGGCCACCTCAACTTCGAGCAGCTCTTGCAGCGCGAAGAACAGCAGGCCGCCGCGCTGGCCATGCCCATGGACCGGGGAACTCGCGGCGTTTGGAGCATCAATGCGAACGTCGCCCGGCAACTTGACCCCCAGGAAGCCCGGGCGATCGCCGCGCTGAACCTCATCCGCACCGTGCTGGGCTTGCAGCCGCTGATGATCGACGTCAAGCTGTGCGACGCCGCTCGCGATCACTCCGGCGACATGGATAAACAGGGGTTCTTCTCGCACACCTCGCCGACCACGGGCAAGGAGACGCCCTGGGTTCGAGCCAAGCTCTTCGGAACCACCGCTGCGGGGGAGAATATCTATACCGGCACCACCGACGCCATGGTCGTCACCAACGGCTGGTTCCACAGCCCGCCGCATCATAAGAATATGCTCGGCCAGTACCATCGCGTCGGCGTGGGCCGCAGCGGCAAACTGTTCACACAGATGTTCGGCCGGTAGATCGCCGTCCCACTTCACACCAGATGCTCCAAACTGGTCAGCCCGACCGGCTCGCGGCAGGCAAACGGTTCGCCGTACTGGGTGCCGATGGCGAATCCCCACGTCGCCGCCTGATCGGCAAGACGGTCGATCAGCGTCGGCCCCTCTTTCGGACGGCCATCGAAGAACTGGCTCCGGTAGCATTCCAACGCGGCCCGCTTCTGCTCCCAAAACGGGCTGATGTCCAAGATGAACGCCGGCTGGGGTACCAGTCGCAGGTGGACGCAGAAATAGTGGTAGATGCGTTCCGGATAGTGTGGTTCGCCGGGCAGATCGGATTTGGTCAGCTTCGACCAGAATCGGGCCGCCTCGACCAACTCGGTCGCCGCCGTGTGGTCGGGATGGGCATCGACCCAATAGGGGGCAAAGATCCAACGGGGGCGGGTGCGGCGAAACACGCCGGCCAGCTTGGCTCGGGCCTCCAGGGTCGGCTCCAGGCTGCGATTGGGTAATCCCAGATTCTCGCGCCACGACAGGCCCAACACCTCGCTGGCGGCGGCCGTCTCGCGGGCGCGAGTGGCCGGATCGCCAAAGGGCGTCGGTTCTCCGTTGGTCAGTTCGAGCACGCCCACGGCAAGACCCTCGGCGTGAAATTTGAGAATGGCGCCGCCCATCCCCAGTTCCGCATCATCCGGATGGGGGGCCACTACTAGCACGTCCAGCATGATTTCGTCCTTTCTTTACGCCTCCGGGGGTCAGATTACCCCGTCCGACACCTCCCGGGCGTCCGCCTCGAAAAATCATCTCCATAATTTTCACGTAAGAGGATCAATTGGGCTAGACGCGGACGGTCGATTTTGGCACACTCCCGCCACTTCTACCTGTTCTCCCGTAGCAGGCCGAGCGATGCGACGTCTTTTTTCCGAATCAATCGAGCGATTTCCCTTGGGAACTTGGTGCCGAAAAGCCCTGATTTTGGGCCTGTTGGCCTTCGGTGGGTGTTCCGCGCTGGACACTCAGGAAGGATACTTCGACAATCGCCACGACTTTAACTCGCGTCCCCACGAGTGGAACAACGAATTCCGGACTCGCTCGGCCGAAGGCGAGAACTGGAACACGGACTCTCGCTCCCATGATATCTCGCGCAATCTCGGCGTCTGATCTCCCGCCGAACGACTCCGGCCGTGGTTTTCTTGCCCGGCTGTGCCAAGCACGACAACGCTGAAACGGCCAGTCTACGCGCCTTTTTGCCCGGTGCAACTTCTCGCGGCCCTTGCGTTGGCCGCCAAATTGGCCAAAATTCGGGTCGACCCAAGCTGTCCGCGCAGGTGCCAACGCCTGCACAAAATGTTACACCGCCGCCATAACGGAGAACGTCTTCATGTCCGAGTCCACTACGTCGCTCTATCAAGAAGTCTGTCAATATGCTCACCAGACAGCCGTGCTGGGATCGGTCGAATCGCTCTTGGCCTGGGATGCTCGCACCAAGCTGCCTCGCGCCGGCGGCGAGTACCGGGCCGAGCAGATGACCCTCCTGGCCGGAATGCTGCACCGGCGGTGGACCGAGCCGGATCTCAAGCGTCAGGTGGACGAACTGGCCGAAAGCCCGCTGGCCGAGGATCCGCACAGCGATACCGGCGCGACGATCCGCCAGCTCAAACGGCGGATCGACAAGAAGACCAAACTCCCCCAGTCGCTTGTCGAGGAGCTCACCCGGGCGACCGTGCTCGGCGAACATGCCTGGGAAAAAGCTCGGCCGGCCAACAACTTCGCCGCGCTGATCCCGGCGTGGGAGAAGATCGTCCAACTCAAACGCCAGGAAGCCGAGGCGTTGGGCTACGCGGAATGTCCTTACGACGCGCTGTTGGACGACTACGAACCGGAGATGCTCACCTCGCAAGTGGCGCCCGTGCTCGGGGGGCTGCGCGAGGAACTGATCCCCCTGGTCGCGGAAATCGCCGAGAGCGGCCGCCGCGCCGATGTCTCGATTGTGCAGCGCCGCTACCCGGTCGATGCGCAAGAGGCCTTTGGCCACGAGGCGGCCGCGGCAATCGGGTTCGAGTTCGACCGGGGCCGGCTCGACGTGACGGCCCATCCGTTCTGTTGTAGTGTGGGACCCGACGACTGCCGGATCACCACGCGATACGCCGAGCGCTATTTCAACGGCGCCTTCTTCGGCATTCTGCACGAAGCGGGCCACGGCATCTACGATCAGGGGCTTTGCCACTCGCAGTACGGTCTGCCGCTGGGCGACGCCGTTTCGCTGGGAATCCACGAATCGCAGTCGAGGCTGTGGGAGAACATGGTCGGCCGGAGCCGCGCCTTCTGGACCTACTTCTTCCCCAAGGCACAAAAGCATTTTCCCGAGGCACTGGCGAACGTGACCGTCGACGACTTCCACGGCGCGATCAACGACGTGCGGCCGTCGCTCATCCGGGTCGAGGCCGACGAAGCGACGTACAATCTGCACATCCTCATCCGCTTCGAGTTGGAGCAGGCCCTGTTGCACGGCGAACTGGCGGTCGCTGATCTGCCGGCGGCCTGGAACGAGAGGTACAACCGCTACCTGGGCGTCGAGCCGCCGAACGATACCGACGGCGTGATGCAAGACGTCCATTGGAGCGCCGGGTTGATCGGCTACTTTCCCACGTATTCGCTGGGCAACCTTTACGCGGCCCAACTCTTCGCCGCCGCCGACGTCGAGCTCGGCGGACTGGCCGATCAGTTCGCCCGAGGCGAGTTTCAACCGCTACGCCATTGGCTCGGTGAAAAGATCCACCAGCAAGGCCAGCGCTACTCGGCCGCCGATCTGGTCATGCGCACCACCGGCGACCCCCTTTCGCACGCTCCACTGGTGAAGCACCTGCGGGAGAAACTAGAGCCGCTTTATGGTCTATCCAGCAGCAAGTGACAGGAAGGTCACAACAGCCCGTCAGCGGATTCTCCGTGCTCGGGTCCGCCATGTTCACGTTCTTGAGCAACTGGGCGTTTTCCGTGAGATGTCCGCATTGTTATTCATCCCAACGAGCATACCGATCGCCTGTCAAGCCAAGATTTGGACTACCGTTACCGGCAATACAAAGTCCCCATTCCTTGATAATAAATCCGGCGTACTTATGCTCATAGGAACCATTGCCGCTTAAATGCCCAAGCCCTCCTTCATTATGCAGCATTTCATGGAATATCGTCCCGCCGAGTTGTGGCTCGGTCCGAGTTTGAATGGTATTCTTATTCAACGAGATCTCGAATCTACGCGGATTAGTCTTCCTCAAAATGCCGACTCCAGCCTGCCCCAGACTTTTCCCTAAGTCCTTCCCCGTAATGGTAAGGAGAATATTACTTTCTCTGGGATTCTTGATATCGAATATCTGGCCCATTCTCCACAAAATCATCCCAAAAGCATCTCTTAATTCTCCCTTGTCGTCCCACTCGACAACATCTTTTATGGCTCGATCATAATTTCGATGAGCACTCTTGATTGTACCATCGATTACTCTTTTTGTGAAAAACCTGTCCATCGCCACGAGAAGCGCCCTGTTTACTTTGAGTGCGTCTTCTTTGGTTTTGAACCCCGTTATCTTTCCTTGAATGCCCGAAGCTGCGGCCTCGGCCCGTGTGCTCGTGAAAAAGTACGGTATCGTCACGCCCAGCGCGACCACCCCGGATGTCTTCAGGAAGTCTCGACGAGTGGGAGTACGCGTTGCCATGGATCTGGCCTCCGGGAGGGAATGAGGGCTTTTACGGTGTTCTTCATCCGATACGAATCAGCCGAGCAGGACATGGGCGCGACAAGAGCGTTCACCTCCCCCTCGGTGGATTTCCGCCCGTATAATCTCTCAGCACCGATCCCGAGTCAATATCCTGGGGCGTTTTCCTGGGAAAAATTTCCATTTCTCTCGTAACCGATCCCCATCTCGCGGGTTTATAGGGGCAGGCCGGGTGCGAGAATCTTCCCTTGCGTTGAGGAGCTGCGTAATGAAACGAGTATTCGTGGTCATGTCGGCGGCTGTTGCGATGGTCTTTGCGACCATGCGGACGGCGCGTTGCGAAGAGGGCGAACCGGCTTCGCCGAGTCCGGGCCAGCGGTTCTTCAAAGCTCTGGACAAAGACTCGGACGGCAAGATTAGCAAGGAAGAAGCTCCCCAGCGACTCAAGACGCACTTCGACAAGATCGACGCCGATTCGGACGGTGGCATCACGCCCGAGGAATTGAAGGCGGCTTTCAACGCTCGATTGAAGCCAATGCGTGACCAGCGCCCCGGCGGTGGCAACCGGCCCGGACTTGACCCGAAGTGGCGAGAGGGGGTCCAGGTTCTCCGCGACATCGAATACGCAAAAGTCGGCGATGTGTCGCTGAAACTCGACCTTTATATTCCCAGGCGCCCCAACGCCTCCGGGGAGCCTCCGTTGATTGCCTGGATCCATGGCGGGGCTTGGCGCGCCGGGAGCAAGTCGGGAGTCAACCGGTCCTTCGCCCGACTGACGGCCAACGGCTACGCGGTGGCCAGCATCGACTATCGCCTCAACGGCCTCACCGCCCACCCGGAGCATATCCACGACTGCAAGGGTGCGATCCGTTTCCTCCGAGCCAATGCAGACAAATACAACTACAACGCGACGCGGATCGGAGTGGGCGGCGGTTCGGCCGGCGGGCATCTGGTGGCCCTGTTGGGTACCAGCGCGGACGTTAAGGAGCTCGAAGGCGACGTCGGCGGCAATCTCGACCAATCGTCGCGAGTGCAAGCTGTGGTGGACCTCTTCGGCCCGGCCGACTTCGAGTTCTGGGCCAGCCAATCCGAACGATTCGGCGCGAACAAGAATCCCAAACTGCTCAAGTCGGGCAGCCCGGTGACGTATGTCACGCAAGACGACGCTCCGCTGTTGATCTTCCATGGCGACCGCGACACAACCGTCCCCATTTCCCAGAGCCAGCGGCTACACAAGCTCTACCAGGACACCAAGCTGGAGTCGGCCTTCCATACCATCGAGGGAGCGGGCCACGGCGGCGGGCAGTTTAGCGACGACGAGCGACACAAGCTCATCAAGGCGTTCCTCGACAAGCACATCAAGCAGGTCAAGGCCAGCCCGTAGCGACTTGGGCCAAATGCCATCCGGTCGCGTACCCTGCTCCGATCGCCCCCCTGGAGGTATGGTTTCGTGGGGCCTATCGGGCCGGGGCGGAAGCCCATTTCATCTCGGCAGGGCCGCTGACTTGACCCTCGGGGTCGATTCCCACCCATCTTGTACTAGCCAACGCGGGCGGCGCCCTGGTAAACTAAAGAGGTTACAGGAACCCTCCCGAGAGAAATTATGGCAAAGATCTCGAAGTGCCCCAAGTGTGAAGAGGCCGTCCTCATCCCGGACCATGCCGACGCGGATCTGTCCGACGAGAGCTTGTTGGTGCAGTGTCCTCTGTGCGAGGCCGAATTCCCGGTGACCGAAGCCGCCGAAGAGGCCACCGACGCCCCGCCCTCGCTGGTGTTCGTCAACTTGCCCGCCCCGGAAGAATCGGCCGAGGACGAGCAGGAAGGACCCCGAATCGACATCTGGGAACAGGTGGACGAGGCGCCCTCCTTGGATCTGGGTGGAGACGCCCCCGATGGCGCCGCCGAAGGGGATGCGGCCGCGTTCACCGTGTCGGACGACGAGGACGAAGAAGGGGAAACCGCCGCCAGTTCGGGAGGCCCGCAGCGCTCGCGACCGCGCAAGAAGAAGAAAAAGAAGAAGGGCGCCTTGCGGATGATGGTGGAGGTTGTTTTTGGGGGCGTGCTCGGACTGCTCGGTGCGTTGTACATCCTCAACTTCTTCTGGCCCCACAAAGCCAAGGATATCACCGTTCCGCTTCCGGGAATTCCCCACACCTACAAACACGCCGAGACTCTCGGCTGGGATTGGTGGCCTTGGCCCGCCACCGAGGGTGAAGGCGACGATGAAGCGGGCAGTGAAGGCGAGGGGCAGGAAGATCCACCGGCCGGCAACGGCGAAAAGGCTTCCCAACAGACCGACGTCTGAATTTCACGTTCTCCGCAATGAGAGACCGTTGCCATGCCGGATGACTCGTCGTCCAGCGAAA
This sequence comes from uncultured Planctomycetaceae bacterium, assembly GCA_964444795.1. Taxonomy (GTDB): domain Bacteria; phylum Planctomycetota; class Planctomycetia; order Pirellulales; family Thermoguttaceae; genus JABMRP01. The sequence continues at coordinate 23,910 of CAYUIQ010000088.1, forward strand.
ACCGGCCCGAGGATGTTTCGCCACAAGGTGGCGCGGACCTCCCGGCCGACACTCCGAGCGCCGAGTCCGCCGAAGATCCCGGATACGCCGGGGTCTTCGACTATCTGCTCTACTCCTTGTCGCTGCCGGAGCGCACGCTGCGCAGCGCGACGAGCGTAGTCAGCGGGACGCTGCGCGAGTCGGCCTCCCTGTTGGTGCCGCAAGCGTTCCAGAACTCGAAGACCTACACCGTACTGGTCCGCCAGGGATTGAATTTTCTCGCCGAAGATGTCGGCGGTGTCCAGCGCGACGAAAACGACACCGGGCCGCCGCCGGTGGAGAACTTCGTCGCCCGAAAGGCGGTGGGCAACTTCGTCGAACTCGCCGGGCTGGCCACGATGCACCTCTCGCCGCTAATGCTCTTGGCCGTAGTCAGCGACGTGGCTTACGGATCGCAGGCTTACTTGAAAGAATTGGCCGGCGAACTGAAAGCTCAAGGGGTGATCGACGAGCGGTCGACGATCGACCACGTCGACGACTTGCTCGAAGCGGTAGCCGGCGCATCGAAAACGGCCGCCGGTGCGTTCGACACGCCGCCGTTGTCGCTCGATGGACTCACCAAGACGGTTAGCGACACTCGCAAGGCGGTCGCCTCGATCGACCCGGCCAGCGTCATCCCCCAAGCCGAGGTCGGCCGGTTGTGGAACGAAATCCACGGCCTGGCGCGGGATCAGGGCGTCAACCCGTTGGCCATCTCCGGCGCGGCAACCCTCTACTCCTTGCGCAAGGTCGGTGCGTTGGGGCGCGGGACCATCTCCTCAATCAAGGCGGCCGGCACCCTGCTGGACCGGCACGTCATCGACCATTACCAAGAAGCGCTGGCCGAGATCGCCCAAAAAGGCATCTACGCTTCGCTGGCCGAGAGTGCCGACCCGTACATTGAGGCCGTCTGGCGTAATTACTCGCCCAGACAATCCACGCTGACCGAAAAAATCTTCACCGGCCGCCCCCTCGTGTGGATGTGGTCCGGAGTGCGAGGATGGCTCGGCAAGGCGAGAAAAGCCGACGATCAGGTCGATGACGGGGCAGACGACAGCTCGGCCGACAACTCGGCTGGTTAACCCGGACTTCGCACTTCACCTATCTTGCCGCATATTCTTGACAATCGAGGTTGCCCTATGCAATCGAGGTTGCATTGAGCGGCCAATCCGCGGAAGATACGCTCCGCGCGGCCGGACTGTCCTCGGGCGCGGTGGCGTCGCAAGAAATCGTCGAATAGATCCCCACGGATTCCGGCATTGCAGGTTGGTCGGAACCGCCCGGGGGTTGCAGATCCCGCACGGAGGCATGGATGATGCGAAATTACTGGAAACTCGTAACCGTGTTGCTCGTCGTCCCCATGATCGCCGTGGGATGCGGATCGAGCGAAACTAGTGACTCGTCCAGTGGATCAGCGGACAAGGAAAACCCCTCGGCCAATGTGGACGACACCGCCGCGGCCAGTGCGGCACCGTTCGGCCAGCTCCCGCCGCTGGCCCCGCAAGACAACTCCGCCGATCCCGCACCGCCGGCAGCCCCGCCCAACCCCGAAACGGAACCGTACCCCCGGGTGGTCATAAACACATCTCTCGGACGGGTCGTCGTGGAACTCGATCGACAGAAGGCCGATTTGACGGTCAGAAACTTTCTCGACTACGTGCAGAGCGGCCACTACGACCAGACTATTTTTCATCAGGTTCTCAAAGACGACATTGTGCTGGGCGGAATGTTCACCGCCGACCTGGCGGAGAAGGCGTGTACGCAGCCTGTCCGACCGCTCTACAACGAAGCGCACAACGGACTGAAGAACACTCAGGGCACCATCGCCATGGTCCGGCGAATCGACGTCATCGACAGCGCCACCTACCAGTTCTTCTTCAATCTGGCCGACAATCCCCGATTGGACCACCAGGCGAATCCGGAGCCCGGCACCCCCAGCGATCCAACGAAATACGGATACTGCGTGTTCGGGCGAGTCGTCGAGGGGCTCGACGTGCTGCAGAAGATCGGCCAGATGCCAGTCTGCGACAAGCCCGACTTCGAACGGACCCCGGTCGAAACGGTCTTGATCGAATCGGCTCAACGGCTACTCTGATCGAGTCGGACGATCGTGAAGCCCGCTGGTTGTCACACATGAAACGTGACAACGAGCAGATGAGAGTGACCGCCGTTCTTTCCTATACCCTCCGGGCCATGTATACGACGCAGTCTCCCGGTTCCTGGGCGATGACCATCCTGCGACTTAGGGTTCTTCGGCGTTCTTGATCTAATCGCGCAGATTTCGTAGGATGGTTGCCTTGAAGATGGATGGTCGGCCTGTGACAGGAGGTTGATGCCATGTCGAGAAGCACCTACTTTCTCCAAGAGTGCCCGACATGTGGGCGAAACCTGAACATTCGCGTCGTGTACCTGGGCAAGCGCGTGCATTGCGAACATTGCGGTGCTCCCTTCCTGGCCTGTGATGCGACGACACAAGAGCTCGGTTCGCACGATCATTCAGGCACCGCATTGCTGCGCCGCGCCGAGCAGTTGCTCGAGTCGTCCGATTCACTGCGCGAGCGACCTCGTTGAACCGGTCTCGTCGCGCCGTCAGCGACTGCGCAATCCGGCCAAATCGGTGAAGAATTCGGGATAAGTCTTTGCCGTGCAGCCGGGGTCGCGAATGACCACGCCGGCAACGGCCAGCCCGACGGTGGCTAGGCTCATGGCCATGCGATGGTCGTCGTAGGTGTCGATGACCGCGCCGTGCAGTTCGCCGGGCGTGATTCGCAGACGGTCGGAACCTTCTTCCACGTCGGCTCCCAACTTGCGCAACTCCGTGGCCAGCGCGCTGAGCCGATCCGTTTCCTTGTGGCGGATGTGGGCCACGTCGTGGATCAGCGTCGGGCCCTCGGCAAACAGGGCCACCGCTCCCAGGGTCTGCACGGTATCGCTGATGGCGTTCATGTTCACGTCGATTCCGCGCAGCGGGCCGCCGGTCACGGTGATCGAGTCCTGGCCGTATTCGACCCGGCATCCCATCCGCTGCAGACATTCACAAAAAGCGACGTCGCCCTGAAGGCTGTCTTGCGAGAGGCCCTCCACGGTCACCCGTCCGCCGGTGATCGCCGCGGCGGCGAAGAAGTAGCTGGCGGCCGAGGCGTCGGGTTCGACGTCGTATTGTCTTGCCCGGTAGGTTTGCCCGCCGGGGATGAAGAACACAGGCCCATCGCGCTGTTCGACCGATACGCCGAACGCGCGCATCACGGCCAGCGTCATGTCGATATACGGTCGGGAGACCAATTCGCCGGAGACAGCCAACTCGACCGGTCCCGCGGCGCAGGGGGCGGCCATCAACAGCCCGCTGAGAAACTGGCTGGAGATGTTTCCCGCGATCGCAGCCCGGCCGCCGGGCAATCCGCCGGCTCGCACCACCACCGGCGGACAACCGCTATCCGTTTCGCTCCCGGCATCGCTTCCCAACGCTCGCAGCGCGTCGAGCAGGTCGGCGATGGGACGCTCGCGCATCCGCGGCGTGCCGTCGAGACGGAAGGTCCCCTGGCCCAACGCCACCATGGCCGTGAGAAATCGCACGGTCGTGCCGCTGTTGGCTACGTACAGATCGGCCGCGTCGGCGGGAATCCGACCACCACGGCCGGCGATGCCAATCGTTCTCGCCTCGACGTCCCGCTCGACCGGCAAACCGAGTTGCCCCAGCGCGGCAGCCATCACCCGGGTGTCCTCGCTGTCCAACGCGCCGGAGAGCACCGAGGGGCCATCGGCCAACGCGGCGCAGATCAGCGCACGGTTGGTGATGCTCTTAGACCCCGGCGGCCGGATCGAGGCATCCAGCGGTCCGCTCGGGCGGATTTCGATCGTCTCGCTCACGCGGGCCTACTCCGAGGGAAATGCGACCTTCCACAAATGGTCGTCGGTACGGAAGAACAGCGCGCCGTCGGCCACCGCGGGGGTGGCCAAGACGCCGGGATCAAGTTCGTTGGTACCCACCAGTTCGCCCTTCTCACCCAGCCGAACCACATGGACCAGCCCGGCGTGATTGACGACGTAAAGATGTCCGTCGGCCAGCACGGGGGTGGCCCAAACCGGCCCTTTCACCCGCACCTGCCAAAGCGTTTTGCCGTCGGCCACGTCGGCGCAAGTGACGATGCCTTCCGTCTTGGTCACGTAGACTCGGCCGTCGTGGACCACCGGGCTGGCGTTGCCCGAGCGCAACCGGCTCTCGTACCACAGAAGCTCGGCCTTGCGCGTGGCCGGGTCGTATTTCAAGCGGTGCAACCCGTTGGCCGGCAGGTAGACGTGTCCCTCGCAGGTCGTCGGCGAGGCCGTCGTGTGGCAAGAAGTCTCATGCTGCCAGAGTTGCTCGCCGGTACGCGGGTCATGAGCGGTGAGGGCCGATCGGGAAACCAGAAGCACGATATCCTCGGCCGACGCCGCTCCGCGCAACACGGCAGGCGACGACCAGACCGCGTCTTGCTCCCGGTCGATCCGCCAGCGGGTCTTGCCCGTGGCCGTGTCGATTCCCGCGGCAAACGACTCCCCCTGGTTCTGAAGCTGCACGACGACCGTATCGCCGACGACCAGCGGCGAGGACGCCATGCCCACGTCGTTGCGCGTCGTGGGGCATTCGTGGGCCAGGCCGCGGAACCAGAGCAGATTGCCCGCTAGATCAAAACAGGCCAGATCGTTGGACGAATAGAAGGCGAAGATCCGTTTGCCGTCGCTGGCCGGTGTGGGCGTGGCGCCGGCTCCAAACGGATGGCCCTCGGTGTGGCCGGTGGCCCAAAGCTGCCGATGCCAGTGGAGCTTGCCGTCGTCGGCGTCGAAACAGAGCACATGCAAGCGGTCTTGCGGAACTCCATTGGAACAGGTCACCACCACGCGGCCGTCGACCACGATCGGCGACGCCGGACCGCGCCCGGGGAGCGGAACTTGCCAGGCGACATTCTTCCCATCGGAAAATACCTTGGGCAGATTCGTTTGCGACGAGGCGGAGTTGCTGTCGGTTCCCCGAAAATGCCGCCAGTCGGCGCCGGAAAACAGGACCACCGCGGCGATGGCCAGGGTGAGTTGTGGAAGTGCTTTTTTCATTGATATGGCTCGCGTATGGGGGCGTGTTCTCGGTTATCGGTCGGTCGAAAGGATCGCGGTGCCGCGCTCGTCGCAAACGCGAAGTTGGACAGACCATGACTTGGCCCAACTTTGCGTCTGCTCGTTCTGGCAGACCTTGACCAGAATCACGTTGGCCCCCGGTTTCAATACGGCCGAACAAACGTACTGGTCCAATTGCGAACCGCCGTGATACACGTTGTGCTCGTCGATCAGGCGGCCGTTGAGCCACAGCTTGATCGCGCTGTACGCCGTGACGCGGAATTGCACTTCGCGCGGTCCGCCCCGAGCATGAAACACGGTCGTGGCGTAGGCGATGACGCCCTTCTCCTCGGCCAGAATTTTGTTGAAGTCGACCATCCCCATGTCGTGTTGCCCGATGAAATCGATCCAGCCGATCTCGCCGTTCTTGCCCGGGTATTCGGCGTCGAGGTCGATTTGCGTCTCTGGTGGATATGCCACTGCGTAGCCTTTCTCGCCCACGTTGTCGAACGGGCCGATCACCTTCCACCGCTGAACGAAGCCGTAATGGCGGGCCAAGTCGACCGTTTGCCCCAGTTCGCGAAGCTTGCCGCAGGTGTGACGGATCTGGTCGGGACTGCGCGAGGCAGTGAACGCCCGACGGTACGCGGCCACCGCGGCGTCTTTCTTCTCCTGCCCGAACAACGCGTCGGCCTCGGCGATCACCCGGGCGACCGCATCGCGGCGCATCTCCAGGCTCGGGTCGTCGAGCGATTTGGGAATCCAACGCTCTTTGGCCGACGGATCGACGCGGAGAAGCAACTCGTAGGCGAGCCGGCGTCCTTGCGGATCGTGGGTCCGATCGGCAAGAAACCGCTGGAGCCCGGCCACCGGCAAAGCGCCGCCGCCGCGCAGTTGACGTTCGGCGACCGCGTCGACGGCTGTGCGAATCCAGTTGGCGGCTAGCGGGCCGGCTTTATCGAGCGCGGTGAGCATGTCGGGCAGTTGCGAGGCATCGGCGTGGCTCAATTGCCGCCAGGCGGTCGTGGCCTTCTCGTGGCCGGCGCCCTCGGGGCCAACCGCCAGCAACACGTCGAGCAGCGGCTGCAGATCGGCCGCCGGTGCCGCGCGACCGGCGATCGCGCCGGCCAGGACCGTCAACACAAGAAGCAAGGTTCGCATGGTGTTCGTCCGGGGGTTTGGGTTTGGGTGGCTACTATACGCGAGGCCATTATATCGAATCGCCCGCCACTTGGGAAACCGGCATCGCGAATTTCAACGGGGCTTGCGATACGACGAGAAGCGGGTCTAATGGAGGGCTGCGCTGCGGGTGCCTGGGGCCGAGATGCGAGGAACGAGCGGCGAGCCCCCAGTCGCAATATCACT
>CAYUIQ010000089.1:0-30281 GCA_964444795.1 uncultured Planctomycetaceae bacterium
TCCGCCCTTGCCGAAACCCAGGAAAACAAGGGCGGGCAAGCCGCCCATGTCACCCCGTCGAAAAAAACACCGCTGCGGCAAGTCCGCGTTTCGCCCTCGGTCATGTGCGCCGACCTGACGCACCTGGAAGAGGGAATCCGGCAGTTGGAGACCGCCGGGGCCGACATGCTGCACATCGACATGGCCGACGGGCATTTCGTCCCCAATCTGCTCTTGGGGCTGGACGTCATCCGGCAAGTGCGACACAAGACCTCGCTGCCGATGGACGTCCACCTGATGGTCGAGAACCCCGACGACTACCTCGACGAGCTGGCCGACATCGGCGTCGACTGGGTGGCCGTCCACGCCGAAGTCTGCCGGCATCTGGACCGCACGCTGAGCAGGATTCGCGAGAAGGGCATGAAGGCCGGCGTGGCCTTGAACCCCGCCACGCCGCTGGCCGACATCGAGTTCGTCGCCGAACGGCTCGATTTCGTCCTGGTGATGACCGTCAACCCGGGCTTCGCCGGACAGAAGCTGGTCGCCTCGGGGATCCGCAAGATCGCCGAGTGTCGCAAGTTTCTCGCGCGATTCCCCGGCGAGGTGACGATCATGGTCGATGGCAACGTCAGCTTCGATCACATTCCCGACATGGTGGCCGCGGGAGGAGATATTCTGGTGGCCGGCACCAGCAGTTGGTACAACCGGGCCGCCCCGATGAAAGAAAACGTCCGCAAGGCCGACGAGGCGATCGCCGCCGGACTACAACGGAGAAACGACACATGAGTTCTCAGGAAATGATGAGCGCTCTGGTGTTACACGCCGTGGGCGACGCCCGAGTGGAGCAAATCCCGCGACCGGTCGCTGCGCCGGGCGAAGTTTTGGTTCGGGTTGGTTTTTGCGGTGTCTGTGGGTCGGATATACCGCGCACGTTCGTCAAGGGCACGTACCACTTTCCCACCGTCTGCGGTCACGAATTCGCCGGCACGATCGAAGCGATCGGCGAGGGAGCCGAGGGTTACGCAGCCGGCGACCGGGTCGTGGTCTTCCCGTTGCTCTGGTGCGGCAAGTGTGCTTCCTGCGAACTGGGCAACTACGTTCAGTGCTCCGACTACGACTACTACGGCTCGCGCCGCGACGGGGGCTTTGCCGAGTATGTCTCCGTGCCGCCGAAGAACCTGGTGCCCGTGCCGGAGAACGTCTCGATGGAAGCGGCCTCGATGACCGAACCGGCGGCCGTCGCGCTGCACGCCTTGAAACGGGCCGGCGGGAGCTTCGTCGGCCAGAAGGTCGTCATCTTCGGGGCCGGACCGATCGGACTGATGGCCGCCCAATGGGCTCGAATCATGGGCGCCGACGACGTCATCCTCTTCGACCTCATCCCCGAAAAACTCCATCAGGCCAAGAAGCTGGGCTTCGAGTTGGCCGTCAACGCCGCCGCCTGCGATCCGGTCGAGAAGATCAAGGAACTGACCGGCGGATACGGGGCTGAAGTCTGTGTCGAAGGGGCCGGCGTGCCGATCACGCTGACGCAGGCCGTCGCCGCGGCGCGCGTGGGCGGCACGGTTATCATCCTCGGAAACCCCTCGGCCGACGTCACCCTACCCGCGGGGCTGATCTCCCACGCCATGCGGGCCGAACTGGATATCCTGGGCACCTGGAACTCGGCCTTCAGCGCCGCCGGAAACAACGACGACTGGCGCGCCGTATTGAGCTGCGCCTCCAGCGGCGCGCTGGACCTCGATTCGCTCGTCAGCCACCGCGTGTCGCTGGAAGATTCGTTCGACGCCCTGGTGATGATGCGCGACCAGAGCGAGTTTTTCGCCAAGGTGTTGGTGAAACCGGGGGAGCAGGGAGTAGGGAATAGGGAATAGGGGCTGGGGACTAGTAACCCGAAGCGTCAGCGAGGACGGAAAAGACAGCCTCACTGACGCTTCGGGTTACTATTCACGCCACCAACAACATACAAACCACAACAAACCGCGAGAACACACGTCGTGAAAGCCGCACTGCTTGAAGAACTGGAAAAGATTGTCGTCCAAGAGGTCGCCGACCCGGAGATCGACGACGACTCGGCCTTGTTGAAAGTCGAGTCGGTGGCCGTGTGCGGGTCGGATATCCGCATCTTCCATCATGGCAATCCGCGGGTGAAGCCGCCGGCGATTATCGGGCACGAAATGGCCGGAACGATCGTCAAGGCGGGGAAGAACGTCACTCGGGTCAAAGAAGGCCAGCGCGTGGCCGTCGGGGCCGACGTCCCCTGCGGACAGTGCAAGTGGTGTCGCAACGGCATGGGCAACAACTGCTCGATCAACTACGCCATCGGCTACCAAATCCCCGGCGGGTTTGCCCAGTACATGAAACTCCCGCGGCTGGTACTGGAGGAAGGCCCCGTCTCCCCGTTCAGCGACGCCCTGAGCTTCGACACGGCCGCACTGGCCGAGCCGCTGGCCTGCTCGCTCAACGGCATGGAACTGGTGAACATGTCGCTGGGTAAGACGGTCGTGCTGCTGGGGATGGGTCCGATCGGCTGCATGTCGATCGACGTCGCTCGCGTGATGGGCGCGGTGAAGGTCATCTGCGTCGGCGGCCCGGGTCCGCGAATGGAAATCGCCAAGCAGTACGGCGCCGACGTCTACATCAACCGGAAAGAAGAAGACGTGGTGGCCCGATGCCGCGAGGAGACCGGCGGCGAAGGCCCCGATATTGTGCTGACCACCTGCGGTTCGGTCGACGCCCACGAGCAGGCCATCGAGATGGTCGCCCATCGCGGCTACGTCAACCTGTTCGGCGGGCTGGGTAAGGAGGCGCGCCCCATGTCGGTGCTCTCCAACACGATCCACTACAAGGAGTGTTTCGTCACCGGCTCGCACGGCTGCGTACCGCGCCATCACGAGCTGGCCGTCGAGCTACTGGAAAAGGGCATGGTCCGCACCGATCCGATCATCACGCACCATTTCTCCCTCGACGAAATCAACCAAGCCTTCACCACCATGGAAAGCCATCAAGGCATGAAGATCATCGTCCATCCGCACGGTTAACGCGAGTTCATCCACGCCGGGGGGTTGCAACGCCCTCCTGCTTTCTAGTCTCCAGTTCCTACCTCGGAGTCCTCCATGCTTTCGGTCAAAGAAGAACTCGTCTATTACGGCAACAAGATCTATGCGGCCCATCTGGTGGTCGGTGCCGGCGGCAATATCAGCGCTCGCGACGGCAGTATCGTCTGGATGAAGCCGAGCGGGTTCGCGATGGAAGACATCACGCCGGACGATCTCTGCGGCATGGACCTGGCCACGGGCGAGCAGATCGAAGGCCCGCACAAACCGACCTCGGAGGTCAACATGCACCTGGGTGTCTACCGCGTGCGGCCCGAGGTGACGGCCGTGTTCCACACCCATTCGCCGTGGCTCTGCGGCGTGGTTAGCGCGGGCGTGGCCATGGAAACCAAGGTCATGTTCGCCGAGTTCGTCAACGATCTGGGCAGTCGCACCACGGTGCCCTACGTCACGCCGACCACTGAGGTGCTGGCCGGGCTGGTCTCCGAGGCGTCCCGCGAAAACGACACGATCTTCATGGCCAACCACGGCGTCTGTTGCCTGGGCACCAACATGAAGCAAGCCTTCTGGCGTTGCCTGATCGCCGAAGACGCCGCCAAATCGCTGGTCGCCGCCACCATCGTCGGCACTCCGCAGCTTCTCACCAAAGACCAAGAGACCGACCTCATGGCGCTCTCCGGCCCCCAACACCGGGTGAAGATGATGGAGCAGGAATAGCGGCGGGCGCTCGGCGCGGGTCTCCCGACCCCGCCGAAACCTCCGACCGCAGGTCTCCTGCCCGGCACGCCTGTCCGATTCTCCCATATCCAGAGCACGAAAGGACGGCATTATCCGGCTCACTCCGGCCTCTCTCCAGGCGCCCTGAACACCCGTAGGTCACTCTGCGACCATGAGTTGGAGTGACATTGCGCCGCTCCGCCCGTCGTGGCATCTGCTGTGGGTCCCGAAAAGTGACTGTCCTTTACTAGGCCCTTCTGGGCCTGGGAAAGAGATTGGCTCGTACCACGGAGGTGCTTGCCCTCTCCATGCCGAGCGGTTCTAATGCTGGAAACGGCCACGTACGCACTAAGCGGCCCAGCCCGGTGCTAGGCGGAAACAGCCTAACGCGCCCGAAGATAGCAGGTAGCTGCGTAACTGTCTGCAACGATTGGACATACGCAGTAGCCTCGTAGCGTGATAGGCTGCAACGAAGCGGCCTTTAGGTGATACACGGATCAATGTAAGACCAAGTTATGCCACTCATCAGTGGCCGCCGTTGATTCCCTATGCCTCATGCAGCCCGATTGACGCTCGTGTTACTCGCCGTTTCAACGGTGATCGGCTGCAATTCCAAGAACGATCGACCTGACGCCCCGCCGCCAAGTGAAAGAGCTCGTGCCATGGCCGACCACACACTCGCGCTGACACTTTCACCTGAAGTCGATCAACGGCTCACAGAAGAAGCCAAGCAACTCGGCATGTCGCGTGAAGAACGCGTACAGGAACTCCTGAATTACGGCATTGCACCTGCCGCGAACCTTGAGCCGGGCTTCATCCCAGAGCGGCTTCGCGAACTAAAGGAATTCGTTGACCAAATCCCCGGTGTAGATGCCATCTCGATTAGTGAGCCAAATGAAGCCCGATGGTGGGTTAAACTGCAAATCGACATCAAGTCACAAACTGCATGGCACGTTGTCCAGAATCTGGCGTTTGTGCTCAACGAAATCTCCGTTACGGAAACACTACCTACAACATTCAAACCCACCGCGCCACCGCCGTACCTCAACGGTGGTCCGGACGAGTTTCTATTCTGGGTCATCGAAGCTGGAAAGGAAAAGGGGACGCAGCTCTTTGTTTGAGCAGAAAAGACCGGTCACGGCCCTTCACGGGGTCGGTCTCGCGTCTCCCGACCCTGCCGAAACCTCCGACCGCATGTCTCCTCCCCGGTACGTCTGTCTAATTCTCCCTGTAATACTCAGCAAGAGACCTTCGGCCTCTTCCAGGGCAGGGTTATGAGGCCCGCGCTCAGCGCGGCGCGAGGCCAGCACTCTGCACATGTTGCTTTTCGGTGCCTCCCGAGCTAAAGTGGCTGATAAGCGCGTTGTCCGTGACACGGTTCTCCGCCCCGAAAAAATCGAGGAGGCAAAGCCATGCGATTCTCCGTATCCTGCCTGACGTTGCCGGTGATACTCCTTGCCTGTTGGGTATCCATCGCCGCCGCACAACCGCTGGAAACGCCACCGTCGGCAGTCCCTCAGCCGGCGGTCACGCTGGACGACGTCGTGGTGACGACCTCCGGGTGCGTGGCCCGAGTGACCGGGGGATGGGAGTTTGTGGCCCGCGCCGACGTGACGGTCCGGGCGCTGGGTGTTTGGGACCGGGGCGAGGACGGACTGGCCGAAGCGCATCCGGTGGCCCTCTGGGATCAGCAGGGAGAACTGCTTGTCTCGGCCATGGTTCCGGCCCGTGCGGGCGGGAAACTGATCGACGGCTTTCGCTACGTGCCGATCCGGCCCGTCGTGCTGCAACCCGGTCAGACGTACGTGGTTGGCGCGTTCTACACGGCCCCCTTGAAGGATCCGCACGTTGGCGGCGGGAGCAATAACCGTATTTCGACCGATCCGCGAATCGCTTGGACCCAGTCGCGACGAGTCGTCGGCGACGAACTGATGCTCCCCCAGCCTCCGCCTCAACGGACTTCCGATGCGGGAATCTTCGGTCCGAATCTCCTGATCGCCTCGAAGCCGCCGGTCCGACAAGTCGTCCGACCCTCGGCTGCGAAACCGAAGGCTCACGATCCCCGACCGGCCGCCGGCGAAGTGGTCCTCTCGTTCGAAGGCCGAATCGACGGCAGCCAGAAGATCGAGATCAGCCAGACGCACGCCTATTGGCAACACGTCCACTGGAAGCGGCCGGGCGCGCCGGTGAAGCTCGGCGGCATCGCCTGGGATCCGAAGGAGCAAAGCGCGTTGGACAACGCCGGCTCCACCCAATTCCTCCGCGGACCGGTCGACTTCAACACGGCCCGGTTGCGCAACGTGCATGGCCGCGATACGGTCGTGCTGCAGCCGCGCGAGGATTCGGTGATCGTGCGTCTGGTCGACACGCCCAACGGCGGGGCGCCTTACCGTTTCGACATCGTGATGGAACGTCCAACGGTCCCCGCAACATTGCGGATCGTCGCCGACATCGATGGCAGCGACCGGCTGCACATCGACTCCGCCGGTGCCCGTTGGCAACATCGGCATTGGAGCATGCCGAAAAAGGTCTCGCTCGGCGGCATCGATTGGGACCCGAGAAAATCGCCCCGGATCGAAAACGCCGGGACGACGCGGTTTCTGCCCTCGCCGGTCGACTTCGCCTCGGCTAAACTGACCGTCCGCGAGGCTCGCGATCTCGTGGTACTGGAACACGTCGAGCGAGGCATCGTCGTCCACTTTGCCGACAACCCACTAGGTCGGGCAACCTACGATCTGACCGTTTCGTTCGGGCCGTAGTACCTCGCGAAATTTGAATGGATGGGTGCCATGGGCGGCCTTTTGTCCTTGTGCGCGCCAGCCGCCCATTGAAAACCACATTAGGATACGCGTAGTGAAAATCTCCGAAGTTGCCATCAATCGGCCCGTCTTTGCTTCGATGACCATCTTGGCGTTGGTCGTGTTCGGGGCAACGGCTTATATGACGATCGGCGTGGACCTGTTTCCCGAGGTCGAGTTTCCCATCGTTACCGTAACCGTGATTTATCCGGGCGCGGATCCCGAGACGGTGGAAACGGAGATTACCGATAAGATCGAGGAGGCGGTCAACACGATCGCCGGAATCAAGACGCTACGATCGGAAAGCACCGAAGGCATTGCGCAGATATTCATCGAGTTCAAGCTCTCCGAAGACGTCAACGTGGTCAGCCAGGACGTCCGCGACAAGGTGGCGGCCATCCGCCGCGACTTGCCGCCCGAGATCGAACCGCCGATCATCGAGAAGTTCGACATCAACTCGTCGCCGATTCTGGCGATCGTCGTCTCGGGGCCCGACTCCATCCGCCGCTTGAGCCAATACGCCGATCGGGAAGTCAAGCCGCGAATCGAAGGCGTCTCGGGCGTGGGCAACGTGCGGCTGGTGGGCGACCGCGAACGCGAGATCCGTATCTGGCTGCGGGCCGACGACCTGCTGAAACACAATATCGAGGCCCAGGACGTCATCGACACCCTGCAGACGGAGAACCTCGAACCGCCCGGCGGCCGCGTCGAGACCTCCGATATGGAAATGATCGTCAAGACCAAGGGCAAGATTGAGAACGTGGCCGACTTCGCCGATTTGATCGTTGCCCATCGCGAGGGTACGCCGATTCACTTGCACAACGTGGCTCGGGTCGACGACGGGCAGGAGGATTTCCGCAGTTTGGCTCGGCTCAACCAGGAGCGGGCCGTCTCGCTACTGGTCCGTCGGCAGTCGGGCGAGAACATGCTGCAAGTGGCCGACGAGGTGAAAAGACGACTCGACAGACTCCGCGACGACCTCCCCCCGGGCTACGACTTGATCGTCGCCCAGGATCTCTCGATCTTCGTCGACCAGAGCATCAGCGAGGCCCAGGGCGAGTTGATCCGCGGCGGCGTGCTGGCCGTGTTGGTAATCCTCCTCTTCCTGCGGAGCCTGCGAGGTTCGTTTGTCGCGGCGATTACGATCCCCACCACGATTATCTCGACGTTCACGTTCATGATGGCCATGGGCTTCACCATGAACATGATGACCATGCTGGCCCTGACCATCTCGGTCGGCATGATCGTCGACGATTCGATCGTCGTGCTGGAGAACTCCTACCGGCATCTCGAAGCGGGTATGACCCGGATGAAAGCGGCGCTGGCGGGTATCTCCGAGATCGGATTTGCCGTAATCGCCACGTCGCTGGCCATCGTGGCGGTATTCGTGCCCGTGGCCTTCATGGAGGGGATCGTCGGCCAGTTCTTCTTCGAGTTCGGCCTGACGGTCACCTTTGCCGTGGTCGTCTCGACGTTTATCGCCGTCACGCTCTCCCCCATGCTCTGTTCCCGGGTGCTGAAAGTGAGCAAGCAGCACGGCCGCTTCTTCAACGTTTCCGAACGCATCTTCCAGCGGATCGAAACGGCCTACGGCAAGACCCTGCGATGGGCGCTCGGGCATCGGGCCGTCGTGCTCCTTGCCGCTGCCGGTATCTTCGTCGGCAGCATGGCGATGACCGGATTGCTGGGCACCGAATTCGTACCCCAAGCCGATGAAGACCAATTCAACATCCAAGTCGAAACACCCATCGGCACGGCTATCGGGGTCACCAGCGCCGATCTGGAACAAATAGAAGCGTTGGCCCGCGACATGCCGGGCGTGGAAGACGTCTTCACCACGATCGGGGCGGGGGTCGAGGAACGGGTCAACGTGGCCACGGTGCTGGTGCGGCTGGCACCCAAGGCCGATCGCGACTTCTCGCAGATGGATCTGATGCAGCAGGTTCGCCAACAGATCAAGACCCGCCCCGAATTGGAGCACATGAAGATCAGCGTGGAAATGATCCCCCGAGTCGGCGGCGGTGGATTTCGCACCGCGCCCGTGCAGTACAACATTCGCGGGACCGATCTCGCCCAGTTGGCCGAATTCTCCGACCGCGTAACTCAGCGGATGAAGCAAGTATCGGGCATCGAGGACGTCAACTCGACGTACGACGCCGGCAAACCGCAGATCAACGTCGAAATCGATCGCGACAAGGCGGCCGACCTGCACGTCTCCGTCGATAAGCTGGGCAAAGCCGTCTACGCCCTGATCGGCGGGCAGGAAGTGAGCCAGTTCGAGCAGGACGGCGAGAGCTACGACGTGCGTATCCGTCTGGCCGGTGCCGATCGCGACGATCCTGAGTCGATTCTACGCGTTCCCGTTCGCAACAAACTGGGCCAACTCAAGGAAGCCCGCGAAATGGTCGACGTCCACCGGACCAAGGGCCCGGTACAGATCGACCGGCAAGACCGGTCGCGGCAAGTCACCGTCCTGGCCAACCTCGATACGTCGATGAAACTGGACGCGGCGGTGGCCGCGGTCGTGGCGATCGAAAAGGACGAGGGGCTGCCCCCGGGTACAACCAGCAAGTTTACCGGTGACGCCGAGATGCAGGCCGAGTCGTTTGCCAATATCATCTTCAGCATGGCCCTGGCCGCCGCGCTGATCTACATGGTGCTGGCCGCCCAGTTCGAGAGCCTCATTCACCCCTTGACCGTCATGCTCTCGCTGCCCCTTTCGGTCGTCGGCGCTTTGGGCCTGCTGGCCGTGACGGGGCGAACGCTCAACATCTTCTCGATGATCGGTATGATCATGCTCATGGGCCTGGTCACGAAGAATGCGATCCTGCTGGTCGACTACACCAACCTGCTGCGCAGCCGGGGGATGTCCAAGACGGATGCTCTCTTGGAGGCCGGGCCCGTGCGCCTGCGGCCCATTCTCATGACCGCCATGTCGACGATGGCCGGCATGACACCCGTGGCCATCGGCATGGGCTCCGGGGCCGAAACCCGCGCGCCGATGGGCACCGCCATCGTCGGCGGTCTGATCACCTCGACGATTCTCACCCTGGTCGTCATACCGGTCGTCTACAGCACGGTCGACGATCTGGCCGGCTGGGTCCGCCGCATGATCTTCGGCCCTGAGGTCGTTCCAGAGGCCGACGTCAGCGTTTAGGCGGCATTTCTGACGTCGGTGCCGATTCTCAGTCCAGCGCGTCCAGCATCGCCGCGGCCTTTTGGCGGACGTCGTCCATCCGCTTGCGGTAGATGGTACGCACCTGATTCATGCTCATCGAGAAGCCGTCGGGCACATAGTCGGCAAGTTGGACCGACGTGCGGTGGCAGTTGGGACACGTAAAACTGGCGTCGCCCGTGTACCAGTGCCGTCCGGTGAAGCCACAACCGGCTTCGTCTCGCTCGCAAACCATGTCATCCGGCGGGTTCTGGGCCACCGCGTCCAGCTTGGGGCGAATCGCGTCGAGGATCGCGTTGCCTTCGGCCCGAACCCGCTCGATCTCCGCGTCCCGCCAGGCGATGATCGCCGCGCGGCGGTCGGCCTTGCTCTGCCCGGTCGTCACCGGCGGCAGTGTGTCCTTCGTGGGCTGGTCCGACTCGATGGCATGGAGCGAAAATGCACGGCGAACCTGGGGGCTATTCGAGGGATCGAAATCGAGCCGGCCACCGCCGGGTTCGTAGCGATCGGCCGTTACCGAAACTTCGTACACGTCGGTGGGAAGATCGGCAAACGTGACCTGCCCGCTGCCTCCAGACACACGGGAATCCAGCAGTTGGGACCCTTTCAGCGTAACCGTCGAACCGCCGACGGGGGCCTCCGTCGCCGCGTCGCTTACCGTAACGGTCAGCGTGCCGACCACCTTGGCCACTTCGACGCCCACCGACGCCGAGCCGAGGACGATGCCGCTCTTCTTCTCGAGCACGTCGACGGCCATCCGCTGACTGCCCCAATCGGTGTAGCCGTGGGTGCAGTGATCTTCCAACGTGCTGCGCCGCCCGCCGTCGCTGGGATTCCACTCGTAGACCAGTTCGACTCCCTCGGGCGGATCGACGGCCTCGACGGCGAAATGGAAGGTTGTGGGAATTCGCCCGTCCGGCTCCGCCCGGATCAAGAACGTCGGCTGTGCGAACGAGACGATCAGCTTCACGGTTGTCGGCGACACATTTTTGCGGCCTACTCGGCAGTCGGTTGCCAGGACGAAGACGACATCGTCGGGCCGAACATCCAACGCGCCGGCCGACTTGCCCTCGGCGGTGAATTCCACGTCGGGCCGTGGTTGGCCGGGCAGAGGCCGCAGACCTCGGGATCGGAAGACGTCGACGTGGACGCCCTCAGGAAGCGCCTTGCCGAGTTCCAGCCGGATCTGCTTTCGGCGGCCGAGTTCCTCCCGGTCCCAGAATGCCGAATCGACGCGAAACGCCTGCAGAACCCCGGTACCCGGTCCGTTCAAACGAAGACTCACATGGATCTTCCCCTGCTTCCTCTTCAACACGTTCACGTCACCCTCGGCCACCGGCATCGGGTCGCCGGCGGCAAGCACCGCGGGGCTTTCGCTGCTGAGTTCCAGATAGGCCGCGTAACGCCGATAGAGTTGGCCGGCCCGTGTCCGATCACCCACCTGCCCTGCCAGGAAGGACCAGAAGAAGTTCTCCGGGATCCGGCCCGTGGTCTTCCGGCGAATCAGGTCCATTCCCGAACGCTTCTTTGCCGTGGCATCGAGCAACGCCTGCGGATTGCCGGCATGGTTGGCGAAGAGATATTCGAGGAACCAGGCCGTCTGCAACTCGTGCTCGATGTAGACGTCACCCTCGCCCGGTGTGCCGATGTAGGTCAGGGGCTTGTGGATGTAGCGGCGGTGGATGGAGTCGCCCATCAACCCGGTTCCGCTTGTTGTCCACGCCCGCTCATCTCTGGTGCCTTTCAGGTCGCCTCCCAGCACGGTACCCTGTCCGCCGCGCGCCCAGGCGATGTGGTGGGCGGCGTAATCGGCCATCGGCTCCGCGATCCATCGCAACCGATCCATCGTGTATCTTCCGCATCGATGTTGCTGCAAGGCATGGAAGAGTTCATGGGCCGTGTCGTGTCGCCAGCGAGCCAGATTCATCAACGCCTCCTCTTTGGCCGGCACGACCCAGACGTTGATGGTCTCCACGTCCGTTGACCAGGAGGCCGTGTCGTTGTCGGGCGTGCCCCGGCGAATCACAACCCAGATGCGACTCGTTGGGGGTTGAAATTGGGCATCCTGATACTCCTGGTAGGCCGTCTCCAGCATGTTCGTCACGGCGGCGGCAAAGAACAACCCACGCTGGTCCCGGGGCTCCGCTTGAGCGACGTACTTGCGGAGATCGACGGGGATATCCCATGCGGTAACCGGCCGCGCGCCGGCGCTGAGTTGGGCAAGGATCCGCTTTTCCGAATGCAGCAGGGTCCCGGGATCGATGTCCTTGTAGCTGGTCACCTCGAAGTGATCGGAGAGTATCAAGAAGCTGTCACGGCGCTCCTTGACGGTGATTCGACCATCGACCGCCGCACGGCCTATCTCGGCTCCCGGCCCCGAGATGCACACCGCCATCACCACCATCCACGAGAATCGCCTACCGCGCATTTCGACTTCCTCCGACTGCTACTTGCCATGTCTGATCTGGATCGAGCCGTGCGTTCCCTGGCGGCCCATGAGCAGATTTTGCCTGAGAGGAAGTATCGTCAAGGTTTACCTCGGATGTAGCATGGTAAAGCCGGCCGGTTGCGCAACGCCGGAAAACTCCGCATTCCGTGCGGGTTGCACCGCCTGTAGCGGACAACAGAAGACCGTTTCGGACCCCGTAGACGGGAACGCCCCAGTAAACGGGAAGGATCGAGCCAAGGTCCCCGGCAGATGAGCCGCGAAAGGTGTCGGCCGCCAGATTTGGCTAGAAGCAGGAGAGAGGCGTGAAGAGAAAGGGCAAAGCGTCGGCGAGGATGGAAAAGACGGTCTCGCTGATGCTTCGCCCTTACCCGTTCAACAGCCCGTTCTCCCTGAGGGACAGGCGATCCGCGCCGAAGCGCGGGTCGCCTGATGAGGCCGGGGCCGCATACGGATGGACAACGGGTCGCTAAACCAGGCCCTTGCGCACCGCCCAGACGGCGGCTTGCGTGCGATCGCTGACGGCGATCTTTCGCAAGATGTTCTGCACGTGTTCCTTGACCGTCTCGACGCTGATCTCCAGCGAACGTCCGATTTCCTTGTTGCTCAACCCCAGGGCAACGTGTCGCAGAACTTGCGTCTCGCGCTGCGTCAGCGGCACATCGTCGTCGTCGATCACCTGGCGAACTTTCATCGCGCCGGCGATTCGCCGAAGTTCTCCGGCCCGGGACGGGGATTCGCCGGCGGCAGCGGCGGTGATCGTTGTGATGATGTCCTCGCGCTTCGAGCCTTTCAGTACGTAGTCGCAAGCGCCCAGCGCCACCGCACGCGCGATGTACGTGGGGTTGTCGTAGGTCGAGAGCATGACCACGTAGCTGTCGGGCACTTCCACCCGCAGCTTCTCCAGCGTCGACAGGCCGTCGCCGTCCGGCATACGGATGTCGAGCAAGATCACGTCGGGCTTGTGTTCCTTAGCCTGTACGATGCATTCGGCACCCGTGGCCGCCTCGGCAATGATCTCGATGTCCGTACCGGCCAGCAGGCTAACGAGCCCGGTGCGGATGACCTGATGGTCGTCAGCGACCAACATTCGAATACTCATAAGGAAATCTCCAGACAAGGGGTGGTGGTCGACCGTGGAATCTCGACGGATCGCCTACGGGCGAGGACGCGTCATCGGTCGAGGAATGGTTCCCGCGGAATTTCGGTTATCGGAGGAATCGGTCAGGTTATTTTCTCTCGGCCAGACCCTTGGGTCGAGTGCCTCAAGTCACACATGCCGGGGGCCCCCCCCCGCATTCGTACAATAATAGTGTACTGACGGCCCGCATGGAATGCCCCGTTAGCACTAATCAACCCCCACGATCCAGCGGGATATACGTTTGAATTCGCCCCTGGCAGTGGGGTGGAGGGGGTTCTCTTTTTTCTTGATTTATTGCCGACCAGGAAGGTCTCAGGCCGGCGCTTACTACCGCAGTGGCAGGGAGTTGGGCCAATCGATCAGGCTGCGCCCTACGGCACGGACAATACCCCCCGTTTCCTTCGCCCGTCTCGATTTGCCACGTTGACTCGGTGCATCCCGTGACGTAGATAATTGTCGACAGCCCATGCTGTTCTGCCCCGTCAGGCGGCAAAGCGAGCGAGTTCCGCTTCGTTTATACCGCTCGGTATGGGGGGGACGGCGACTCGATGGCCCCACCGGTCGTCGGGCAATACAAGCGAGATCACAGGTGAACTCATGAAGCGTGCTTCGCTGCTATTGGTGGACGACGATCGCCAGGTGCTCGGTTCGATGGCCGATTGGCTTCGAGAGCAAGGTTTCCAACTGGACACTGCCTCGACTTTCTCCGAGGCGATCGCGGCGGTGGGACGAAAAAAGTTCGATTTGGTCTTGGCCGACATCCGCTTGCCCGACGGCGACGGCTTCGACATTCTCGCCCATTGCCGCCAGCATCACCCCAACATGTCGGTGATTCTGCTCACCGGGTACGGGACGGTCGAGACCGCGATTGAGGCGATCCGAGCCGGCGCGTTCGATTTCCTCACCAAGCCGCTGATCGACGAAGAATTGGAAATGGCGATTGAACGGGCCCTGAATCAACGGGAAGTGATCGAAGAGAATAAGAACCTCAAAGCCCAACTCGACATGCGGTTCGCGATCGAGAACATCGTCGGACACGATCACCGCATGCTCAAGATCTTCGATATCGTCGACAGCGTGGCCGACACGAAAGCCACCGTGCTGATCACCGGGGAAAGCGGAACCGGAAAGTCGCTGATCGCTCGGGCCATCAACCGAAGAAGCTCGCGGCGCGACAAACCCTTTATCGAAGTCGCCTGCGGGGCACTTCCCGAGACGCTGCTGGAAAGCGAACTCTTCGGACATGCCGCCGGCGCGTTCACCGGGGCCGTCGGCGACAAGATCGGAAAATTCATGCAGGCCGACGGGGGGACGATTTTCCTCGACGAAATCGGTACCGCCAGCACTGCCATGCAAGTAAAATTACTGCGAATTTTGCAGGATATGGAATTTGAGCAGGTCGGAGGCACCAAGACCTTCCGTGTCGACGCCCGGGTGATTCTGGCCACCAATGACGATCTGGCCAAGGCCGTGGCCGAGGGCCGGTTCCGTCAGGACCTCTTCTACCGGATCAACGTCATCAACATCGAGTTGCCGCCGCTGCGCCAGCGCATCGGCGACATTCCTCTGCTGGCCGAGCATTTTCTCGGCCAGGTCTGCGAGGACTCGGGAAAACAGGTGCAGGGATTCACCGACGAAGCCATGGCCGCGCTGCAGCGCCATGCCTGGCCCGGCAACGTCCGCGAACTGCAAAACGTCTTGGAACGCGCCGTACTGCTGGGCAAGGGCGGCACGGTTGGTGTGGACGACCTGCCTGCCACCCTGACGGTCGACTGCCAGGTGGCCGTCGAGTCGGTCGGAGGCCGTACCCTCAAGCAGGCCCTCGAAGCGCCCGAACGGCAGATTATCCGCGAATCCCTCGTCGCCAACCAGTGGAACCGCCACGCCACCGCCGAGGCCTTGGGGATCAATCGCACCACCCTCTATAAGAAAATGAAGCGGCTCGGTCTGGAATCGGGCCAGCACGCGGTGAGCTGAGAACGGGTCACCAGAAGAACGGCACACCCCCCCATGAGGTGTATTTTCGCCCGAAATCGTGTTTTCCTGCTGGATGAGGTCGAGATTCTCGGAAATTTTTTTCCGCGATTTCTCGGGGGGTGCATATCGTGTTCCTGACTGCCTGAGTCTCTCGGACCGTCGACCGAAACACTCACGGCCCCCCGTCAACCGCAGTACGGGATGATACCCCTTCGTTTTGGGGAGGCATGGGTATTGTGCCGTGCGACGTAACGGCGACGGGCGTATGCGGCCTGACTGCGTTCTGTTGTCCGATCGAAGCGGACTCATCAGCGTAACTCATTATCCCCTAAGATACATATGTTTCGCGGTCGCAGAGCATCGGATCAACGGGGGGGTAGGCTTCGTTTCCTGCGGGGATAGATGCTGCCAAGGCGTAAGCACCCCCCGTTAACAGGGGGCCGATGAGCCACGATGGCGAATGACGCCAGGCCCGGCAGGCGCCGAATCGCCACACCCGACCGGTAGAAAGCGATACATCGAAAGAGGGGCATGGGGGCATGTTGCAGCTCTTTAATGCTAACTAATAGTCTTCAAAAGTTGACATAAGCGTGTAAAATAGAGAGGCGATAAGTGAATAGTGGAAAGAACGAAAGGCCACTCGCGCATGGTCCGATGTTTTGGAGGCAATACGCTATGAATACCTCGACACCGGAATTCGACGCACACGAAACGACTCTGGACGACCATCGAGCATTGCAGTGGATTCTTGAGGCGATCGATCGTGCCCTGCTCGAACGAACCGCTTCGACCGCCGAGATTGGAGCCCTGCTCACCCAACTTGGCAGTGTTTTGATCCTGCTCTTCGAGCAGGAGGAAGAGGGCGGCTACTTTGCCGATGCCCTCTCCCATGCACCGCGCATGGTCGCCCGGGCCAACGCTCTGATGGCCCAGCACCCGGCGATGGCGGCCACGGCCAGGGCCATCGCTCAAAACGCTCACCACGGCGACGGATCCGACGACTGGTGGGATCGGACACAAGAACTTTTCCTCGCGTTCGTTGACGAACTGGGTGAGCACGAGTCGCACGAGAACCGCCTGCTCCAGGAAGTCTACGCCCAGGATATCGGGTCGCACGACTGATATCTCTTCAGAGTCAACCTCATCCGTCGGGTAGCCAGGGCCTTTCTCCGCCGGTGTTTTGCGCTGGGCTGAGCCTCGCCCTGTCGGCGGGAAATCGGATTCCGAGGGCTGGGGTCCCCTCGAATTTGACGCGGCATCGGCGGGTCATCATAATTGAGCGGACTTGACTTGACTGCTTCGCCCAAGAACCGATCACCCGTGCGGAGGCTGACCCTCATGACGTTGCTGCCCAACTGGTGTGTGCGCCGTCCTGTAATTCTCCCGTTTTTGTTGACCGCCCTTCTGGTGCAGTCTGCCGGGGGAGCCGAAGTCAACGAGTCGGCCCGGCGTTTGCCGGTAGCCTATGAGGTCGACGTGGTCGTCCTCGGCGGCGGAACCGGGGCCGTGGCGGCGGCGACCGCGGCGGCCGAGCAAGGGGCCAAAGTCTTCCTGGCTGCCGAGCGGCCCTATCTGGGCGACGACATGACGGCCACCTTGCGACTGTGGCTCGATGAGGGCGAAACGCCCGCCTCGCCGCTGGCGCAGCAGATTTTCGCCGACGACCTGGTCCCAGGCGGCACCCCCGATCCCAACCGGATCCGCTGCTCCTACGAAGCCGATCTACCCAGTTCGCCCGTCCATCGCGACACCAATCCACCGTCGCGGCTGACCGACGGCGCTTGGGGAATTCCGTCGAGTCAAAGCGTTCAGTACGATGGGAGCGTGGAGATTATCGCCGATCTGGGCAAGTCGCAAGCGGTCGCAGCGGCTCGCATGATGGTTTTCAACCGTGGCGGATCGGGCCTTCGAGAAACCTTATTTCGGGTCGAGTCGATCTCCGTCTCCTCCAGCAACGACAAGACCAACTGGAAGGAAGTCGGCTCGCTGAACAATAAGCGGCGGGAAGACGAGTGCTGCATCACTCTGGAACTGCCCGTTTCGGCCACCGCCCGTTATCTCAAATTCCAGGTGTCCAAGAGCGACGACGTGGACCGGATCCTGCTGGGCGAGCTAGAAATCATCCGTCCAGCGTCAGAACCGACCCAGGATGCACCCTCAGGGCTACAGCGACCCCCTCGCCCGATGCATGTCAAGCGGGTTCTCGACAACGCGCTGCTGGAGGCGGGCGTCGAGTTCCTCTACAGTTGCTTGCCCACCGATGTGCTCCGCGACCCCCAGGGCAACCCGTGCGGCATTGTCATGGCCAATCGGGCCGGCCGTCAGGCCGTGTTGGCCAAGGTGGTGATCGACGCCACGGAACGTGCGGCGGTGACACGGATGGCCGGGGCCCGATTTCGGCCCTTCCCTGGTGGCGTGCAAACGCTCCGGCGCACGGTCATCGGCGGCGAGATACAGAGCGGCCCGGAGATGAGGGCCCGGATCGCGGCCGTTCCCTATCGCGGACGCCATCCCAACGCCGCCAAGACGGCCAGCGGCGATTTCGCGGTGATCGAGTATGCGTTGCGATTGCCGCTTGCCGGCGATACACCGGCCGCCTGGGCTCAGGCCGAACAGCAAGCCCGGACGTTGACGTATCATCCCGAGCAGCAATTCACCGCCGACAACTTTTTCCAGGTCGCTGCTGATCCGATGATCGGCCGGGAGAGTTCGACCGGGCCGTGGGGCGGCGCCGAAGCAGTCCCGCTGGATGCGTTGCGTCCGGCGGCCGTCTCGCGGTGGTACGTGCTCGGTGGCTGTGCGGACGTTTCCCGAGAACAGGCCGAGAAACTGCTCCGCCCGTTGGCTCAAATCGACCTCGGCACGCGGGTTGGCCAAGCGGCGGCCGCTGAAGCGAAAGCTCTGCCCGCGGTGCGCGACGCACGGCTTTCCGGAACCCCCACCGACAAGCCGGTCGCCCCGGGCGACGTCCACGAGTTTCTCACCGGGGTCCGGCCCGTGCAGGACCTGCCCACCGTCGCACAGACCGCCCGAGCGCTGCCCGTGTTCGGAAAGTACGATGTCGTGGTGGTCGGCGGCGGAACCGGCGGAGCGCCGGCGGGGATCGGTGCGGCTCGAGCCGGCGCCAAGACGCTGGTCGTCGAATACCTTCACTGTCTGGGGGGTGTCGGAACCACCGGGGCTATTTCCAAGTATTATTGGGGAAATCGCGTCGGATTTACCGCCACGATCGAAGGGGGACACGCCTGGGTCATCGAACAGAAGCAGGAGTGGTTCCGCCAGGAGTTACTCAAGGCGGGGGCCGACATCTGGTTCGGCACCATCGGCTGCGGTGCCTTCGTCGAAGACGGCAAGGTGGTCGGCGTCGTGGTCGTTACGCCGCAAGGCAGGGGGATCGTGCTGGCCGACGTGGTCATCGATTCGACCGGCAATTCCGACATCGCCGCCGCGGCCGGCTCCGATTGCCTCTATACCGACGAGACCGAGTTCGGTATGCAGGGCACCGGCCTGCCGCCACGGATGCTCGGCGCCACCTACACCAATACCGACTTCACCATTACCGACGAGACCGACGTGGTCGATATGTGGCACCTGTTCGTCTTCGCCAAG
Source organism: uncultured Planctomycetaceae bacterium (assembly GCA_964444795.1). Lineage (GTDB taxonomy): Bacteria > Planctomycetota > Planctomycetia > Pirellulales > Thermoguttaceae > JABMRP01. The sequence goes on from CAYUIQ010000089.1 coordinate 18,899, forward strand.
GACAAGTACGACCAGGCCTTCGACCAGGGCCAGTTGATCGACACCCGGGAGCGGCGCCGGATCGTGGGCGATTACACGATGACCGTGTTGGACCAGATGAACCGGCGAACCTATCCGGACACAATCACGCAAGCCTATAGCAATTTCGACACGCACGGTTTCACGATCCATCCGTTTTTCATGCTCAATCATCCCGAGCACGGGGGGATCCGCGTCAACATTCCCTATCGCTGCCTGCTTCCCAAGGGGTTGCGGGGGATTTTGGTCACCGGCCTGGGAATCAGCGTCCATCGCGATGCGGTGCCCCTGGTGCGGATGCAGCCGGATATCCACAACCAGGGCTATGCCGCCGGGACCGCCGCGGCGATGGCCGTCCGGCAGAAGGTTGAACCGCGGCAGATCGATTTCCGCAAGCTGCAGGAACACCTGATCGAGATCGGCAATCTGCACGAGAGTGTGCTGACCGACGAAGATTCGTACCCCCTGCCGGTGGAGAAGGTCGTCGAGGCGGTAGGCACGGTCAAGGACGGATTCAAGGGTTGCGCCGTGATTCTCACCCAGCCCGAGCAGGCCCTGCCGCTGTTGCGCGAGGCCTATGCGGCGGCCGAGGGCAAGGACAAGCTGACCTACGCACGGCTGCTCTGCACGATGGGCGACGCCACCTCGCTGGAGACCGTGTTGGCCGAGATCGAGAAGATTTCGGAGTGGGACAAGGGCTGGAACTACCAGGGGATGGGCCAATTCGGCCGGGCGATGAGCCCGTTGGACGAGCTGATCGTGGCCGCCGGCCGTACGGGTGACCGTCGGGCCGTGCCGGTGATTCTGGAAAAGGCGGAGATGCTCACCCCGAGCCACGATTTCTCGCATCATCGGGCCGTGGGACTGGCGCTTGAGTTGATCGGCCATCCGACCGCCGCGCAGCCGCTGGCCGAACTGCTCGGTCAGCCCGGCATCAGCGGCTACGTCCACCGCACCATCGAAGACGCCCGCCTCCAAGACGGCGGAAAAGCCAGCGGCACCAACGCCGTGGGCACGCGACGCAACTCGCTCCGCGAACTGATGCTCGCCCGGGCACTCTACCGCTGCGGCGATTACAACGGTGTGGGAGAAAAGACCCTGCGAGCCTACGTCGAAGACCTCCGTGGACATCTGTCTCGCCACGCCGATGCGATACTCCGGTCGGGTAAAGGTGAGAAGCCGATATTTTGAGAGACGACTATACGGCTAATCCGCATAATTCACGGCCCTGGGAATTGCGTGACACACTGTCGTAGCTAGTTTCTGTTGATGAATTCCAAAAGAGGAGGATCCGGTCGAAAGATGGAGGTCCGGCGGGTAGGTGGTATTGCCAAAGAAAAACGCATCGTTATCCTTTTGAAAACACAACTACGCCGCAAGGGCTTTTGCACGCTTGCCGGAAGGACACCTCGTTTCAAGGGTCCGAGTCGAACGTGTTCGTTGAACGAAGCCGCTTCGTTCAACAGTGTGAGAGCGCCAGCCCGTCGATCTCCCGACAATTTTCCGCGACCGGTTCCTTTCGATTTTGGCCGGACCGAAAGGGATGGGAATCGCTAAGTCCTTTCCCCACAGCCACTTCCGGATCTCGTTTCAAAGAGACTCGTTCGAAGAGGGTTGCGTACGGGGAGGGGGGTGTTCGTCTTGCTTGCGCCAACACCCTATTTGCTCAAGCGGCTGCTTCTGTCGGCGCGAACGGCCTACTATACTGCGGATTATCTATTAGGGTATTCTAATCACTATTATGACAGGTTCAATAGCAGGTAAAACTTGGAGACAGTGCTCTTAGACAACGGATCAGAAACCGTCGTGAAGAACGGGAGGCAGAGAACCCAACACGATGGCTTGGGCGAGGTATACTTGCCGCCTGAAACACGCTGCGTGCAGTGCGTATTAGACGGCTACAAATGCGGGCAAGAGGATTCGTCGGTCTGGGATACCAGGGGCACAGCGCACGCAGTCTCAGACAAGTTACCTATTTCTGGTTGCGATGCCCCAATTCTCAATGTGACTGGCCGATGGGAACACTGGTTGCGCCGTTTAGACCTGGACTTCTTTCGGACACTAATGACGGCACATTCTCACGACATTCTGAGTCCGCTAGAGGAATTGGACAAGAGAGTAGAGGCGCTGGCATACGACAACCCGAGGCCCGCAATAACCGATATGCTCAAGAAGTTTCCGCCATTCAGCAAGAGAGTGTGAATGGCATTCAGGCGCCAAGATGAACAGGACTTGCCTTTCGACGAAGAAGTCAGGAGGGCGGTGGGCGTATTTAGGTCTGATCTGCATCTGAGTTCCATTAGGCTAGAAGAGTTGGGTTACAAGTGCGGTGATGCAGTTGTGCATGCATCACCGGCGCTAATACACCGGATCGTCTCGGAGCTCCCCGTACGCAACCCTCTTCGAACGAGTCTCTTTGGAACGAGATCCGGAAGTGACCGCAGGGAAAGGACTTAGCGATTCCCATCCCTTTCGGTCGGGCCAAGATCGAAAGGAACCGGTCGCGGAAAATCGTCGCGAGATCGACGCGCTGGCGCTCTCAGACTGTTAACCCAGAGAGCGATTTTCGGGGGGTATCGAACTAAATGCAATCGGGTTAACAGCCAAAGAGAGCGCGACTTGAGGATTGCCGGCCATGACGGCTGTTCCTCGGCCTTGCGGCGGGGTACAAAAAGGTTGTCACCTTTGCACTTTCACCCCTGAATTCCCGGTATTTTACCACGATGAGCCGCATCTTTCAGCCCCTGCTGTTTCTCCTCGCCCGCTGCACTCGAAACGAGTTGATCCGTCAGATCGAATTCCTCAAAGCCGAGAACCAGATACTCCGCCAGCGGGTGCCGAAGAAGCGGATATTCCTGTCCGACGACGAGAAGTCACGGCTGATCGATCTGGGGCAGGCGATCGGGCCTGCGCTGCGGCACTTGCTTTCGATCGTCAGCTACGCGACCTACCGGCGGTGGGTTCGCAATACCTCCGGCGATTGCCCGAAGCCGAAGAAGATGGGGCGGCCGAGGACCAAGAAAGAAATCCGCGAGCTGATCCTGAAACTGGCCCACGAGACGGGCTGGGGCTACACCCGGATCATGGGTGAGCTCAAGAAGCTCGGGATCAAGCCGCCGTCACGCACGACGGTCAAAAACATCCTCAAGGAAAACGGCTTCGATCCGGGCCCCACCGACCGGTGGCTTGAGTGCCGTCTTTACCGATTCTCGCGCATTGCGAACGGCTCGGAACTGGTGATACCCGGCCACCTTCTTGACGATCTCGCCACTGCGATCGTCCTCCTCGAAGGTCACGCAGTGCCGCACGTAGTCCAACAGACGCGACGGTTCGAACAGACCCTTAATAGCCACTTCCAGGGTCGGCCGACCGGGGTTGTGATAGTCTTCGACGGATCGCCACGGCGAAAACCGATCCTTGCCGGCTGTCAGCGAGCCGACCCGCGTTGAGTCGCCATCGCTGATCACCAGCAGTTCGTTGTACACGAATAACGTCGGGATCTTGTCCTTGTAGTCCTGAAGCTGCCGATACGCCGTCCACGGGTCGGCCTGCTCGTCGGTCGGATCCTTAAGCTCGATCACCACACTCGGCAGACCGTTTAGGAACACCACCAGATCTGGACGCCGGGGCGTGTTGCCACACTTGACCGTGAACTGGTTGACCACCAGCAGGTCGTTTTGCCGTGGCTCGGCGAAATCCACCAGCCATGCCTTATCGCCGCGCGTTTCACCTTGCTCGTCGCGATACTCGACATCGATGCCGTCGGTCAACAGGCGATGGAACCAGCGGTTGTTCTGCTTGAGCGTCGGCTCCGGCGGGCGAGTCACGACTCGCATCGCCTGCTCGATGGCGTCCTCTGTCAGGTGGCTGTTGATCCTGCGAAGAGCGGCGCGGAGGCGAGGTTCAAGAACAACGTCCTCGTAGCTTGCCCGCTGCGGTGAGTCAGCCCCGGGTGAAATGTCGGCGCCCTTGTGGACGTCAAAGCCGAGCGCCTCGCACCAACCGAGTGCAGCCTGTTCGACGACAGCTTCTTTCATCCGGCATCCTCCTCGGTTCCGTTGCCGTTGGCCGCTGTGTCCTGATCCTGTTTGAACTGAATCAGCGCCGCACGATACGCGTTAAAGTCCGTGCGAAAGAGCGCTTCGCTGGCCACCAACGGAACCTCCAGCACGTCGAACGGGCCGAAGTCGTTGTCAATGAAGTCGTCGAACTCCTGGTGTTCGCCATACCGAAACCGCGTTAGCGGGTCACGCTGAGCCGAACGTAGGTGTGTCTTGAAGAGCAGACCGACGACGGCATCAGTTGCCCGAGCCAGAATCTCGGCATACCGCGAGTCAAGCAGTGGTGAGTATGCGTCCGCACCATGCGCCGCGGAGCCGTGAGCGTTGCGGATCGTCATAACACCTTGGATAATCTGATTCAATCCACGAACAAGTGAGTCCGCACCACGGCGCAACGTAGTGTCTACGCTTCCGTCGTCGGACGGCGCAAGATTGAGGTATTTGAGAGATTCGGAGACGAGTTTTGGCGATTCCCATGCGGCATCCACGGGGACATTGCGGTCAGTGAGGATAGTCTTGCAGGTGGTTTCTATGATCGTACGGCAAAAAGAGACCACGACCCCCGGCTTGTCGGGGATTGCCTCTTCCAGCGCCTCAACTTGTTCGCGGATGCGAAGCGACTCGGGGTGTGAATCGAGCAGTTCATGGCACGCCGGAAGCAATCCAGTTGACCCGTTGGAGCTATCTGCCATCTGAATCTCCTGTGGCACCAGGAACCCGAATCTCGCCAGAGATTAGCTTGGGCAATAGGTCGTCGCGCATCGCAAGAAGAACGCGGTTTTCTCGCTTGTTTGCCGCAATCGTTGCGAACAGATGCTCTACGATTCCGCCGAATGCCTCGACGACGACGTCTGATGCTCGAATTGAAGTGAAGTGAGATAGCGAGGAAACCGGAACGCGTTGGCGACCGCTTGTTCCGGTCATGTTCGAGATTGCGAAATCCCGAAAAGGGGCAGACCGCGCAAGGCAATAGGCGTAGATTTCGGGCAACGGTGGACGCGGGCGGAATACGATGTACTCGGTCGACCCCCATCCAATCGTGTCGTTCGGAAGGAAGTCGACGAATGCCGTCTTTCCGTTCTCCAAACATGGAGTGATCCGAGCAACGAGTGTGTCGCCGTTCTTAAAACGCATCCCCGACCCAAACGGCCGATCCGTCCAATGATCAGGTGCGTGCCCCTGAGTGGGCATGTCGGCCATCGCCAAGTAGGGAGCATTTTCCCCTTTTCTCAGTGTGCGACGCGGATTGATTTCAAAGAGCAAATCTAGTGAAGCGTCTTCCCACCCATCCGGAATCTCTCCGATTCGGGACTCCACGAATTGGTTGGGGAGTTGGGCGAAGATCTCCTGGGGCATGCCGGGGAAACTGGTGGCGCCGGCGGCTTTGGCTTTGACCGGCTCGAAGTCGATGAACCACGCCTTGAAGATCGCCCGCGTCATTCCTTCCAACGCCCGATTCATCCGTCGATTCAACTCGATCTTGTCGTCGAGCGCGCCCAGGACCTCAGCGATATGTTTCTGCTCCGGGACGCGAGGTACTGTAAGTGATGTTTGGTACGACGCCGTGTGAATTGCCTGACAGTTTGCGCGTGGCCGGCGACGTGCTTGAACGCATCGTCCAAAGCGATAACGCTTCACGTTCACCAACGGCATTTGGGAAAATGGTGTCGTTGATGCGTACCGAACGGAAGTTGACGATCGAGCAACTCGCCGAGAAGACCGATTTGGACATCGATGAGCTTCAGGAGATTGAATTATGTCCAGACAACACTCCCGAGCCGATGGCCGTTTCGGTCCTCGCCGAGTTCTTCAAGCTCTCACCGAAGAAGCTTCAACGATTGGCCGGACTCGCCCGGGAGTCGGTCGACGATGAGATTAAGGACTCGCTCGGAATCGCGGCCGGCGCTAAACCAGAATTCAGTCAACTGACCAGACAGCAACGCAGACTTTTTTATCAATGGGTGAAGTACCTTCGTAAGTAGGAGTGAACGTGAATGAAGAATCCGCAAGTCAAACCAAGCGTAAAGCGTCGCATCGACAAGTCGGTTGGCCGGCTGCTTGCGGATTTACGTGGATTGGAGCCTCCCCTTGATCTAGCGCAAGTTCGTAACAAGCTGAAACTCGACCTGCACTACTACAGTGGCAAAGATCCAAGCCATTTTCGCCAGTTCGTGCATACGATGAAGGTCGCCGGACGAGAGCGTCTTCCTGGCAAGAAGCAATTGAGTTGGATCGTCAACAAGCTCGGACTCAAGGGATTCCTCTTTTGGGAATCCGACGAGATTCACATCGACTCGGACCTTCACCAGATCAAGTACCGCTGGGCGGAAAGCCACGAGATCTGCCACAAGTTATGTGAATGGCACAAGCACTATCTGCTCGGCGACTCCAAAACGGAACTCAGCCCAGCATGCCACGCCAAGATCGAAGCTGACGCCAACTATGCGTCGGGTCAGCTGTTGTTTATGCAAGAGCGATTCGTGGAAGAGCTGATGGGTGGGCCTCTGTCCATCGCCTCCCTTCTGGAACACTCGGAGACGTTTAAAAACTCGAAGGCGACGACTCTTTGGCGAATGGTCGAGGAGTTCCGGGGATCGCAGGCAGTGGTTGGTATCGTTAGTGGCCACCCCCATCATCCAGCGGATGATTTCGCCCCGCTTGATCCTTGTCGATATGTCATTCAATCGGACAACTTCCGATCGAAGTTCTCGAATATCACCGAGGTTCAACTATTCGGCTCACTGAAGGCGTATTGTGGCTACCAAAGAGGTGGAGCTTTGGGCACGAGCATAATCGAATTGCTCGACGACAGTGGGGGGCGCTGCGAATTCGCCTTCGAGAGCTTCTGCTTTAAGTTCAGAGACAAATCAAAGCCGGGGATGCCGATGGGCTATCAAGTTCTCACGCTCGGCGTCGAGAAGCGTCGGATTACGACTGTCGTGTCGCCCGGACAAGTGGAAGCAGTTCGAAATGGCTCGCGAGCAACTCTTGGCTGACTGTGTACACGTTCGCCTCCGAACGCTCCGTTTCAGTACTGTGGAAGGCCCAGCGACAGCATTGCCATATTGAACGCCAATAAGCACTAAGGTCGAACCGTCCTGAGGCACGGCCGTCGAGGTTGACAACCTGCCTCGGTCACATCGACCGATGCATCCAAGCATTCCTCTGCTAGCTAGCTGCGTCGGCATGCATGACTGACGCGGGAGACAGCGATTTACATGTGCAGTCGGCGGGGCACGCCAATACACTTGACGCACACCCGTTCCCGGTTCGACACGGGTTCCTCCCGGAGTCCAGGGCCAACCGGGTTGTTAACCCAAAGCGAATTGTCAATCAGAGAGCGCGAGAGTTCGGGCAGAAGATCCCGGCATCCGGAAGGAACCCGTAAGGTTCCTTCCGGACGCCGATTTGTCTCTCTCGAAACAGAGAGCGCGGCAGGACCGTCAGAAGACGCGAAAACCCCGCAATTCGCGGCAAGAAACGCGAAAACTCCGCGGTTCACTTCCACGGGGTTCAGCGTTAACCCAATGGCCGCCCGGTTCCGCGACCAGGATTTTAGCTCAAAATCGGTCTGACTGGTCAGGAACACAGTTGTTAACGAGCCGATTCCCCAACCCCTATTTTTCTCGGACCAATATGTCAGCTATCCCAGGATCGAACGTGATCCGTACGTCCGCTTTCGTGCGGTGTAGTTCGACCCGCTCGACGATTCTCGCCAGCAGACGGCGCCGTGCGATGGGATTCAGGGACTTCCAGGTCTCCACGAAGGTGCCCGCACGTGCATTCGGCCTCCCGGCGCTTGCCAGCACTTCAGCCCAGGTCGACTCCTCCTCGAGCAGGTCAATAACGCTTTGCTCCAGATCCCAAGCCCGGTAGGACGTTCGTTTGCACGGAGGGCGACCACCTGCGGTGGAACGGCAGCGGTAGTAGCCGAGGATCAGCTTTCCATTCGGGCTGCCGCGAGTATCCATGTAGGTGGCCAGCGGCCGTTTGCACTTCGGGCAAATCACCTTGCCGCGGAGTGCAAACTCGCGCCGGTCCCGCGAGCCGTTCGCCGTGGTCCGGCGTTCGGCAAGCCGATCTTGCACTGCCTGAAACACGTCTTCATTCACGATCGGCGTGTGGCAACCCGGCCGCGTCGACTTGCCGTCGGCGAACTGGCCAAGATAGACCGGATTGTGCAGCAGCGAGACGACTTGGCGTGGCGTCCATTTCCCACCGCCGCGGACCTGGCCGGAGCGTTTGGCCGTCCACTGCTTGGTCCGCCAGCCCAAATGGTTGATTCGTTTCGCAATCTCTGCCGGAGTCTGGCCGTTGGCGGCACGCTTGAAGACGGCCCGCACGCGACGAGCTTCTGCCCGATTGGGGACAAGCTGCTTTGTCCTTTCATGGGCATCGTAGCCAAACGGGGCCGGGCCGGCCAAACGTCGCCCCTGATTCTTGAGGTAAGCGCGCGATTCTGCAATGCGTGTGGCAATCATGTCTCGCTCGAACTCGGCAAAGGCGGCAAGGACGTGCTTAAGGAAGCGGTCCTGCGGCCCGGAAGTCAAGTCCGGCTGATGGACAAATCGCAACTCGACGCCAGCCCTCTCGAATTCGTCAAGAATAACCACGGCATCACGCATGTTTCGGGTAACGCGGTCGAGCGCCACGGCGTAAACCCGGTCAATGCTGCCGAGGTCGATCACCTTGCGGAGCTTGCGCATCCCGGGGCGATCCAAGTTGGCACCGGAGTGCCCCAGGTCATCAAACCGCTGTTGGCACCAAAGTAGCCCCGGGTCGGCCAAGGCTTTGACGAAGTCCCGGCATACCATGAACTGCGCGTCGCAGGACGAGAAGTCGTCGGGGCCATCCACGGACTGGCGGGTGTAGACGGCGTAGCGAATTGGTCGAGGTCGGGATTTCATCAGGCATCTATTGACAGCTTCAATGCCAATCGTGGTATCGTCCTTCAACGTCGTAGCCAAGTCCTTCCAGAACTCGACAGATCTCGGGCCACGCGTGCCAATACGATTCACCGTCAAGCTTGGCAAGGTCGTTCTTCTCGACTGCGTGGAGTTCGTCCGTATTGGCTACCCCCAGTTGCTGCACTACTGGCCGCGTCTCCCGCGTAAGATCGAGTTCATCGACGGGGGTGGTTCTTGGTGGCTCAACGTACTCCGGCCGGGACGGGGTAGGCGTCAGGGGGTCGATCGAGTCGGCGTACCAGTCAGCCCAGTCCAGCCATTCTGCAAAGGCTTCGGGATCGGTGGGAGCCAGTACGTTCGAGTCGATCTGGTGACGGAGTGCGTCCAGGTAGGCGCGGATCTCCTGGGCATTCCTCCATGCAGACACGTGCTCTGATAAGCCGGTGCGTCTTTGCTCCTCAAGTTGCATTCGCTTCTTCTTTGCTTCGCGAACTTCGCGTACCCGCGCCCGTTGCCGGTCTTCGCACTCACGATCCAAGCGACTTAGCCGATTCGAATCGAGGATTGCTATCAGTCCATCGATGAACGAGGCGAGCAGGTTCTCAACACGTTGGCGCTTGCCGTCTGCCCATCGCTGTCGCCCGCAACCCCAGCCGCCGTCGGTGACCTGAAGCACCAGTTTGCCAGTCGGCCTGTACTTCCAATCTCGATATGCCCAGCGCCGGCTGGCCTCCTTTCCTGTCGAGTATCTCTCTGTTTCCTCGAATAGCTCGATCGAGACGTGATCGTCGTGGAACTCGACGGTTGTCACAGGCTCGCGATTCACACTCAATCCCCCGACTGAGAGCTTCCCGCCCATCCGTTCCCATTCCTTGAGGAACGTGTCGTAGACCCTCAGGGCACGGCCAAGGGATTTCGACGACACGCAGATGTCCAAGCAGGTTCTGCGGTCTGGATGATGACGGCCGTCATCTCCTCGCTTTGCAGCCCGCAAGTACTTCCGTGTGGAGAGGATTAACGGATGCGGTGCGACGAGCGTCTCAGGAACTGCAATCGCCGGTCGTTTCGGGCGAGGGTCACGGCTCTTATCCTCTTGGCCGAAAAAGGCATTGCGAAAGATCCGGACTTCCTCGAGAGCCTCGTTGTCAAGCGGTGGCAAGGAGACCCGCCCAACACTTCTTCCGTGCGCAAGTTTCGCCCAATAGCCGCGAGGTGGACGCGGGATTTCGTGACGTTTGCAGATCTTCGCAAGACCGACATCGGAAACGCCAAACTCAGTGGACAGCTTCGAGGCTGGCGTTTGCCATATCTTGTCATACAACTCTTGACGGCTGAGGATCGTCACATTGGATTTGCCGTCTTCCATTGCCTGAGAGCCCCCGCCTTCAACCTAATGCGGCGATTCCTCGCTTGCCGTGTCCTCATCCGGTGGCGGCGGCACGAGCCGTTCCAATCGCTGAATCAACTCGGGGATATTCGCCGTGGCTACACGCCACACGCGCTCGTGTTTGATCTCGCCGTAGTCGTGGGCGAGGACATGTCGCTGCGCTTGGATCGGCTGCCAGGGGATGTCGGCGTGGTCCGATTGGAACTCGGCAGAAACGTGCCGCGCTGCTTCGCCAATGATCTCCACCTGCCGTTCCACGGCACTGCGGAGCATCAAATCGCCGAGGTAGTCCGCGACAGTGCGGCCCTGGACAAATGACTCGACAGCGCGCGCTGCCGTGAGCATGTCCCAAAGGTAGGCGACGTCATGCTTCTCGGCCGTCATAGATGACCTTCCTGGTTTTCAAGATCCTATGACGGCGAAACGGATTCCGCAACCCTTCGCGTTCAACCAAGTCAACCGGACGGCCCACAAGCGCGGACAACTCGTCGCGCATTGTGGTGAAGTCCCAGAGACTCCACGGCGCGTCGTCACGAAACGAAACCAAGATGTCGACGTCGCTCTCTGGACCGAAGTCGTCGCGGATCGCCGAGCCAAACAATGACAACTCTCGGACTTTCCACTTGCGGCAGAGAGCCTTAAGGAGATCAGAGGGAATCTCGACGGCTGCTGTTGTGCCCATCCTGAGGGTTCCCTTCGGGGTCCAAGGCCAACCGGTCTGTTAACCCAACGCCCCTTCTCAAACAGAGAGCGCGAGAGTTTCGGCCCGTTTGTCTTGGGGTGCGACCGCAACCGTAGTGGTTCCTCTCGGACCCCAATTACTCTCTGCCGAAACAGAGAGCGCCGCGGAGCCATCGCAATCGACGCAAGTCTTTACGTACACGACGATTGAACGAAAACGCCCGGCGGCCGGAGTCTCGGCGTCGGGCGTTAACTAGTTGGCCGTTTTGGTTCGCTAATAGAGGGAAAGCTCCCCGACGAGGACTCGAACCTCGGACAAAGCGGTTAAC
>CAYUIQ010000090.1:0-30233 GCA_964444795.1 uncultured Planctomycetaceae bacterium
AGAGCATCGTCGCCGAGATCCGCCGCGCCCACAAGATGCCGACTGACGAATAGAATGTAGACCAGCGAACGAACCCGCCGATCTCGCCGACGCTTCATCGCAACTTCTCGATGGCCGCGTCGAGCTCGGCACGAAGATCGCGAAAGCTTTGGTGGCCCTTCAGTTGCCGGTCACCGAGTTGAAACGCGCCGAGAATCTTGGCCAGCAAGTCGTCGGCTGCCCCGGCGGCGGGCGTGCCGGCCTTCTGCTTTGCCAGGCGCGCCAAGGTGAGCATTCGCCGGTAGTCGTCGAGCCCTTCGCGAAGTCGCTCGAAATGGACGGCGGAGATAAGTTCGCCGCCCGGACTGGAATTGCACCAGGCGTAGTCGTCCTCGCGGCAGTCCAGCGCGTAGTACGGGTCACCGGCCACGACGTTCCAATGCCACGAGAGGCGGAACTTCATGTCGAACTGCTTTGCCGCCTTGTACATGTAGACGCCGTAGGTCCAGCGATTTCCGCCGTTGTAGAAAGCCCAGTCGCCGCCGGCCTTGTGCAACAGGTCCACCGACTCCTCGTCGTGGGCGTTCCAGTTGGCCAAGTGCAGCGTCTTTGACAGACCAAAGTGTGGGTCGCCGGCGTCGGCGCCTCGAAACGAACTAGCCGCCGTGAACAGGGGTGGGCCTTGCGGGAATGCCCGGCGGTAGGCCGAGGCGTTCCGGGCGCTTCGCGAAAGGTCCTCGCCGATCGGCTCGTCGCCGATGTTCCAATAGACGGGCAGCCAGCCGGCCTCGTCGGCGTGTTCCTGCACGGCATTGAACAGGGCCTTGAGAAACTTGCTGTAGTCGTCAAAGCCGGCCGCGCGCATCGCTGCCTCGTCCTGATAGTACGTATTCAGCCCGGACAGGGCGCAGTAAGTGACCACGGGCAGCGTGAACCCGTTCTCGCGGAACATCTTCATCTGCGCATCGCCGGCCGAGAAGTCGATGTCCGGCACTCCGTCCTTGAAGCCCCTGTAAGTAATCACCGGCAAGCCACTGGCCGTGGTGAAGCCGTACTCGCGCAACTTCTTCAGTGACGCAGCGGCCATGCCACGATTCCACTCGGCCGCCTCGTCGCCACTCCACGGCAGGTTGATCGTGTGTCCCCACGGTCCCGCCGGGACGTCGACCGGATCGAGCGTACCTTTGCGAACGGTGAACTCCAGCGGCACCGAGTGCGAGCCGCCGTGCTGGGTAACGATCCGCACGGCACCACGGTAAACGCCGGGCACGGCATCCTCGGGCACCTTCACCGTCAGCCAGAACCGCCGGGTAACATTTTCGGGCATGTCGACGGAACGATGCGGCACAATCAGCCTGGGGGAAATCGTGTAGACGCTTCCTTCCATGGTCACGCGTGAGACGCGGTACTGGACATAGCCGACATCGACCGGCAGCGAGGCCCGCCCGGGGCCCTGGAGAGGGCCCGCCGCGAGCGTCGTTTTCCCCAGATGCGACAACGGAAGCACGGAGATCGTCACCGGCTCGCTTTCCCCGGCGAAGGCCGACCCCGACACTTGCTGTACGCGTTCGCCGGGCAGGGGCCGGTCGTTGTAGTAAACGTCGCTCATCCAATCGCGCGAGAAGACGAGGAACCCCCGATCTCGCTCGCCAGGGCTCGGTTCGGGAGACTCGCCGGACGGCCGGTGCAGGATCCGCTTGAAGTAGTTGTCGAAGTGGAACCGTCGTCGGGCCTTGACGAATTCGAGGAAGCGTTCGCCCTCATCTCGCTTCGTGTCCGGGTAGACGATGATCGCCGATACGCAACAGCCCCAGTTCTCACCTTGGAAGTCGATGTTAAGCTGCCCGTCCTTCACTTCGACATCATATCGCTTTTCGTTGAAGTAGGGCACCTGGTACTTGTCGAACGTGTTTTCGGTGGGCAAGTCCTCGAAGTCCCAGAACCGGTAGTAGCGCCGCTTGAACGCATCCAGGTCCATGGTGTCGACGTACTCCGCGCCTTCGAGCACCAGCGCTCGCCGGCGGTAGCGTTGATATTCGCCCCAGAACCCCGACGGCGAGTCCATGTTGACGAAGACGCGATACTTGCCGTTGGGCACGTCGATGGCCAGCCCGCCGCCCTCGATGCAGATGAAGTCCTGATAGAGCGGATCGGGCTGCAAGGCGTCGAAGGAGCGCCAGAACCGAGCGTCTTTCCAGCCGTAGCCTCGGCCTTTGCCGTAGCGCTTGCTGACGTCCAGCGGCGTGAACCCCTCCATCACCGGCGCGGAACCGGGGCCGGCGTCGAAGGCCCACAGCCCGTCGAAGAGCATCCCGGATGTTTCCGTATCGCGTACCAGACGAACGTTGTCGACAAACAGCGGCGACTCGGGCTCCTCGCCGACGGAAAACACCATTCGCGTGATGCTGCTGGTGATCAGCGGCCGACCCGGACGGGATTTCTCGCCGACGTAAAGCGCCGTTGGAATGATCAGCGTGCTCGAGCCGGGCGGGACAATGGTCGTGTAGTTCACACGGGTCCAGTAATCGCGCGTGGCCGTGTCGCGGACCTCGAAGTAGAGCTGTAGCGGGTTCTTCGCGTCGGTGTGGACGTCGGCCTTGACGTAGTCGTAGCCGGACCAGTCCTGCGCCGCTTCCATCGAGACGTAGCTCTTGTCGATCCGCAAGGCCATCCTGCCGTCCGTGGCGTGCTCGTCGACGATGACACCGCCGCCAAACGGGTTCTTGTCCTCGAAGGAAGTGATAAGCCGGATCGGCTCGCCGACGACCTCGGCCTTCTTCGTTTCCAGCGTCGAGCCACATGCGTAGCAGCGACCCCAGGACGGCATGTTGCGGTAGCCGCACTCGATGCAACGGACGGCCTCGTCGTCCAGTTCACCGGGTGGCGCGATCGGCTTCTCCTCTTGGCCGAGAACCGGTTCGGCGGTCAGCGGTACATCTTGGCCGACACGCTCGACGGCCACATCATCCACCCACAGGTAGCCGGGCGCCATCAGCCCGAAGCTCGGGTGAGAGAAGTCACGTTTCTCCGTCACGTCGCCGACATAGGTTAGCTGCGCCCAGCCGAACGTACCGTTCTTTTTCAGCGGCATGTACTTGCCGGCGAACATGAACTCGGTGGTCTGGTTCCAGGCGCCGGTGCCGATGTCCAGGCCGCGGAGATAGGCCGTGATTCGATACCGGCCGGGTTCGAGTATCAGCTTGTCGGAGCATGCGCGGATCTTCGGGTTGGCGCCGGCGACCATCAGCAGTGAGTGCTTGCCGGTCCGGGCAATCCGGGAGACGCGAAACTCGCACTGCCCCTCATGGATCCAACCCGACCATTTCGCAAACACGTGGCCCCAGCGATCCTTCTCCTTGGGCTCCTCGAACGACGGGTCGGGGACCAGGTTCTCACCAGCGCCTGCAACCGCGGCAGCAACGAGCACCAACGCGATGGCAATCCGAAAGGGTTGGAGACTCATGAGTGTATCTTCCTGCTTGTTGAAGGGCGTGTGAATTCTCGCCGGTTCGTGCCTACTGGAGGTTCACTCGGGCCAAGCGGTTCGCGAACTGCCCGCGGCGCGTGGCTCGGGGAATATCTTCTTCAGATCATCCGGAAGCTGCCCGCCGACGTTCAGGCCGTCGCAGGGCACCAACCGGAATCCGGTTCCGAGCCGCTGGGCGGTCACCGGCAGGAGCCGGGAATGTCGATCTTCTCCAAAGCGTTCCCGCCACTGGGCCAGTGTGTTGCCGACGTTCCACGAGTGGCGCATTGACGGCGTCCAAGGCGAGGTCGAAAACACGTTGTAGTCGGAGTGGTTGCCGGTAACCGTGCGCTGGGGCGACTCGTCGGCGCCCATGTACAGGGTCAGGTCGGCGCCCCGTGCGAAACCATCGGCGGCCAATCGATTGGCGAGGAACAGGTTGCCCACTACGTGAACGTCTTCCAGCGGCCAGTCCGCGCCGCGGGGCATGCAGACGATTCCGCCGTGGTTGAAGGCTACCGTGTTGTGGACCACCCAGGTTTTTTGCGAACCGGAAATATAGATTCCCCGACCGCGGTTGGCGTAGACCAGATTGTCGGCAATGACGCCGCCGCCCTTGTTGATCTCGAAGAAGATCCCCGAGCCATCGTTGTGATGGGAGACGTTACCCACGATCCGGATGTCGGCATTATCGCAGTCGAACCAGATGCCGTCGGAGTTGACGTTGTACGCAACTTCACAGTCGCGGACGGTGCATCGCACGTTGCCCGGAATACACTTCATGCCGCCGGCGTGCCAGCCAGGATGAAATCGTCGATAGTTGTTCGCCAGCAAGGTACATCGCTCGACGAGGCAGTCTTCGCACTGGCCCATCCCCAGGCCGGTGTTTCCGTTGTAGGAAAGGTCGCACTCGCGGATCGTGCAATCCTTGGACCGCCCCAGCCCCAAGCCGCAGAAATCGGCCTGATAAATACGGCAGCGATCGAACGTCACACGCTGGCAGTTGCCAAAAGAGACCATGGGCCACTGCCCGCCGGGCTGGCGGTTATGTCGTATCTCCAGACCGCGGAAGACGAGGTCGTGCAGTTTGTCCCCGCCCAGAACGAACCCTCGAACGCCCACCTCGATCACGTGCCAGCCCGGTTCGCCGGCCATCTTCACGTACAAGGTCTGCGTCGTCGCGTCGAAGAAGAACGAATCCTGGATCAAGTCGGCAAGACCGCGCCCGACGGTGGTCAGCTTGAGGTAGGGTTCGTTGGGATAGATCGGATCGGGGCCGATTCGCTGCAGCGGACGCGTTTCGTCGACGAAGACCTGGGAAACCCAACGCCGCGACTTGTCGCGATAGGCGCCCTCGAACCGGGGATCGACGAAGAACTCTTCGCCCAACTCGATCTTCCAGACGTCGGTGAAGGCGTTTGGATAGGGCTCCTCGACGTCACTCTGCCCAGCGACCCGGGTCCACGTACCACGAACGGGTTCCGAGCCTTTAAGCACGACCCGCGCACCGGAGGCCGTGGTGAACGTGATCGGATGGCCCGGTTCACCCGAGACCTTCACCTCCACATGCTCTCGATACATGCCGGACCGGATGACCACGGTATCGCCCGGGCGAAGTTCCTCGGCGCCGGCCGCACGCGACACGGTCTTCCAGGGGGCCTTGGCCGTGCCGGGATGATCGTCCGACGCCTCGGGCGACTGGCCGTCGACGTAGTACGTGGCTCCCGGAGCCGGCACGGCGAGTGCGCCGAGTGTCAGAAGCGCCGAGAACATCCAACAAGTGCGTTGCATCCACTGCGAGCCGGCGAGCATCGAAGGTCTCCTTGAGGGCATTACTTGCCGAGGCCACTCTGAAACGGGTACACGGGCATTATAGCTCTTGGCGGCGACAACGGTTTGATCCGGACGCTTTGAAGCGGAGCTTGAGTTGATGAAAGAAGTGGAGTTGAACCACTTGGATATCTTCGTCGATTCTAGCGCGGATTACCAGTTCCACAAGTCCCGGGGGCCGTTCGGCGTGGATCTTTCGGCGTAAGCACTGCACCGGGGCAAGAAAACTGATAGGATAACGAGCGATCCATTCGACCCACGCAGGACGGCAGAACCATGACGAAACGATCTCAATCACCGATCGCGTTGATCACGCTGTATTTCCTCTTTCCGCCAGTATATCCGCTGGTAACCTCAGTAACCGAAGCCTGTGCCCAAGAGTCCCACGCGGAGGCTCCGCAAGCCTCGTCACCGATCCGTGCGGCGGAGTACGATGCCGCGCTGGTCGGTATGAGCGTGCCCGACAAGGTCAGGGCTGGGGAGGTTTTCTCAGCCACGATCTCCATGCGGAACACGGGGACCAAGGCGTGGGGAGGATGGCCCATTCGCCTGCGCTCGGTCAACCCGCAAAACAACCTGTCCTGGGGAACGAATTACATCCTTATCGCCCAGGGTACGTCGGTTGGGCCGGGAGAAGAGTATACCTTTCGGTCCAACCTCAGGGCGCCGGCCAATCCCGGCGAGATCAACTTCCAGTGGCAGGTCTGCAAAGACGGAACAACGTGGCTCGGAGAGACCACGCCCGGCAGAATCGTCGAAGTGGTCGCCCGGCCGGCCGAAGCAGGTGCGGCAATCGCGCCGGCCACGCGGACTTCCCAGGGCAAGAGAGTCCTGGCTTTCGATGATTTCGAGTACCTTGGAACCTTCAAGGCACCTAAAACTGTCGGGGATGCGCGGGGTGCGTTCTCGGAAAGCGGCCTGGCGCTGCGCCCGATGGCCGACGGACGCGATCGGCTACTCATGAATTACACGCATCCGATCCAGGTGCTGTTCGAGATCGAGATCCCCGACCTGGTCAAAGTCGACGGCGGCGAGCACGCCGGTCTGGAGACGGCGGAGGTCAAGAAGATCTGGGGGCCGCTGAAAGTCGTGAAGCCCGGCGAGCAGGCCGTCGGTCCCAACGGAGGCTTCACGTGGATAGAGGAGACACGGACCCTTTACTGGACTACGTATCACGGCTACAAGACCGGCGACGCGCCGCCTGTGTTGGGTGCGACTGCGTTGTCCGACGACGGCCAGGTGACCCACCGCGGGCCATGGTACATCGCGGCGCCAGGCGGGCTGTACAAGTCGTACTGGGGCGGCGTGCTTGCCCTGCCCGAGACTTTCGCCGACAGGTACACCGACGGGAAGCGTCTGGCGCTCGGCTTTGGTGGATACTACAGCATCTGCGGCTCCGCCAGCCGTGGCCCGGCGCTGGGCACGATTCCCCATCCGGATCCGAAACAGACATCCCTGCCCGTCACCGCGTTGCTTTACCACCCTCACGATTCGCCCTCGCCGCGCGACGGCAACTACTTCAACGCCAACTGTGGCTTCTGGAGCGATCGGCCTCAGGGCCCCGCCAAGGGGACCTGGACCTACGACGACTGGTGCCGGGCCGGAGCGTTCATTGACACACCGGCTGGGCACGGCTACGTGGCCTTCGTCCGCCTGGGCACGGGCCGCTTGGGATACGACTTCGGGGCCATCACCAGCGCGGGCACTTCGCAATACTGGTACTTCTACGACCCAAAGGAACTCGGCGAAGCCGCCCGCGGCCGGAAGCAGCCTTGGCAGATCGCTCCCAGTTCAACAACGCGGGTCAACTACCCGCTCGGCCGCACGGTGACCGGCGCCTGTTTCGATGCCCGGACCCGCCGGCTGTTCCTGTGCGTGACCTGGGCCTATCCCGAAGGCAAAGAAAGTTACCCCGTCGTCCACGTATACCGGGTACGATAAGAGCGAGTGGCGCGGGAGAGGAGGAAACCGGCATGATTCAGAGATACACGCTTTTCGTCTGCATGTTCAGTTGCGCGGCGTTTGCGGGAGTTGCTCATCTAGCTTCGCCGGCGGAGTCGGGGCCGGAAGATCAAGCCGGCGGTGGCAAGCCAGCGTACATCCCCGAGCCCGCACCGGTGCCGACGCCCATCCTGATCGGCGCTCATCACTGCCCGTTATGGGAAGCTGACAAGCCGCAGATGTGGGCCAACGTACTCAAACACCCCAAACGAACGCCCGCTCTGGGGTTTTACTCGCAAGAGAACCCGGAGGTGGCCGATTGGGAAACGAAATGGGCGGTCGAACACGGCATTTCGTTCTTTATCTACCGCTGGTATCGAACCAGCCAGGGCGAGCCGGTGAAGATGCGTTTCGGTTCCGCCATTCACGACGCGCTGCTGAAATCGAAGTTTGTCGACAAGATGAAGTTCACCATCATGTGGGAGAATCAGGTTCGAGGCACGTCCGGTGTGGCGGACGAACGCGACTTGATGGAAAACCTGTTGCCGTTCTGGATCGACAATTACTTCCGCCATCCCAGCTACGTGAAGATCGACAACAAGCCGCTGTTGTTCATCTACCGCCCCGAGTTTCTGATCCAGGACCTGGGTGGAGTGGAGAATGTGACGAGGGCGCTTGACCGGATGCGGCAGGCCTGCCGGGATGCGGGCTTCGATGGCTTGTACCTCCTTGGCGAGTACCGCGGTCTGAACCCGAATCACCTGAAGCTCATGAAGCAATTGGGCCTCGACTATACATTCGCTTACTGCTGGGGTGTCCCGAATAATCCCACACCCGAGCAAGCGATCCAGGCCCAGATGCAATCCATCCGCAAAACGCAGCAGTTGGGCATCTTGCCGCAGATCGTCACCGTGTCGCAGGGTTGGAGTGGCTGGCGCGACGAAGGGAGTATTTGGAAAATCCCACCGTCGCAGTACGAATCTTTGCTGCGGCAGGCCAAAGCGTTCACCGGCACACTTCCCGCCGACGAATTGGGAAGTCGGATGTTACTGCTGGACAACTGGAACGAATGGGGCGAAGGTCACTATATCGCACCCCATCGGGAATTCGGCTTTGGATACTTGGACGCGGTCCGCAAAGTGTTCTCCACAGCCGTGGAACCGCACCGAGATCTCTTACCGGAAGACATCGGCTTGGGCCCGTACGATACGGCATACCAAAGCCACCAGCAGCGCCAGGAGCAGTTGCGTCGGCTGGTCTCCGAGAAACGGCTCAAGGCGGGCGCTCCGGATGAGGGTCTTATCGGCTGGTGGGCGTTTGACGAACCGTCGGACTGCCCGGTCGCGCTCGACTACTCGGGCAACCGTTTGGGCGGGCAACTCCGCGACGCGACCAGAACCGAGGGTATCGACGGAAACGCCCTGGTGTGCCGAGGCGGCTGCGTCGTGGTTGAGAACCATGCTTCCCTCTCACCCACTTCGGCATTAACTATCGCCTGCTGGATCAAGACCGACACGGCCGGGCAAGACAACAAGTGGATTGTCAATCGCATCTTCGCTGGCGGTACATCCACCGGCTATCGCCTGGGCCTGCTGGACGGCAAACCGTGTTTCGAGGTGCCGGTGACGGATTGGAGTCACCATCTCAAGGCGAATGAAGCTCTGCCGACCGGCAGGTGGGTACACGTGGCGGGAACGTTCGACGGGCGGACCATGAGAATCTACGTCGACGGGCAGCAGCACGGGACGATGGACCGCCCGGGAAAGATCCGACCCAACAACTTTCACCTCTGTCTTGGCACGTACGAAGCGAATCATACGGCCCACTTCAAAGGGCTTCTGGACGAAGTCAAGCTGTACGCCCGGGCTCTGACCGCGGACGAGGTCTTCGAACGGAAGAAGACGCCCTCCGTCAGGGACGAGAACCAACTCAAGTAATCGCTTATCCCACCTGCTGACGAGGTACGACAAGACATGCTTATTCGGGAAATCCCGAAACGAACATTCCCAACAGAAGGAGCAACAGCGATGAGACTTGAGCGCGCGCTGCTGTGGGTCCTGGTGTGCTGCACTTCCGCGTACGTGGATGCGGCCGAGATGACCTACCCACCCAAACTGCCCGGCGGCGAGGTCGTCTTCACCGCAACGGGCCGGGAACTGTTGACGCCGCCGGAGTCGATGAAATCCGTGGCCGTGGCGAGAGAGGCACCCACGGTGGATTTCCTCTACTACCCGTGTCAGACGTATGCCGGCAATCCCTGGAGCAATTGGGGGGACGGCTGCGCGGTGGGCGAGAAGTACTACTCGGCGATCGGCGATCATCTGGCACCGGCGGGCAACGCGTTCGTTTATGAGTACGACGCGGTCACGAAGAAGCTCCGTCTGCTGGCCGACGTTGGCGGCGTGCTCGACCTGCCCGACGGCCACTACGCGCCGGGCAAAGTCCACAGCCGCATCGACATGGGCAGCGACGGATGGCTGTACTACGCCACGCACCGTGGCTCGACTCGCGTCACGACGGACCAATACCACTACCGAGGCGACTGGATCCTTCGGACGCACCCGGCCAGCGGCAAGACGGAGATCGTCGCCCGCGGGCCCGTCGGCAAGCAGTGTATCCCGTGCAGCGTGCTGGACGAAAAGCGGCTGGTCTTCTACGGCAGCACGCAGGCAGGGGACGTGCAGGATAAGCGGCACACGTTCTTCGCCTACGACGTCGAGGCGAGAAAACTGCTCTACCGTGGCTACGGCGGGCCGGCACGCTACTTCATGTTTGCGCCGAGCACGGGGAGGGTATACTTCACGCCGGATCTGGCGGGCAAGTTGTATCGCTACGATCCGGCAACCAAGGGCGGACCGGTCGAGTTGGACGTCGAGATGGGTCTTCGGGCGGCCACGCAGGAGACGCCGCAAGAGGCGATCTACGCCGTCTCGGGCAAGGGCGAGGCGATGCTGTACCGCTTCGACGCACGGACGGAGAAGGTCCAGAAGTTCGGCCCCGCCGCCGTGGGCTCCCAGACGTACATCACCACCCTCGACGCCGACCCGACCGGCCGATACCTGTACTACGTGCCCGGCGCGCATGGCGGGGCGCACGAGGACGGTGTGGCCGTGGTGCAGTTCGACGTTCGCACGCGCAAGAAAAAGGTCGTTGCCTACCTGCACCCGTTCCTGAAGAAGCACTGCGGCTACACGCCCATCGGTACGTTCAGCACGGCGGTCTCGCCGAGGGGCGACAAGCTGTTTATAACGTGGCACGGCTCATGCGCCGAGACGTGGGAGCGCCGGCCGTCTTGGGACGCCTGTGCGCTGGTGGTGGTGCATATTCCCGCCGGGGAGAGAAAGCCATGAAGTCCGGGATGAGCCTAATGTTCTTGGCACTGCTTGCGGCCGTCGCGGCTGTGGGGTCCGCCGAGGAGATGCGGTTTGAAGATGTCGCCAAGACGGCCGGGCTGCACGCCGAGCTGCGCGGCATGATGGCCCACGCGGCGGCGTGTGGCGACGTGGACGGTGACGGTGATCTCGACCTGTTTGTCGCCGGCTTCTGCGACCGGCCGGCCGAGAAATACAAGCCCGCCCCCGGCCCCGTGCCGAGCAAGCTGCTGATCCAAGAGGACGGGAAGTTCCGCGAGTCCGGCCAGTCGGCCGTGAGCTTCCAGGCACGCTCCAGCGGGGCCGTATTTGTGGATCTCGATAACGACGGGGACCTGGACCTGTACGTCTCGAACAACTCCAAGAGCAAGGGCCTCCGCGTTGCCAACAAACTGTACGAGAACGTCGACGGAGGTAGGTTGCGGGATGTGTCCGAGGGCAACGGGGCGTGCGTGATCATGGGCGGGCGGAGCGTCGGCGTGCTGGACTACGACGGCGACGGGCTGCTCGATTTGCTCGTCGGTGGCGATCTTTGGACCGGCGGACAGACGCGCCTGTTCCGCAATACGGGCCGTCTGGCGTTCGAGGACGTAACCGCCAAGGCTGGCCTGCCGACGGAACTGCCGGGGCTTGGCATCCTTACGCCCGACTTCAACGGCGACGGTCGGCCCGATGTGTTTGTAGCCCAGGCCAATCGCCTGTTTCTCTCGACGCCCGATGGTGTTTTCCGCGAGGATACCGCGGCCTCGAAAGCCCTCCAGTACGAGCCCCTCGGCCGGGAGGACACTCCCTGCGGCGCGGCCTTTG
Organism: uncultured Planctomycetaceae bacterium; assembly: GCA_964444795.1. Classification (GTDB taxonomy): domain Bacteria; phylum Planctomycetota; class Planctomycetia; order Pirellulales; family Thermoguttaceae; genus JABMRP01. The sequence goes on from CAYUIQ010000090.1 coordinate 11,395, forward strand.
GCGACCTGGACCGGGACGGCGACCTGGACCTCGTGATCGTAGACCATAACCAGCCCGCCCGTCAGCACCTGTTCCTAAACGACGGCGTTGCCGGCGGGCATGTGCGTTTTCGGGATGTCACCAAGACCGCCGGGCTGGCATACCTGTTCCCCGAGTGGACGCCAGACCACCGGCATCTCAAGCACGCCCACGTGGAGATCGCCGACTTCGACCTTGATGGCCGTCCAGACATCCTCATCGCCGCCACGTACACCACCGGTCGTGGCGAGCGGCCGTTTATCTGCCGCAACCTGGGTGTGCAGGATGGTTGCGTGCGTTTCGCGGTTCCGCCGGTGGAGAAGGCAACGAATTACTTCGCCGCCGGGCCTGTTGCCGATTACGACGGCGACGGTCGACCCGACGTGATGCTGGCCAGTTGGTGGCCGGAATTGCCCAGCAAGCTGATGATGAACCGCGGCCCGAAGCAGCACTGGCTGGCCGTCCGCGTGGTCGGCAAAACGATCAACCAGATGGGCATCGGCGCAAAGGCGCGCGTTTACGAGGCCGGCCGGATGGGGCGCGGCGAGGCCCTGCTGGGATTCAACGAGGTGCATGTCAGTCACGGTTTTTGCTCGGGGCAGGAGGCCGTCGTGCATTTCGGGTTGGGCGACACGGCCAAATGCGATGTGGAAGTCACCCTGCCGCTGGGCAAGGGCGTACTACGGAAGTCGGGCGTCGCAGCCGACAGAGTCCTGGTGATGCACGAGCCGTGAAGTTGGATAAGGAGAAACGCAAGTGGCCGGCTACTTCTTTCGAATACAGTAAACGTTCTTCGTGCCGACCAGGATCAGGCCGGCGCCCGCCACGGCCGGCGAGGGGTGGTTTCCATCGCCCATGTCGTTGGTCGCCAGCAACTTGAAATCGGGCCCGCTCTGGATGACGAAGCTCTTGCCGGCATTGGCATAGTAGATTCGCCCGTTGCCGTCGACGATCGGGCTTGCCCAGGTTGTGGAGATGCCGTCGAGCCGCTCGGCGTACACCTGGCGGCCGTCTTTCAAGCTCCAGCACTTGAGAATCGCCGGCGAGTGAAGCCGATAGACGTAGTCGCCCACGATCACCGGCGATCCGATTCCCTCGGGCACCCGATCGACTCGCCAGCGGATGTGCGTATCCGAGACGTCTCCCGTGCCCGACGGCTCGACCGCCACGCCGGGGCCGCCTCGGCCGCTGTCGAAATAGACCAACCCGCCTGTAACCGCCGGAGAAGCCGTGTCGCCGGCTCCCCAGCACCACCAGAGACGTTTTCCCGTGGCCGGATCGAAACTCTGCAGGGCTTGCGGCGACGGACCGCCGCCGGAGGCCGCGAACAACAACTGAGTGCTGCCGCCGACCGGCAGCAGAAGCGGAGTGCTGTGTCCGAAGCCGGTCTGGGGCAGCGCCTGCTGCCACTTCACGTTTCCGTTGTTCTTGTCAAACGCGATCAGCTTCGAGTCGCTCGCCTTGGCCATCGCGCAAAGCAGAATCAACGTATCCCGGTACAACACGGGACTGCTGCCCAGCGTGACGTCGAACGTATAGGGTACGATCTCCGTTCGCCAGACGACGGTCCCGCGAAAGTCGAGTGCGGCCAGGACGGACGAACCGAATGCACAGTAGACCAGTCGGTCGTCGGCGTGGGACACGCGTATCCACCGCCGGGACCGCTACGAAAGTCGGTTCGCAACCACGGCCCGGGCGGCACGACCCTATCCCAGAGAAGCTGCCCGTCGACGGTCGAATAGCAGAGTACGTGATGCTCTGGAATCATCTCCTCGCGCCGACGAACCGTTTCCGGCCAATGGGCCGTGCAAACAAAGACACGATCGCCCCAGACAATCGGGCTGGCGTGGCCCTGGCCCACCAGCGGCGTCTTCCATGCAACGTTCTCGCCGCTGGCGCCGTTCCAGGTGATCGGCAGGTGTTTCTCGCTCGTGGTCCCCAAACCGGTCGGCCCGCGAAACTGCGGCCAGTTTTCGGCCCCGCTTCCCCGATACGTTGCGAGCGTGACCGTGAGCATGACGAACGAGATGACTTCGGTTTGCAGCTTGTGCATGGTGTCCTCCGCCAATCATGATACCGGAGATGCGGAACGAATGCCAATCTTCGGGCACAGTGGCCCAGTCAGTCGTCGCCCGCCTAGTTGCTCGGGCGGGATATGTCAGGTAGAGTACTGACGTGGATTGGAATTGCGTCGGCAACACCGAGGGCGCATTTGTGTTTTTCGGCTGGCCGGGTGCTTGAACCTTATGATGACCCCACGTGAACGAGTCCTGACGGCCCTGAATCGTTGCACGCCCGATCGCACGCCGCGAGACTTCTGGGCGGAGGAGCCCACATGGAAGCGGCTATTTGCCTACGTGGGACACGACGACAAGTCGCAGTTGCTGGACGACCTGGGAATCGATGTGCGTCACCTCGAATTGGAGGGCCCGCCCGAGCAACAGATCGGCGGGGGCGTGTATCAGAACTTCTGGGGTGAGCGTTACATCTATCGCCAAACGCCATGGGGCCCGATGCGCGAGGACATATGCGGGGCGCTAACCGACGCGCGGACCATGGGCGACCTGGAAAACTTCGCGTGGCCGACGCCCGATTCGTTCGATCACGCATCGCTCGTTGCACAATGTGAGCGGTTCGACGATTACGCGATCCTCTACGGTTTTGCCGATGTCTGGCAGCGTCCCGGATTGGTGCGCGGCTGGGAGGGCATGTTCCTGGACATGGCCACGCGGGCGGAGTGGGCGCACTTTCTCTCGCGGAAATTCACTGATTTCTACAAAGAGGACTACACGCGGGCGGCGGAAGCCACCAACGGGCGCATCGACCTGTACTTATTGATCAGCGACCTGGGAAGCCAGCAGGGACCGTTGATTTCGATCCCCATGTTTCGTGCTTTTGTCGCTCCCTACTTGCGAGAGATGGTCGATTGTATTCGTGGCCTGGGGGGAAAGGCACTTTTTCATAGCTGCGGTCTGATTCGACCGTTGATTCCGGAGTTGATTGAGTTGGGCATCAATGTACTGGACCCGATCCAGCCCGTCGGACCGGAGATGACCCCGGAGCGACTCAAGGCCGAGTTCGGCGACCGGCTCAGCTTCCACGGCGGCATCGACATGCAGCATCTGCTGCCACACGGTACGGCGGACGACGTTCGCGCGGAAGTCCGCCGGTATTGCGACGTCTTCGCACGCGGCGGCGGATACATCTTGGGCCCGGCCCATCTGTTCCAGCCCGACGTCCCGCCAGAAAACATTCTGGCCGTATACCAGGGTGAGCTATCCGAGGGGTAGCGGCCGCTGACGCATTATGGACGCGGTTGGGCGCGCCTGTACGTGAAAATAATGACGCCCGGTTGGTCCTGTACGGAAACGGTCAAACCGTCGGTCATCAGTTCCGCGCCCGATATGATCGTTTCACCCAGGGTGTCGAGACGCTTGAACTCGTAGCGCGAGTCTGGCTCCAAACCGCGCAGCTTCAAACGGACCATCGCGTCGGGGCAGTCGGCTCGACGGAAAGCCCGGACCGTCCCCTGGCCAAGTTCCGGACGGTGGAATTGCCAGGCGATCCAGACGTTGTTCTCTCGGGTACATGCCGTAAGCGGGTAGTAATCGCCATAACAGTTAGCATTGGTATCGCGCCACTGGCGGACAAGCCGACGGAGTGCATTGTAGTCGATTTCTCGGACGCGAATGTCGATGCCCGAGCCGAGACTGGGGGCGGCGTTGCTCCAGAACGCATCCGGCGCCTGGATGTCCTGCAAGATCGGGGTATCCGTCTTGCTCGTGTTCTTGAAGTAGAACGTCCACTCGACCGTGGGAAAATCGCGGCACTCGATGCCGACGCACCGGACGACGAGTCCGGATTCGCGATCCCTCCAGGTCAGGGTATGCTCGATGCGATGATTGTCAAGCTTGCGTACGCGGCGCGGCAGCTTCCAGTTCGGCAACAGTTCAGCCGACGACTTGCCGCCATAGGTGAAGGAAAACGGAGGCGCCAATGCGACCGACTCACCGCCATCGACGAACCGCTTTGCCACCCACTGGCGAGCCATCGTCATTTCGTCGTCTGTCACGGTGGTGGCCGGGGCGAGTTCAGGCAGTACGATTAGAAACACGGCTGTCGTGGACAGCAACAAGGCGATCGTTCGCATGGTTCATTCATCCCGCGCTCGCTGATCGACTATTCCTTCGGCAGGGCGATGCGGATGTCGAAGGGTTCGTATTTGATGAATTTCAACGCCTGCACCTCGGTCACGCATACGGCGCGTCGGGGTCTGACTCGATACTTCACGTAGCGAGCGGATACGGGCGTCTGTAGAATCCGCTCATGGTTCCATGCCCGCGCGGTTTCTTCGTCGGTGAGGAAATGATTGATCGGGATGTCCTTGCGCCAAAGATTCAACTCGAAGAGACCGTGGCTCTGGTAGGTTTTGCCGTCCAGTGAAGTCAAGACTTCGACTTCATCCCGCACTTCGCCGCGAAGTGCGTCCCACCAGGGCCAGCCGGCCGTCAGATGGATACGGAAAGCGCCGACCGCCTCCGCTTGGCCCATGTCGACGATGATGTCGACTTGACCGTTCTTGGTATCCCAAATCGCGCCGGAATTGGGCGCGGTACCGCCGGCGTAGGGCGGGCCGACGACGCCGTCGGTCAGTTTGACGCCTTGTGGATCATCGGCTCCCCACTGGCCCGTGGGAGGCGAGGAAACGGTGTACGGTTTGCCTTCCAGAAGGTTCGGCCCATAGGTGACCCAGCGGTCGACGAACCGCTCGCCACCGGCATCGTGGCCATCGGAATAACCGTACTTCATGCCGGATTCGGGTTCGGCCAGTTGCACACGAAGCAAATCGACGACCGGATGATCCATCCCGTCGGTATTGATCGTGTAACGCGCAGGGAACGAGTCGATGCGTTGCGTATGGCTCCGTCGAACCAGCGACCGATCCGCGGCGACTTCCTTCCACGTAAAGGTCACACCCAATGGCTTTCGGCCTTCGACGACCGGCCGATGATTCACTTCCATGCGAACCCCGTAGATACTGCACGCGTTGGAGCCGGCCTCACGGGCATTCAATGCGTATTTGATCAGCACCGACCGCACGCCGTCGGGAACCTTGTCCACCGATTCGTAGTGGATCACGTCCCACGGCGGCGCAGTCTTTGTCAGACGGTAGGTTTCCGTCCAGGTTCGACCGCCGTCCAACGAATGGGCAAGCCGGATATTGGCGTCCGGGGCGCGGTTGTAGAAGCGGCCGCCGTAGGTCACTCGCGTGATGTCGCGCGGTGCATCCATGCGGTAGACCACGTAGGCGTCCTTCCCGGGCTGGGCCGCGTGCATCGCGCCCTGGTAACCGGGATGTTCATCGCGGGTGGTCATGTTGTGCTCATCCACGACATACGGCTTGTATCGGCCGCTTTGCAGCTCGGGCCAGAAGACCACCGAATCGGTCTGCTCGCCCGCGTCGACGTGAATGGAGTTCTTGCCCAACCGCAGTTGCGGCTGTGTTTTGCTGTTGAGCATTGTCGTTGTCTGGATGTTCAACTGTCGCAGTCGCACGTCTTCCGACGCGGCGGACGCCGTCAGCGTCACTTTGACCAGGATTTCGTAGGCTCCGTTGACCTCGTCGATGAGCGACAGATCGGCGACTACTTCACCCCTTTCGCGCGCCGTCCAGGTATCCCGCCAGGTCAGGCCGTTGGTCGTGCTGATGGAAATCTGGGCGAGGTCGGAATCCGCCTTTCTCTGGAACACGGCGCGAATCTTCTGACTGGTGACGACGTTTGCCGCTTGAATCGTGAACACGACCTCGGCCGGAATGCCGGGCGTGGCGGGCTGCAAACCACCCGCCGACGCGGCCTGCATATTGGCCGCATGATGGACACAACGCTTCAACCCGTCGGCTGTCAGATCGGGCTCGAATATCCACACGCCGTTGCCACGGATCCGGTAGCGGGTGTTCGCGGCTTCAGGGTCTTTGCCGCAGTTGGGTACGTAATACTCCGGCTCCTCGCCGAGACTCCGATAGTAACGTGTGTAAGCTTCACCCGAACGCAGGTTCAAGATGTACCGATGTCCCCAGTCCCAGTTGTGGAAGTAGTAACGGTGCTTCAGCCCCTTGGGATTGAAGCAGCGATATTCCTGGGCCAGATCGCGCGGGCAATCGGCGCCGGTCAGGAACCCGTTGTTACTGGTTGCGTTGAGGCAGTGATACTTGGCGATATGCCCCGGCTCGACCTTCCCTCCCGAAGCGGCACATGCCCCCTCCTTGCCCACGTCCTCGACGCCCGCGATGGTGACGCCGTCGCACAAGGTGTAGAGGGCCGACATCGAGTTATCGTAGATATGCCACCGCTCGTCGTAAAAGCACTCGGAGACCGTGTGTAGCGAGATATCCCAGAAGCGAACATCCATCCCCATGTTATGCCAGATCGCGCAGTTGGTGCCGGCGATCGTACTGCACATCATGTATCCGTAGTCGTTGAATTGCCGAATCGGGTCGGTCAGTTCACGCCCGTGCAGGATCATCGGAGCCGTCTGCCGCCGGGCGATGTGATTCCAGTAGAACATGGCCCAGCTCTTTTCGGCCGGCGTCGACCACCGCGAGGTGACGCTGTGGATCATGCTCTCCATGTCGGAGTAATCCGGGTTGGCGTCGGTAACGACCTTGATATTGCAGACCTGAGCCGCGGCCGGGGTCGACAGGCATAACCCTAGGGTTACGACAGCGAAGAGAAGTCGGCGTTGTGCGCGGTCAACCTTTGTCATTACCTTGCTCCCAGTCATGAGGGTTCGTCATCCACCATCAGTTGTACGGCATGGCCGTTGGATTGCAAGTGCGGCGACGAGTTTTCATCGGCCATGTGCCATGCTCGCTCCTTCGCCCGGATCGACTTGTCGGCGGCTACTGCCGAGGTTAGAATCGCTACCGCGGTGGGCCGGTGTCAAACGCCTGCCCCCTGGACCCAAACAGCGGTGACTCATGCGGTTCATCCTCCATCCTTGGCGGCTTTCGGTTGCGCTGTTTCTGACGTCAATAGTGTTCGCATCGCCGCGTGCCGCATCGGGCGAACCGTTTGTGCTTGCCGAAGGCGGCAAAGCCCCGGCCGCCATTGTCCTCTCGGAACAAGCAACCGATCGGCAAAAAGTGCTCGCCGAGGAACTTGCCAAGAACCTCCGGCGCATCAGCGGTGCGGAATTCGAAGTCGTCACGGGCGATGGCCACCAAGGGATCGTTCTCGGTACGCTTCGGGAGTTCCCGGTGCCCCAATGGCAAGAAGCACTGAAGATCCGCGGGCACGATGGCGTCGAAGCGTACGGCATCCGGTCGGATGCCAAACGTCTGTTGGTTCTTGGGGCCACGGATCTGGGCTTGGATCGCGGGATCACTCGGCTCTTGGAAACGCTGGGGTGCCGCTGGTTCTTCCCCAACACGGTATGGCACATCGTGCCACGGCACGACCGAGTGGCCGTCGATCTGAACGTGACGGATCGGCCCGCACTCGCATCGCGCGTCATCTGGTGGGGTTGGGGTCACTGGGATCAGCAGGCACGGGACGACCACGCCCAGTGGATGCGGCGGAACTGGATGGGCGAGAGCCTGAAAGTGCAATGCGGCCACGCGTGGCAGCGGATCATCTCGGACCACAAGCAGACGTTCGGCGACAATCCCGAGTACCTTGCTTGGCGACCGGTTCATGACCCACAAACGGGTAAGCCCGTTGGTGGCGAGCGGGGCGGAGACAAGTTCTGCATATCCCACCCTCGGCTCGTCGAGTTGGGCCGGCAGTACGGCCGCGACTACTTCCGCAAGCATCCCGACGCCCAGATGGTCTCGTTGGAACCTTCCGACGGCGGCGGACACTGCCAGTGCGAGAAGTGCCTCGCCATGGGATCGGTTTCCGAGCGAGTCCACTACCTGACCAACGAAGTCGCCAAGACCGTTGGGCAAGAGCATCCGGGAAAATACGTAGGCACTTACGCCTACAATCTTCACTCCGAGCCGCCAAGCTTCGAGATGGAGCCGAACGTCTACGTCCAGATCACGGCCGGGTTCACACGGGGACGATATACGTTTCTCCAGTTGATCGACCAGTGGGCCAAGCACGCCGATCAGCTTGGCATCTATGAATATCTAAACGTCTGGGCATGGGGACGCGATATGCCCGGCAGGCCGCGTGGCGCAGATTTGGCGTATCTGCAAGAGCGAATCCCGTACTACGTCGATAAGGGCGCCACCACGATGAGTTGTGAGTCCGGCTCCAACTACGGGATCAACGGGCTGGGATATCTGGTCGCGTCGCGGCTGATGTGGAACCCGAAGGCCGATGTTCGGGCGGTCTGCGAAGACTTCTACCAAGAGGCGTTCGGGCCCGGCGCCGAGGCGATGAAGCGATACTACGAGCGTTTCGACACGGGAAAGAAACCGCTGTTGAGCGATCACCTTCTGGCGCTGGCGCATCGAGACGTGGCCACCGCATCGAAGTTGGCTGCCCGCCGACCGGACGTGTTGGCCCGCCTCGACGATGTTAAGTTGTATCTCCACTACGTCCGACTCATGCGCGATCTGGAAATGAGTCAGAGCGAGGAGTCGCGACTGGCGGCACTCTTCTCCGTGCTCAACTTCGCCTATCGGACCCGTCATCGATACATCGTCAACAGTCCCGCGATCCGCGGGCGATACAAAACCTATTATCTCGGCGGAATCGAACAACCCGAGGATTGGGACTACGGTAAGATGCAAGGCAAGCCGGCTTGGTGCATCGGGGAAGACTACACACACGACGAGATCGAGCGCCTTTTTGAAGAGGGGCTCGCGAAGTTCAAAGTCCAGGAGTTTCCCATTCGCAAGTTTTCCGATGACTTGACTCCCGGGAACTTTCACTCCCTGCCGGGCAGCGGCGCGGCTCGGCTTTGCTTCCAGGGCAGCGAGCCGTTCGCGCTTCAAAGCCGAGACGGTGAACCGCTGGAGTTCCAGCTTCTGACCGGCTACATCGCACATTATCGCGACCGCCGCCCGACTCAGTGGAAGCTGACCGACCGCGACGGCATGCAACTCGCCGGTGGTGAGTTGGCCCTGGACGGCCAGTGGCATCCCATTCGCGTGGAGGTTCGTCGCGCGGGAACGTACCGGCTACACATGGACGACTTCGCTGCCGGATGGCAGATTCAATACCAGCCGGGAAAACCCTATGCGTGGGCATTGGAACGTGGCCGGCGCGCGTATAGCCTGGGCAACACGGGTTCGCTGTATTTCTATGTACCCAAAGGCACGAAAACGATCGCCTACCACGTGGAAGGTAGTGCCCACGTGGTGTTCGACGGCACCGGCACGGAAGTCGCGAAGGTCCCGCGGCAACCGGGCAATGTGATCGTCATCCCCGTTCCCGCGGGTCGAGATGGCCAGGCGTGGTGCCTCAAGGGTCTCAGCCGCACGCACTTGTGGTTCTACAATTGCCCAAACTACATCGCGGCCCGCGCGGAGGACCTGCTCGTGCCCGAAAGTGTTGAACGGTGACTTCACACCTCGTACAATGATGGGCAGACAGGGTCCATGGGCTTTGGGAGGAGGGCAAGAAATGCGTAGCACACGTGCTATCGGTTGTCTTCTGGTTGGGTCGGCCGTTTACCTGTTCGTCGCAAGCACCGGCGTGGCCGAGAGGCCGCATCCGGTCCTTCGATGGGTGAAGTATCATCCGCGGGAGACTGCCCAGGGGAAGCCGCCGCCGCGGATGGGATATGAAACGTCTTATGGATACGACGGCGCGCGAAAGCTGTTGATTCGCTACGGCGGTCACAACCAGGGTGGCGGCGGCGAGCAGAACTCGGAGGTCTGGACGTACGATCTGAGGGCCGACGCGTGGACGTTGCAGCAGCCCAACGACGCCCCGCCGGGGGTCTGCTGTGCGCAGCAGAACGTGTTTGACGATGCGCTGCGGAAGTTCATCCGCTTTCCGGCCTTCAGCGGCAGCCACGGTTGGCAATCGCGGCGCGAGATCGAATTGAAGAACAGCTCCGTGTGGACGTACGATCTTGACGAAAACACCTGGCGCGCCATGCGTCCCTGTCCGGAGGTGTGGCCGTCGCCGCTACGTGGGGCGGCCTACGACGTGCATCACCAGGTGACCGTGCTCCACGGCGGCGAGGGGGCCAACCATGGCACGGCCGTCTACGATCTGTACACCAACACCTGGCACCGGATGAAGCCGGCCACCGCACCCACTCCGCGGATCTCCCAGCCCGGATTCACCTACGACGCGGTGCATCGCGTGTTCGTGCTGTTTGGCTCGCAATTCCAAGAAGATCCGCAAACGTGGATTTACGATCTCCGCAAGAACACATGGCAGGTGCTCGACGCCCCAGAGCATCCGCCGGCCTCCAAAAGCAGTCCCGTGCTGGCGGCCGATACTCGCAACGGGATTGTCCTTTGCAGCGTACGGGGTGCCGACGGACCAGAGACTTGGGTGCTGGACGTGGCCAAGCCGAGTTGGAAGCGACTAGAGTTGGAACACCAGCCCGACGCCTCGGGCAACCGCAATCGCGTGCTCGTGTATCTGGAAGACGAGAACCTCTTCGTGCTGGAGAACCGCACCAAGGACCAGCAGCAGATCTGGACGTTCCGCTACGCCGATGCTCCGCCGCCGGTAGCCCGGCCCAAGGGATTACGTGTGAGCACGGAGCCGGAAGGGGCAACACTCCGTTGGCAGCGGGCCGTGCCGGGCAAGCCATCCGGATACGATGTCTATCGCGGTCGCGGCGAAAAGCCTTGGCAGATCCAGTTCGAGCAGATTGCCACCGGGCAGCAAGACACGACGTTCCAGGACCGCGAACTTCAGCATGGAATGATCTATCATTACCAGGTCCGCACGGGGGATGGCGACGGCGGCCGAAGTGCTTCCTCCTACAGCGTGCGAACTCAGCCGCGGGTGCCCCAGCGGCCGTGTGTCTCCACCCTCGAGCCCACCCGGGTGGCGATCCGCTGGGCAAAGGCCGACGCACCGGACGTCATCGGTTACCACGTCGAACGGGCCGAAGTCGGCGTTTACTCGACGGATCAGATGTTGCGGATCAAAGGCCGCCGCGAGGGTGCGTCGGACCTTTCCGCGGGGCACGTCAAGCGAATCGGGACCTTTCAGCGGCTGACGCCGACGCCTATCGACGCCACACAGTGGCTCGACGAGCAGGTCGATCTGGCGGCCGGCCAGCGGGATCCGGACGAACCCCTGTTGAGCGCCAGACCGCTACGGCCCGATCGTCTCGACGCCCAAGGAAAACCGTATCGTTACGGTGTGTGTGCCTATCGGATCATTGCCGTGAATCGGCTCGGGGTGGAAAGCGGTCCGTCGCCGCTCGGGCTGACGTTTCCCTCGGCCCCCCAGCACGTATTTGCCAAGGAAGAAGCGGAGGGCGCCACGCGACTGCGCTGGCAACCTAATGCGGAGAAGGCGATCGCCGGTTACCTGGTGTACCGGCACGATGGTCGCTGGGACAAGGACCCCATTGTCCGGCTGACTCCAAAGCCAATCTCTCAGCCCGGGTTTCTCGACAAGACGGCCGGAAGTCCGACTCGCCGCTACGAAATCGTCGCCGTCGACGTTTTCGGTCAGGAAGGCGAACCCTCCCGTCCCGTCTGGTCCCGCCGCGAGTGGCAGCGGTTCTACGAGCCGTACACCAATCAGTGGCATCAATGATGAGGAAATCATGAATCGCCTGTGTCGATGCGCGGCGGCCTGCGTCGTGTTGCTTACGGTCGGCGAATCCCGGGCCGATGATTTCCAGGTGCGTTTCACGGTCGCCGAATCGGCGGGTGCCGACCGGCAGGGCGAGCCGATCTCCGGCGGAATCCCCCTGCCCAAAAGCGTCTTTTCGGTAGGCCAACCTTTCGCCGTGTTCAAGGACGGGACGACGCAGGTCGCGTGCCAGGTGAGCCCGTTGGTGGTCGAAACCGACGGAACACTTCGTTGGGTGCTGCTCGATCTGCAAGACAACGTGGCCGCTGGGGCAACCAATGAGTACGTGCTGCGGGCAGTCAAGCCCTTGGTCCAGCCGAAGCAGCCGTTGAAGATCGACGACTCACCCCAGGCGGTCACCATCGATACGGGCAAGATCAAACTCGTCGTGTCCAAGCAGCGGTCGTTCGGTCTGCTGGACCGCGTGAGCGTCGGCGACCGGACAGTCGTCCGCGGCGGCCGGGTGACCTGCGTGAGGCTGCAGGGCCGTAAGTCTTGGGACGACCAGACCGCATGGCAGCCGAAACGGCTAACCGCCGGACCGCCCGACTCGGTAAGACTCTTCTATGCCGGCCCCATGCGGGTCACCGTCGAAGTCAACGGACGTTTTGCCGATGACCCGTCGGCTACGGGCTACCGGGCTTGGATCACCGCCTGGGCCGGCAGCAGCCGAGTGGCAGTGAAGTACAAGCTCTGCAATTCGAACCCTGAGCAATACACGGCCGTCCTGGTGCGTTCCTCTGCGCTGGAACTCGATCTGAACGGCTCAACAGAGGACGTACTTCTGGGAGCGGCCAAGCCGCTGTCGGCTGGCGGCAGTGATGGGTGGATTCACCAAGGCCTGCTGCTGCACGACACGTATCAGGACATCCCCGCGGCCGTCAAAGCGGGCAGCGCACAGAACACGCTGTGGACCGGCAACGGCCCGAAGGATCGGCCCGCCGGTTGGATCGCCGCCGTAGGCGACGCGTCGCCCCGCGACGGCGCGGTGCTGGTCTGCGATCGCCTGTTTTCCTCAAACCCCGCCCGGCGCCTGGCGGTGACCGGCGGCCGGCTCATACTCGAGGGGATCGCCCCGCGGTTCGACGGGCCGAAAGACCGGAAGTTCAACGAAGACCGCCGCATTGGCCAGCCGTGGCAGGCGGCCGGGTTCTGGTTGTACGACTGCTCGCACCACAGTAGCGAGTATCTCTTCGATTTTGCCGCACCGGCCGACGCCGCGCAGTTGAACGACAAGGCCAAGGCCGCGGGGAATCGTCTCTGGGTTCGAGCGCCGGGCGAGTACTACAGCGATTGCGACGTCCTGGGCACCGGGCGCTTCGCCACGCTCGAAGAGGAAATGGCATGCAACCGCCGGTGGGGTTGGACGTTTACCGACGACCAAGTGCCCCAGCGACGCGCCCCGCTACCCGGCGCCTTTGTGGCCCGAGAGGACAATCATTACGAGAGCGAGGCCGACAGCGTGCAGGGGCTACTGCTGATGTATCTTCGCACCGGACAACGCGGCTGGTTCGACCTCGGGGAGGCTTGGGCCCGATACCACACGGATCTGCAGGCGTGGCGGACCGACGGCTGGCGTTGGAAGGACGGCGGTATCTGGTTTCCTTCCGGTGGCCCGCAAGGGAATCGTCAGGTCCGTGAAAAATGGAATTTCTCCTGGGGAGCGAACTGGGGCGATCGAAAAGACTCCCCCGATTGTGCCGACCTGTGGACCCACGCCCGATCGAAGAGTTGCTATTGCCACTACTACGGATCGGGGCTGGCCGACTACTTCTGCCTGACCGGCGAGCGGGACGCGCTGGCCGCGGCGTTGGACAACGTGGAGCAGAAGGACGACGAGTTTCGCCATTTCCGCAACTTCAAGCCGGGCGAATCGGCCGTGAGTTCGATCCGCGGTTTTGGACGAGGTTTCGAAGTGATGATGCGCGTCCTGGCGGCCGATCCCCAGAACGAGTACGTACGCGATCTGTGCCACCTGTGCGCCCGAACCCTTTGGCAAAGCCCGCTGCTGGACGAGCGGGGATTGCACCTGAGCGGAATCGGCGGCGGATGGGGGGGCATGGACGTGAAGCATCTCTCGCCGAACGTCAAACAGTGGATGGACCGCCAGGGCATTCGTTTCACCACGCAAGACGGCACGGTGGACACGCTTAGCAAGGGTTCCCGGAGTTGGAAAGTCCGCTGCATGGGCGGAACCTGGCAACACGTCTATATTCACAACGGCGCCGATCTGTACGCCCGATACTTCGACGATGAAGACATGCGCGATTTCAGCATCGCGTTTGCCCAGTTCAGCGCCCGATTCATGCTCAGCCCCAAGTGCCACCAGACTTGGTACTACACGTACCTCGACGTGCCGGACCTGGGAATGGTCTTCGATCCCTGGGTTTTCGACCACGCCGATACGACCGACGGGGAAGGATGTGTCCACAGCGGCTGGTACACGCGTTTCTATCCGGACGCCTGCGCCAAGGGCTATTCCCTGACCGGCGAAGAGCACTTGCTGGCCAAGGCCCGGGAGTTTTGGCATTACGGTTCGAAGCGGTCGTACCAATCCAAAGGGCTCCGTGCCGGAGAGAACGAGGTCGGATGCTTCGTGGGGCACACTCCGCCGAAAGACGACACGGTGCTGGCGGTATCGAGGTTGATGTACGAGTCGTCGCACGCCCGCAGCGACGCCTTGCCGCCGGCGGCCGTGACCGACCTGCGCGTGAAGCTCCTGGGGCAGGGCAAGGCGGAAGTCCGTTTCACGGCGCCCGGCGACGCCGGTGGCGGCCGGAGCGTCCGCTACCAGGTCAAAATCGCTCGGCTGCCGATTGTGCCGTACGAGGAGTTCGACTTTGCCCGCGACGCCGGAAAGAATCGCAATTGGTGGAAGGCGGTCAATTGCCAAGGTGAACCGGCGCCCGCAAAGCAGGGCACTCTGGAACGGTTCGTCGTCACCGGCGTCCCTTCCGACGCCGCCCTCCACTTCGCCGTTCGCAGCTTCGACCAGAGCAACAACCGCAGCCCGATCAGCAATCTGGCAGTCACTCGCAAGCAGGAGTAATAGCCATGACAGGAATCCGTATTCACACTTGGGCGAAAAGAACGACCGGACCGGACCGGACGCCAGTTGGGATGGCCTGCCTGGTGATGGCCCTGTGCTTCGTCTGCGTGGCCGCACAAGGTCGAGCCAAGTCGGACGTCTGGGTGCCGGCCATGAGGGAGGTCCACGCGAAGTTCGACGGAGAGCAAGGAACCTTCGCCCTGTTCGGCGATTCGATCACGGTATCCAAGGCCTTCTGGTTCGGGCTGCAGTACACTCGCAAAGGCGCCGATGCGAAGATGGAAAAGGCGTTCGAGCGGGTCAACAAGTACATGATCGACGATTGCTGGGACCGCCGCGGTCCCCAATACGGCAACCAGGGCCGGATGACCATCCGCTGGGCACACCAAAACGTGGACGACTGGCTGAAGAATCTCAATCCGGAAGTTGCCCTGATCATGTTCGGCACGAATGACCTCGGCCCGGTCGAGTTGGAGGAATATGAAGCGAAGACGCGGCAGGTGGTGCGGAAGTGTCTCGACAACGGCACGATCGTCATCCTCAGCACGATCCCGCCCAAACACGGCCAGGCCGAGAAGGCGGCCGCCTTTGCCGAGGCGGTTCGCAAGATCGCCCGCGACCTGAAGGTCCCCCTGATCGACTACCACGGGGAAATTCTTAAGCGTCGCCCGGACGACTGGGACGGAGCAATGGAGAAGTTCGCCCGCTACCAGGGCTACGACGTGCCGACCCTGATTTCCCGCGATGGCGTGCATCCATCCAACCCCAAAGCCTACTTGAACGACTACTCGGCCGAGGGACTCCACCACAATGGCTACGCGCTGCGCAGCTACCTGGCGCTGATGAAGTACGCCGAGGTGATCGAAGAGGTGTTGCCGCAGTAAGCACTTGCACCACGAGCATCGTTCTGCAATTGCAGCGGCGATTCACGGCCCCTTCGAAATCTCGATTCGATTCTTCCCCTTCGAAATCGTCACGTTCTCGATCGTGACCAGTCCCCAATGATCGGCGACTGCCGTGCCCGATTGAATCACTTTTCCACCGCCCAATGACCTGTTGGTCCATCGAAACTTCTCGCCGGGAGCGGGCTTGAACTTCTGACACCGGCGTGGCGTGACGTCCATCGTAGCGGAGTCGGCGGGCGAGCCGAACAGGCCTTGGGCGTCGGGTTCGGCGAGCCAGACGGTGACGGCCCAGGTTCGCGCCTGGTCGACCATGCCGGCCGGATCCCAACGCTGGTAGAGATTGATACCGCCGAGTTTGTCGGCGTGTTTTTGAAAGTCGTCGTCGTACTTGCCGGGACGATAGGAGCCTTTGGGGTTGTCGGTTGACGGGCTGGTATCCAGCGAGCAACGGGAGAACGCCGGCAGCGATTGGTGCAACTCGATCTGTGGCACCATGTCGCGCCAGACGCCCCAGACCTCGCCCGGGCCGTTGCTCATCCAGACCGCGGCAAACGCCCGCCGGGATTGCTGCATGGCACCGATGAACTCCTGCCAGGGCTTGAAGCCGAAATCGCCCAGCGTGTGATCGGGAAACGCGCCGTAAGCCGGAGCGCAAATCCAATAGGGAAGTTCGATGCCGGGATTCTCGCGAACCCAAGTGGCCAGGTCGAGGTAATCGAGATGGCTGGTGCCCAGCCAGTTCTTATCGTGTCCGGGCAGGCCCCACCGCCAATAGTGTTTGCGGCCTTCGCGGCTCGATCTGAACGTGTTGTGTCCGTTAGACATAACCACGGCATACTCGTCGCCGTAGCGCAGGGCCCAACCCGCAAACTGGCCCCAGACGGTGACGCGCTCGGGATCGATCATCGCATCGGGGTTTTGCACGGCCCAAGAGGTCGCTGCCAATACGCGTCTTTGCTCGTGGTTGAAGACCACGCCTTCGTCGAGCCCGAGCAGGGTGCCCAGGCATTGGTGATCGCCTGCCCAAAGCTTGCCCTCTTCAGCCAGGCCGATCGTGAACGCATCGGGCACGTAACGCCGTGCGGCGTGCCATCCCGGGTTGCTCATCTCCGTGGCCGAACAGCCGTAGGTTCCCAGGTTGACGTACAGCGGCCGTCGCCGATCGCCCGACCCGGCCGGCAGGTCGGGCCAGCGGACGACATACACCTCGACGGGCCGCGGCGCGTGGACCAGCGGCGGCTGGAGCCAGCAGACGTATACGTCAACGGCCGGTGACCGATCCGTCTCTCGTTGGGCCTTCCGCGTACGTTGATAGATGATCGCGGGAAACCTCGCTGGCTTCTCCTCGACGGCCTCCGACAGACTCTGCCCCGCGGTCAACTTGGTGACGCTTTCCTTTCCATCCACGGCTACCGTGACGGCGTAATAGTTCCGGCCCGGCCGCCGCGCCGTCAGCACAGCCAAACCCGTGGCCCGGGAAAGCGGCGAAGTGTCGTCGCGGAGCCGGTAACACGTCATTCCGTATGCCAGCCGGAGATTGCCGCCACGCAACGGCGAACGCTTGGTAACACCCTGCTGTGGATGCTCCGTGTTGGAAATCGCCAGCAGGTTCCAGCAGGAGAGCGACTCGGGGACCTCGCGGATGAGTTCGGCCTCGCCGAGGTTGGCCGTAGTGATCGGCCCGTCACGGCGGTAGACGCGGTAGACGATCTGTCGCTTGTCACGAGCGTCGAGGACGACTTTCTCGAACTCCTCGAACGTCGGTAGGTCTTTACCGACCACGTCGTGCGGCTCTTTCCACGTGAGAAACGTTTGGCCGTCGTGGTGCTCGGCCTTGAGTTGTGTCACGGCCATCGTGGGCTGTGTCACTTCGCCGAGATAGCTGACCTCCAGAACGGCTTTCTGAAAGTCGGTCCGGCCGGCCGAGACAATCTTGAGACCCCGATTGTCGATCGAGTTCGCTAACCAGGCACTGACGGCCTCGGTCGCACGAAGCGTTTGATGGGCCGGCGGTTGCGTCGCCAGGCAGCGTTCGGAAACGCCCACCGGCAACAGCTTCACCGCCGCGTGACTTCCGTAGTCGGACCGAAACGGAAATCGCAAGACGGCCCTTTGCACTTTCGTGGCGGGCGGAAGCGCGGCCAGATCGAAGCGGATCATGCCCGGCTCGACCGTCAGCGCCTGCCGATGCTGTGCAAATGAGACATTGCCGAACGTCGTCGTCACAAAACCTTCCGCCGCGTAGGCCGCGGTGCATGTGAACACGGAACAGGCAAGGCAACAGACAGCAACGACATACGCGGCTCTGGCTTTCATATCAATCGCTCCCCTCATCGCTGCTTGCTTACCCGTTCGGACGCGTCAACCGCCATGAACACGTTTCCGTGCATCGCGCCGTTGGCGCTGTGAACTTGAACGTACGTGGGCGGGCCGTTCTTCCAGCAGGCGTGCTTCACTCCGTAGGCAAAGCATTGCCGGGCCGCCTCGAGGTACTTGCGGTCGCCGCTGAGCAAATAGCCGATCGTCAGGGCGTCGGCGGCCATGATGTTGTAGTGGCTGCACGTGCCCTGGCCGACCGCGCTGCCGTCGGGCTGGGGAGTGATCGTGTAGAGGATGCCGTCGGCCGGGTCGATGGCCTTGCGCAGCGTCTCGATATGGGCCAGAAGGTAAGACTTCGCGGCGGCGTCTTCGGGAAACATCTCCACGTAGCGGGCCAGGGCCATCATGTAGAAGACCGACGACCAAAGCGATGTCGGCCTGTGCCGGGACGGCTTCCCGTCGAACGCGCAACTCTTGATCTGCCACCGCGCATGCTCCAGGTATCGATCCTCTCCGCCCAGCAGATAGCCTTCCAGCAAGCGGTTCAGCGTGCAGGCGTCACCGCGCCACCCCATCCGGTTGTTCTTCTCCGGCGGGCCCGGGTCCTTCTGCGGCGACATGTACTCCGCCAGCGCATTCTCGGCGATTTCCAGGCAGGCGTCGTGTGCTTTCCAGTCGCCGGTCAGGTAGTAGAGCATCGCCGTGCCCCGGGCTCCGAAGCAGAGGTCCTTGGTGAAGTGGTTGTAGTTGCGGTGCGGGTTCTTATGGCCCGGCTCGTCGTGCGTCGAGTGGGCCCAGACGCCGCCTTTGACGAAATGCAGC
>CAYUIQ010000091.1:0-29972 GCA_964444795.1 uncultured Planctomycetaceae bacterium
ACCCAACCGTTTCATGCGACACTAGTTTCTCGAACGATCCTAGGGCGGCACGACCTACGACCCAACGAGAAAGCCCCACCGGTCACAGGGATCGGCGGGGCTTTGGAGTTTTGGATTTCGGGGTGCGTCGCCTACCGCTTGCGCCGACGGGCGACCAAGGCCAGGCCGAGCAGACCGAGGGCGGCGAGGATGAAACTGGAGGGCTCGGGGACGGCGGAATCCTGCGGCAAGCCAATGCGGATGTTGTCGAAAGCCAGCGTGTTGCCCGCTACGCCACCGCCGGCAAAGAACCGGAAGCCCGTGGAGGTGGGAAGCCCTCCGGCCGCGCCTCCTCGAAGATACCTGTCGACGGGACTGTGAGTCACCGTAGTGCCGGATGTCAGATCGGTGAGAGCGATCTCCACAATCTGGTTCGACGCAAGATCGATCGTCGTCGCCCAATTGTACCAGTGGTCCAGCGAAAGACCTTGGAAGTCCGGATCGTCAACCGACCCTGTGATGGATGTGCCAGCGGCGTCGTACCACACGTAATCCGCGTTCCATTCGGCCGGATCGTTGCCATCAGTGCTCGTCCACCTGGGCAAGGCGATGAAGGACGCGCTGGTACCGCTGGGCTGTAAGGATACGCTTCCGAAGTTGTTGCCACGAGCCACCGCCGGATCGGCCGTGGGCGCGACGTCAAAACTGACCGTCCAGAGGTCGCTGCTGCTGAAGTCCACGTCCCGCTGAGCCCGTGCGTAAGGGGCGCCGCCGGGCCCAGTGCCGGCAATGAACTTCTCGCCGCCATTCGGGTTGGCAGGAAGACCAAGTGAATTTCCGGCGTAAGTAAACGCATTGAAGTCGGTGCTGGCATCGTTGGGTACGTAGTACGCATCCTGTCCCGTCAGAAGCACGCCGCTGGGAGACGCATTGATCGATTCAAAATCCGAACTATAGCCGACACCGGCGGCAGAGATCGTGATATCGTCGTAGTAGATCGATGAGGCACCGTTACCGTACAGATCGATAACCCTGATTTCGTTGGCTGCACCGGCCCAAGTGCCGGTAGACAGCAAGTCACCACCGTAGTAGACATTGACCGAATCGGCATCCAGATCCACATCAGCCCGAATGTTCACCCATTGATCTCTAATAAGAGGCAGCGTCGCCCCCGTGTCGAAATCATTCTTGACGGTGTTGGCGGCCAGGTCGATCGGAAGTTGAAGGCTCCAGTCGTACGGCCCGCCATCGTTGTATTGGTTCAAGAGGAGGAAGTAGGATGTCCCCGTCGTTGCACTCGCCGGGATATACTGTTTCGCGGAGACGACCCATTGACCGGAAGTCAGCCCCGTCCACTCGTGAACCAGATCGGAAGTTCCGGCAATCTCGATTGAATTGAGAAAACTGGCCCGTTGGGCGGTGGAGACCAGAGCACCCGCTCCCGGAGTGTTGTCCCAACCCTTCCAGCCACCCTGGCCGTGTACGTCGCTGCCGTCGGCATACGAGTCGAAGCCATCGTAGAAAACCGTGGCATTTGTTGCCGCCACGGGGAGAAACAGAATTGCCACAATCATCAACGCAACACGTTGTCGTTTCATCGGTCGTTCCCTCTCAAGCGGTCAGCGATGGTATGTCGGAGTTGCCACAGATATAAGAGCCTCAGCGGCGATCACCGCTGAAAATCCTGCCACGGAGGAAAAACTCCACCTCCATGGAGCTAGCAACAGTCTAATTGGCACGAATGGCAATGCAATACACAAAAGCAACTTTTTTTGAGATTACTTCTGTCGGGGGGGGCAGGGCTACTACTCTCCCGCGAATCACACTGCGCCTCACGGCCTCAACCCGCTCGTGCGTTGGCAGCGGTCTGGGGCAGGACCCGCGGGGGCTAAGCCCTCAGCCCAAAAGGACTTACAAGCATACGCACGCAGTGAGCGGAAGTTCGGTCTGGTATGCCTCTTGGCAGGACCGGCAGGTCAAATCGCCCCTATCTCCCACAGCCCACAATCGGCCCGACCATTTCCGAAGCGAGTCGTAGTGGCGGTTCGACAACTTGCCCGGCCAAGGCCAACGGCGGTTTTGCCACTGCGATGGCCAGATTCAGCGGCGGCTTGACCACTTCGGCGGCCAAGGCCAGCGGCGGCCTGACGATCTTGCCCGGCAATTCGACACATTCACGCAGCGGGCCCTGGTGGGTTGAGCCACCCATGGCCGAGCGATCGGAAAATGGCGGCGCCGGGCCAAGAGGGGCCGGTGAAACGGCCTGGCAGCCGACGGCGACGGGGACCAACACTAGAGCAGCCAATACCTTAAGCATCTCGTACCTCCCTGAACGTATGCTTTGGGAAACGGTTGTCGACGACATCCATGCCGTCGTGCTAACCTACCAGGGCGTGTCAGGCGGCGTGATATAACGGCCCGTTTGCAGATATCCACGCTTACTGCCGCACGAACCGCAGCGATTCCGCGCGCGACTCGTGGATCGGCCAGACCGTGTCCAACTTGGTCACGCCGAGGATCTCGCGTTGCCGGGCGTCGGCGTTGCAGATGGCCAGACGGCCGCCGGATTGCCCGGCCGTCTTCCACAGCTTGTTGATGGCTCCGAGCATGGTCGATCCGAAGTAGGAGATCTCTCGAAGATCGACGATCACGTGCTTGACGGCCGGTCGGCCGAGATGCTCCAGAGCGCCGGCGAGTTCCGTTCCCACCTCGTCGCCGACAAAGCTTCCCAGATCGCGCAGCGGTATCACGATCAGCGTATCGACGTCCAACTCTAGGGCGAATACGTCGTTGGTTGGCATGTTGGTTTCCCCCGGTTATGCCGTCGCAAGCAACCCGCGAAGGCTGCGTACGAGAACAAGTTCCTTTCCTGGGTCTGGGGCCTACGGTTCCGGCGCGACGACGCGGATCACCACCAACGTGATGTCGTCTTGCTGGGGTGCGTTTCCCGAGAACTCGCGGATCGTCTGATAGAGCCGCTGGACGATCGTGCCGGCCGGCTCGTGCCGGTTCTCGCGGACGACCGTCATCGCCCGGTCGGTGCCGAAGTACTCTCCGTCGGGTGATTCCGCCTCCATCACGCCGTCGGTACAGAAGAAGATGAGTTGGCCCTCCTCCAATGGAATCGGCTCGACGCACGTTACGACGGTCGATTTTTCCACACCCAAAGGAAGACTGGTGCTGTCGAGATGGGTGAAGTTTCCGCCGGCGTCGAACAGGTAGCCGCGTTGTCCCGCGCTGGCATACGTGAGCCGTCGCGTGTCGGCGTCCAGTACGGCGAACATCAAGGTAACAAAGTGGAGATCGTCGGTATCGTCGGCCAGTACGCGATTGGCACCGGTAAGGATCTGTCCCACGTCGTCGCAGGCCAGCGACAGCGCGCGGAGGTAGGCCCGAGTTTCGGCCATCAGCAACGCCGGCCCCATCCCGTGACTGCTGACGTCGCCCAGAACCACCCCCAGACGACGCTCGCCCATGGGGATGTAGTCGAAGCAGTCGCCGGCGGTGGCCTTGGCGGGAAATACCGCGCCGTCGATCTCGAACCCGGGAAACTCCGGCGGAGCGACGGGGAAGAGCCGCTGTTGGATCTCGCGGGCCGTGCGAAACTCCTCGTTGGTGATCCGCAAGGCGTCCTCGGCCTCGTGTCGCCGCGTGCGTTCGATGGCGTAGCGAATCGAGCGCACCAGCAGGTTGTCGTCGACCTGCCCTTTGACCAGATAGTCCTGGGCGCCGGCCTGCACCGCCTTGACGGCCGTGGTTTCGTCGTCCAGTCCGGTAAGTACGACGATCGGGACGTTGGAGACCATCGACTGCATGACGATAAACGTCTCCAACCCCAGGCTGTCGGGCAGGGTGAGATCCAGAAGCATGACGTCGATCCCGCCGCGGGCGCAGCGCTGCAATCCGGCGGCCAGCGATTCGGCGTGGATCAATTCGAAAGGTCCGTCCCAGCGATCCCCCAACAGTCCGCGCATCACCCAGACGTCGTCGGGATCGTCTTCGACCAGCAGGATTCGCACGCTTCGGTCGTTCATGTCACTCCCCGGAGGGCAACTCCGCGAACTCGCACCAGTACTGACATAACATGCCGGTCAGGGCGATGAGTTGGCGATAGGTCGACGGTTTGCAGAAGTAGGAATTCACGCCCAGATCGTAGGCGAAATCGATATCGTCCCTGGCTCGCGAAGTGGTTAACACGACCAGCGGAATACGGCGCCAGGCGGCGTCCCCTTTGATCTCCGGGAGCACCTCGCGCCCGTCTTTTCGCGGCATGTTCAGATCCAGCACGATCAGGTCGGGCCGGGGTGCCGGTTGCTCGGCGAACTTCCCGCAACCGCCGAGGTAATCGAGCAGTTCTTCGCCGTCGTGAACGAATCGCAGATCATGCACCGGGCAACTCTCGGCCAGTGCGTCGCGGAGCAGCAGGCGATCCTCCGCGTCGTCGTCGGCCATGAGGATCACCAGTGGTCTTCGCGGCAGTGATTCTTGCGATCGGGATTTTTGCGATCGGGACATCGCTCGGTTTTTCTCAGTTCTTGGGTTTGGGGTGGGCCACCGGCAAAAGGACCACGAACGTCGACCCTCGCCCCGGGGTGCTCTCGGCAGTGATCGTGCCCCCGTGACGCTCGACGATCTTCCGGCAAATGGCCAACCCGATGCCGGTTCCCCGGTAGACGTCGCGCGGGTGGAGTCGCTGAAACACGCCAAAAATTCGCTCGGCATATTTCTCCTCGAACCCGATCCCGTTGTCTTCCACGACGATGCGGCATAGCGCTTCGGCGGGCGATTCGCGGCCCGTTCGTTCGCTTCGGCCCTTGGTGAAACGCCCGTACACCTTGACCACCAGCGGCTCCTCGGGACGGTGGAATTTCAGCGCGTTGCTGATCAGGTTCTGCAGCAACTGCCGCATCTGCAGCGGGTCGGCCTGGACCGTCGACATCTTGCCCACGTCGACCCGAGCTTCGGCCTGTTCGATCTGCACCTCCAAGTCGGAAATAACCTCGCGAACGATTTTCGCCAGATCGACCGGCTCGAAGCCTTGGGCTCGGGTGGTAACGCGGGAGAGCGTCATCAGGCCGTTGATCAGCGCCTGCATCCGTCCGGCGGCGTTATGCATGCGCGCCACCAGTTCGCGGCCGGTTTCATCGAGCACTTCGGCGTATTTCATCTCCAGGCGGTCGCTGAACGTGCGGACCTTTCGCAACGGCTCCTGGAGATCGTGCGAGGCCACGTAGGCGAACTGCTCCAATTCCTCGTTCGACCGCTCGAGTTCCCGATTCGATCGCTCCAGGGCCTCCGCGTATTGGGCCTGCGCCTTCTCGGCCTGTTTCCGGTCGCTGATGTCTCGCAGAAAGAAGGTCAACACGGGCTGCCCTTGCTCCTGGGACAGGGTCATGGCCATTTCGGCGGGAAAGAGCTCTCCGTCGGCCCGGCGGGCAACGACCTCGCTGCGCTTGCCCAACATCGAGCCGTCGCCGGCCGAAAGATAACGTTCGACGCGGTCGTGGTGGCCGGCGATCTTCGACTCCGGGAAGAGGATCTCCGAAGGTTCCTTGCCCAAGACTTCGTCCCGGGTATGGCCGAACGCCGCTTCGGCGGCCCGATTGAATTCCGTCACCCGGCCTTCGTGGTTGATCGTCACAATGGGATCGAGAGACGACTCGAGAATGGCCCTTTTTCGGGCTTCGCTTTCGCCCAGGGATTCCTCGATTTGCCGTCGTCCCTGGCAGTCGCGATGCACGACGGCCAGGCACGCCGGATTGCCGGGACGCGGCGGCCGAATGAGGAACATGGTCGTCTCGACGTCGATTACTTGACCTGTCTGCATCTGGCAAAGTTGGCTCTGGCCCTGCCAGCGGCCCGTCCGGTTGACTTCCGGCACCGCGGTTTCATAGAGCGTCGTCCAGGCCTCCTCGGGATGGAAGTCGCGAAGGGTCGTCGCCGACGCGTCGTCCCACCGGCCCAGGCCAACCAGCCGCCGTCCCGCGGCATTGAGGAAGAACGGCTTTCCCTGCAAAGACGCCAGACAGATGAAATCGGACGAATCGTCGACCAGGGCCTCGAACTGATAGATTTCCCCCGACGATTCTCCGCCCCCGGTCGGGGCGACCTCGAAGCAACACTGCCGCAGCGCGTCGGTGCCTTCGTCGAGTTGGGCCAGCGCTCGGTCGAGCCGGTCTTGAGGAAAAACCCGCTCCATGATCTGCCCGCGAATCGCCGAGCTCAGATGCCGAAGCGCCGGCAACACCCACCGGCCAATCAACTCGGCCGGCGCGTCACGGCAAAGCATCTCCATGCAAGCATGAGCCGGTTCTGTGTCGCCGTCCCGGCAGAATGCGGTCAGTGCCCCCAAAAGCGCCGGGCCGTTCTCGGCCAGCACCGGTGGAAGAGGTTCGTCGGCCGGTCCGCCGGTCTGCCCCAACCGCTGGACATAACCTTGGCAAATCGCCGCCTCATCGCTGGTGAGAATCTGGACGAGTTCGCTCACCGGTAGGCTCCACCGCGACAATACTCGAGCCGCCATGTTTGCTGGTCGCCACGGGCATCTTGCCCGTGACAGACGGCTAGGGGAATTATTTCCATCTCGAAACAGACCGTCAAGTATCCTGCACATTGGGGGTAACCACTGCCCCCACATGACGGCCTCATCACGACCCTTCCGCGTCCCCGCATCGACGTACGCGTCCGTGTCATGCCGACGGACGCTCCCACGACGCGAAGCATGGGAACGAGAGGAAGCACCCGGTGCGCATCTCGACGATCACGGTTCGGGCGTCTCTTCATCCGCGTCGGCCAGTGCCTCCAGCGCGGCGTAGCGGTAGTAGACTTCCAGGGTGAGGATGGCCAGGGCGGTGGAGTAAATGCGGCCGCCCGTGTTTCCCCAGCGGGAATCGGGATCCCAGCTACCGCGCATGCAACCGTCGTGGCGCTGCAGACCGATCACCGCATCGCGAATTACCCCGTTCCAGCGCTCCCAGAAGGTCCCGCCCGCCTGGTACATGGCCAGGGTGCAGTTGTACCAGAGGTAGAAGTCTTTCTCGTTGCCCTTGGCGTTGGCGCCCAGATCGGGCCAAGGAGCCACGCCGCCGGCCCATCGCTTCTCGGCTTCGTCGGCCAGAAAACTCGCGGCCAGTTGGATCAGGGGCGCGTCGGGTTCTTCCAGGAGAAACTGCCGCACCAGCATGCCCATGCCGGTGGTGGCCTCGGTTTCGACGCCATGATCCTGGTATCGGGTTCGCCCGTTTTCGGGTGCGCGGTTGGCGTCGTAGAAGCGGCGGATCTTCTCGATACACGCTCTCTTAACGGGAATGTTGGCCTCCTTGGCCGTCTTCAGCGCCAGCACCTGCCATCCGGAGACCGACGTATCGCTCCGCTCCTGGAGACGAACGGTGTACTTCCAGCCGCCGTCGTCGTGCTGCTGGTTCTCGATAAACCGGATCGCTTTCTCCGCGGCGGCCCGGTAACGGGACTCGACCGGCCGCCCCTGAGCATAGGCCACCGCGCAGGCTTCGGCCAGCGCGAAGGCGGCAATGCCGTGTTCGTACATGAAGCGGTCGTGCAAGGGTCTGCCGAGGCCGGGAGCTCGCGATCCGATCAACGCGCCGTCTTTCTGCTGGTGGGCCACCATCCAATCGAGCCCGCGGCGAACGTTCCCGGAGTAAACGTTGTCGTTGAAATCGTAGTGACCGCCGGCCTGAAACGCCAGCAGGGCAAGCCCCGTATGGGCCATCTCGTACACTTCGCCCGGATCGGGACAGGGGGGGTCGTGCTCGCATTGGCCCTCGGGCTTCTCCGTGCTCAAGCAACGGTGCGACCAGGAACCGTCGGGCGCCTGGTGCCGGGCAAGCCAACTCAACCCCTCGCCCACGGCCGTTTCGCTCTCGCGGCTGCCGCCGTACTGGGGAATCCACTCCACGCGATCGGCTTGCGTTCGCTTGTCGTACAGCCCGAAGTTGCGGACGAGTTCTTCCGCCGCTTGGGATTCATAGGTATCGATTTCCTCGACCACCGCCGAACCGTCCGACTTCACCTCGATGCGGCAAACGTTCCAGAGATTGCCTCGGGAGTCGTGACCGGCGCGGAAGCGGTAGGTCTGGCCGCCCTGATACACCTTCACCTCGGCACCGGAGCGGGCCAGTTGCCGGCTCCGAGGATCCTCGCGATTGCTGTAGTCCAACACGTAGTAGTCGTAAATTCCCGGCTGCACACCCAGCACGGTCAGCGTCTCCGGGCCCTGGCCGTTGCGGTCGTCCACGTCGAGGCTGACATGTTCGCGGGTTTTGATATCGCCCGTGTCGTGGTAATAGACGTGAAACTGCCGCCCGTCGGGCAACGGGCCCTTGAGGTGGGCATCGAGATCCTCGGGCCGCTCACCCCAAGTGAGCACGATTCGCATTTGCCCCGCTTCCATGCCAGGGCTCAACGCCACGCGCACCGGCGTCTCCTCCAAGGCCGTCACGTCGCGGTCGAACTCGTCGGTGCTGAATCCGGCCGCGGATACCCGAATGGGCACGGAACCGGCGGGCACGCCGTCGAGCTGGTACATACCCTCGGCGTCGGTCCATGTTTTCAGCGTCGTTCCCAGGACGCGCACCTCGGCATCGGCCAGGGGCTGATTGCTCGTGGCGTCGACGACCTGGCCGGCGAGGATACCGTCGCCCGATCGCGGGCCGGCCGACGCCTTGGGCACCTTCAGTTCCTTGGTCGTCGTCCACAGCCCGTCGAAGTATTTCACCCATATCTTGTCGCCCGGCCGCACGCCGGACACTCGCCACTCGAACTCTTGGTCGCTGCCCACCGTATCGGACGTCACGAGGTCCAACAGTTCCGTCTTGCGATCACCGTCGACGCGTCCGAACCCCAGTATGCCGCGGCTTGTGGGGTGATAGACGATCGTCAGCCGGTCGCGATCGTGGGGATTTCGGCGGATTTCCGGGGTCGATTTCAGTGTGGCATGGCAGAAAACCACCTTGGCGTAAAAGAGACCGAAGCAGAGCAGCCCGATGCAGATGGCCGCGATCGTTCCGTAACTCAAAAAGCGGCTCCGCCGTCGCCCGGCGCGGACCTGCCGGCCGATCGCGTCGGCCTGGACTCGCAGCTCGGGATCCGCCTCGTCGAGCGATGCCCGGCCGGGCTGTCCGACCGTGGCGGCCGTGGTAATGATCGGCGCCGGCGTTGAAGACGCCACCGAGGGTAGTGGCTCCGGCGGTAGTGGTGGCGGAGAAGTCTCCGTGCCTCCGTCGGCATTTGGACTTGCGGCCGGGGCCACTGGCACCGATGCGGGTGCGCCGGCGGGCGGTACACCTCCCAACGGACGTTGCATCGGAGGAGGTCGCTTCGGCGGCACGCTCGGTCCGGGAGTCGCACCTCCGTCGAGCCGCTGACCGCAGGCGGTATAGGGGCAGACGGTCGCGTCCGGGGGTAGTTCGCGTTGGCAGTACGGACAGGTCCTCATCCACTCAGTCCTCCAAAACACGCCCTTCGCTTAACATCTGCCCGAAATGTTCGATCTCTCGAAATCGTCCGATGCGGCCGTCGTCCAACAACCGGGCATAGTCTTCCTCGAATTCCGGACGAGAAAAAACGTGGAGCATGACTCGCTTCTGGTCGAGCCGGTGGACAATCTCCTCAACGCGCATCGCCGACTTCGAGCCGGAACCGCCGGCCGATTTTCCGTTGGCCTCGTGGTACGTGTTGTCGGTCACAAGGTAGAATCGGCGAATCGCGTCCTCGTCCAGCGGAAGCTGCAGTGCCGCGTCGATCGCCTCCAGTGCCGACTCCGCCTGATCGCCGCCGTCGAATCGGCGGATCCGGATCACCGACTCGCGAAACCGATCGGCCTTGTCGGTGAAATCGTGGGGATCGCACCATGGCCCCTCGTTAATGTCGCCGAAACCGATCAACGCGAAACGATGCTCCAGCGCTAGATCGGTGAGTTTTTCGGAGAACAGAACACACTTCTCCTTCAACTCGGCGATCGTCCGACTCATGGATCCGGTGGTATCGATGAGAATGACGATGTCGGCCTTCTTCAAGGTGGGGAAGCTCGCCGGCCCTTCGGCCGGAAACGTACCCTGGCGATGCTTGACCGTGACCTCAATGTCCTCGCCGGGCTCGTAGACCCACGACCACACCCGCTGCTGGCGACCGGTCGTATCGTAGTAGTCCAACAAGTCGGTCTGAATTGCCCCGCAAGAACGACGATAGAAGACCTTTCCCGGCTTGGTCACGTCGAAGGAGAGGGTCAGCCGGCCTTGGCTGATTTCGGACTGCGTAATCTCGACGTTTTCGATCACCGCATAGCTGCCGGTGGTCGCGCGATAGACACCGCCGAGTACGATCATCAGCAGCAGCAAGCCGACGCCCAAGGCGAGGGTCAAGTATCGATTGCGTCCGGTAACGTGTCGCCGCTGTGACTCAAGTTGGGCAATCCACGCCTGCACTTCGGCGTTGGCGGCGGTCCGACCCGGCGATGGCGCTGGGCGGCTGGGGCGCGGTGTTGGCTGCGAGGCGTCCGGCATTCTTCTACGGACCGCTCTGGGCGATAGCCGAGGCCCTCTTGGCATTGTCGATCGCCGCCATCCGACCGAGAATCTTCGTCCGCAAGTCGCCCGAAGCACCACTGAGGGCCGACTGATAGTAGACCACGGCCACTCGCGGCCGGCCTGCCTGCTCGGCGTCCCAACCCCGACGCGCGTAGTTCAGCGCCTTGGCGTTGCGGTCCGTCTGTTGCGCCCCGGCCAGGCGTTTCGCTTCGGCCACACTCATCACGGCCTGGCCGGCCGAGCTTTCCCCGGACTGCGCCAGGCGTTTGGCCCAGGGATCGGGAGCCACGGCGGCCGCTCGAGCAGGCGCGGCGGGACCCGGCCCGGTCGTCTCTCCAGGTCGTAAGCCCCGGAGATAGGGATCCATCGACTCGAAATCGTGGATCCTGACCTTCACCGAGTGATTCATCGCACTGCGCTCGCCGCCGATGGCCCGGTTGCCGAAAAGCCGGCCCGCGTAGGGAATCTTGCCCAGCATGGGCACGCCGAACTCGTTGCGTCCGTCGGCCGCGCGATTGACGCCGCCCAGGAAGACCTGCCCCCGGTCGGGTACCGAGACCGTCGTGCTGGCGGTGGAAAAGGAGTACGTAGGCAACTGCACAGTCGTCTGACCCAGCGCAGCCGACGCCCCCAAACCCGACACCACCAACACGGCTAAAACGCAGGAACGTTTCACGAGTCGTTCCTCCTGACCTATCGGACTGGCTCACCCAACCAATGGGCTCGGCCAATGCTCCTTACGCTTAGTAGGGCAATCGCGGGCGGTCCGGCGTGTTGCCTTCCCAGTACATTCGCGGCCCGACGACGAAATCGACGATCGGTTCGCGATCCCACTTAAAGAGGGTATGCGTTTCGCTCTTGCCTTCCTCGGTTTCAAACTGCATGAACCAGACGTCGCCTTCCAGATCGTCCTTGGGCCGCGTAGCCGCCACCACCGTGCTGGCCGGCCCGAACGACAACATTCCCTGGCGATGCGCCGTCTTGTTCGCCGGGAGAGGAATCTCCTGGATCACTTCGTTGCCCTCCATCACGGCGATCTTGTCGCCTTGCGTGGCGGCCCATTTCATCGTCGACGGATCGGCGGCCACGCCACCGCGCCGCTCCAGCACCGGCGCCTTCTCCTGGCCATAGTCGCTACCCGAGTAGCGATAGATTCCTTCGCCGCCGTCGGTGCCCAGCAACACCTTGCGATCGCGACCGACCGCGACCGACATGTCCTGGGCGCTGAATCGTTGGCGGTCGAACTTCTGATAGACCTCCGGAGTTCCGCCATCGACCGGCATGGCCGCCAATACGTCGGCGACGTTGTCGGCCACGACAATGGTGTCGCTACTATCGGCAATCCCCACGTCGACCGGATGGACGAGCGTTTCGTCGTTCTCCATGATCGTCTCGACGTTGCCCCGATTGTCGATCCGCATGATCTTGCCGCCGTCGCGAGGCAACGCACAAACCAAGCCGTCGTTCTGATGGATGGCCACGCCGGTGGCCGTGTACGGCAGATTGACTACGCCCAGCACGTGACCGTGCTTGTTGACCTGGTAGACCTTACCCGGGCCGCCTTCCTCTCCGCACGAGAGGTACATGATGACGTCGGGGTCAAGCTCGGGCTTGGCCAGATCGGGCTTCAGCTTCATGCCCGAGTTGTCGTCCATTAGTTCACCGATGCCCGCGCCGGGATAGCCGGGAGTGCCGCGATAGCCCATGCCACCGGGACCACGCCCGCCACCCATGCCGCCCATACCGGGACCGCCGCCCATACCGGGACCGCCGCCCATACCGGGACCGCAGGAACCCATTTCGCCGGGACTCATGCCTTCCCCCTCACACTCCTTGCAGTCGCCTTCACCCAGCCCCGAACCTTCGCAAGGACACGGCCCCGGCCCCTCGCCGGGACTCTTTCCTTCACCGGGACCGGCGCCCTGGCCCTCGCCGGGAGCGGCAGCCATCGCATCGCCGGGGCCCAAGCCTTCTTCCGCGGCGGGCGCTTCGCCCGAACCTTCGCCTTGGCCCGTACCGGTGGGAGATTCGCCGGGCACTTCGCCGTCACCGCCACACGAGGTGCACGGCTCGGGGGCGCCTTTGCCTTCGCCCTTGCAGTCGGGACACGACTGGCCGGCAACGTCGCCGTCACCACCACAGGTCGTGCAGGCTTTGGCTTCGCCCATGCCCGTTCCGCCGCACTCGGCACATGTCTCGCCGGCACCCTCACCAGAGCCTTCGCCGGAGCCTTCGCCGGAGCCTTCACCGGTTCCGGAGCCCGAGCCGCCTTCGCCACACTCACCGCAGTCCTCGTCGAGCGAAGCCAGCGCCTCACTGATCTCGTCCTCCACGTCGCTGCCCTCGTCGCCACTCTCGTCGTGGCTGTGGCCGGGGTCGCTACCGTCGTCGTGGCTGTGGCCGGGGTCGCTACCGTCGTCGTGGCTGTGCCCGTGGTCGTGCCCGTCGTCATGGCTGTGCCCGTGGTCGTGCCCGTCGTCATGGCTGTGACCGTGATCGTGGCCGTCGGCGTGGTCGTGGCCGTGGTCGTCCACATGCACGACATCACGGTCGCGATGCACGTAGGCCACTTCGTGGTCGTCGTCCACGTGTCGCACGACTCGGCGACCGCCCTCGCGAACGTAGACCACTTCGGGCCGGTGCTCGCGGGTGTAGACGGAGCGGGGTTGGTCAACGTAAACCGTGCGCGTGCGACCGCCGGGGGCCACGTACACGGGGTCCTGGTCGATCAATCGCCGGACGGCGGGGACATGTACGAGTCGCGGCACCTCGGTCGGCCGATACACGGGCGGGCGCTGCACGGGCGGGCGCTCCGCGATGACCGGCGGCGCGCCGAACAACGGCACCCGATGGCCTTGACCCGACAGATACAGCCCGTTGAGACTCGCCCAATCTCCTTCGAAGATAACCGTCCTGGAGGCTTCATCCCAACCGAACGATTCGTGCAGGACTTCGCCCTGCCGGTCGGTAATGCATAGCTCTTCCCATTTGCGTTGCCCGGCCGGCAGCCGATAGTCGACCTTGATGTGCAGGTACTTGGGTGTGGCCGCCGGAGCCGCGTGCGGTGCCTCGGTTTGCTTGGAGACATGGTTGATTTGCCAGGGTGCATTGACCGTGCGTTGGCCGGATGCTACCAGAGCACCCAACCCGAGCATGGTGGCCACGCCAACCAACAGAGACAGTCGTTTCTTCACGGTTCCTCTCCTTTGCCTAGTCTGGGATGACCCCGTTCCTTCTGGGAGTTTCGTGGGCAGGATAGAGAATCTCGTCCTTCCCCTTACTACCGCAACAGTGTAGCACAACCGCCCCCCGGAAACACTACCGGGACGACATGCGTGCCCCACCTATCGGTATTCTATCAGATACTCCGGCAGAAACGACTATCTTATTCCCCCAAATTCTCGGGAAACGAGCGTTTTTTGGATATATCCGCGGCCTCGCGCCCCACACGAAATCGCGCACTTCATCTTGCCTATACCACCCATACTCGCAACTCGTCCTCTCGGAACTCCATCTATCTATCCATACCCAACGCACTCATCCGCAGGGTCCGCCCGCGAACAACCTGCTCGGAAGTCCTGAACAATCTGGACGTAACAGTAATTGTGGCAACGCGTTACGGATTCCAGCGGGAGCAGAGCCTCCGCGCGGTATCCGCCGAGGCGGAGCCTCCCCACAAGCCGATTAGCCGGTTGAGCGAATGCCGACCCGCGGAGATGCAAACCGCCGGATTGTACGGCAGCGAGGAAATCGGGCGTGTTTTGGGGAATGTTGACCGACCTGACTGCCCGACATCGCGACGAACCCGTGCCGGACAAACCGCGGCCCCCTCCTTGGTGCTTGACCCACCGGATAGCCGATGTGATACTGCGAGGGATTTGGTCCGTCCGGTGGTCCATGCCATGGGGGCGTAACAGGCCCCAGCCATCGAGAAGGAAATCCCCAAAGGCACACGAGAAGGAATCACGATGAGCAGCGGCAGCAATCCTCAGTTCGACCAATTGCGCACCGACTTCGACATGTTGCGTGGCGAGATCGGCAAGGTCGTGGTCGGCCATGAAGAGGTCGTCGACGGCCTGTTGACGGCCTGGCTCGCCGGTGGGCACGTCCTCCTGGAAGGCATCTCCGGCGTGGGCAAGACGTTGCTCGTGGGCACGCTGGCCGACGTTGTGGAACTGACCTTCCAGCGCATCCAATGCACGCCCGACCTGATGCCGGCCGACGTGATCGGCACCCATGTAGTAATGGAGACACCCCAAGGCCGGCGTACCTTCGAGTTTCAGCGGGGACCCTTGTTTGCCCATATCGTACTGGTCGATCAGGTGAACCGGACGATGCCCAAGACCCAGTCGGCGCTGTTGGAGGCCATGGAATCGCAGTCGGTCACGGTCTCGGTCGAGACGTTCGATCTGCCGCAACCGTTCTTGCTGGTGGCCGCCCAGAATTCCCTGGAAGTGGAAGGCGCCTACCCGCTGCCCGACGCACAACTCGACCGGTTCTTTTTCAAGTTGTCCCTCCGACCGCCGGGACCCGAGCAACTCGAAGCCATTCTGCGGCGCACGACCGAGCCGGAACCGCCGGAAACGCGCAAGGTGTTCGACACCCAGCGGTTGGTGCAACATCAGGGGCTCGTACGCCAGGTGAGCATCGAACCGGAGCTTCTCCAGGCGTGCGTTTCGATGGTCGCGGCGACCCAACCAGACCACGATCGAGCACCAGAGTCGATCCGGCGGTTCGTGCGATACGGAGCGGGTCCGCGGGGCGCACAGGCGATGGTGTTGGGAGCGAAGGCTCGCGCGGCGATCACCGGGCGGGCATCCGTGTCCGTCGACGATCTCCATGCGGTCGTCCATCCCGCCCTGCGACACCGGCTGATCCTGAATTTCCAAGGACAAGCCGACAACGTGCCGACCGACGATCTGATCAACGACGTGCTCAAGGCCGTCAACTGATGAATCGGACGACTTTGGCTTCCCTCTTTCACCGCACCGAGAGCCGGCGATGAATCTGGCAGACGACCGTTTCCTGAAGCGTTGCCACCGGCTCGCGCTGGCTTCGCGCCGGCTTCGCGGCGCCTCGCTGTTCGGTCGGCGGAGGACGGGATTACCGGTCGGCGGAACGGAAATGACCGGCCATCGCGACTACTCGCCCGGCGACGATCCCCGCTACGTCGATTGGAATGTTTGCGCGCGGCACGACGAGTTGCTCAGCCGGTGTTTCGAGGGCACGGTCGACCGGCAGGTCTACCTGTTGATCGACTGCTCGGTGAGCATGGCCGTGGGGGAGCCCAGCAAGTTCGACTTGGCACGGCAACTGGCGGCCGCGTTGGGGTACATTGCGTTGGACGATCTGGAACAGGTGGGCGCTTCGGCGATGGTCGGCGATCTGTTGGCCGACTTCGCACCCTGCCGCTGCCGAAGCCGGGCGGTGCGATTGTTCCGTTTCTTGCAAGATTTGTCACTTCGCGACGGGCCGACGAATCTGGCCGGCGCGGCCGAGCGCTTTGTCCGCCGAGACCAGCGTCGCGGGCCGGTGGTCGTGATCAGCGACTTCTACGACCACCAGGGCTTCGAGCCGGCTCTGGACACTTTGCTGGGCGGGGGATATCGCCCCGCGGTAGTGCAATTCGGCGATTCGCCCGAGGCAATGCCCCGCCAATTGGGCGATGTTGAGATCTCCGCCCGCGAAATTTCCGCCCGCGAGTCGGGCACCCGACAAAAGGTTGTATTGACCGAACGCCATCTGGCCCTTTACCGGCAGGTGCATCAGGAGTATCACGAGTCGTTGCGAACGTACTGCAACCGGCACCGCCTCCGCCGCGCGGTCATTTCCCCGGGCATGTCGATGGAGGATGCGTTGTGGGAAGTCGTCGGCTCGGGGCATGAGATTGGATGATGAGGAATGCGGAAGCTAAAGCAGGAAGATCTGTAGAGGGTGCCTGGGGTCGAGACGTGAGGAACGAACGGCGAGCCCCCAGTGATTCGCCGGCTGGGGGCTCGCTGCTCGTCCCTCGCATCTCGACCCCAGGCACCCTGCCGCCCATGCAACTTTTTAATAGCCCCATAACCACCCTCGGAACTTGCCACGGATGATTACTCTTGCCAACCCGAGCGCTCTGGCGTGGCTGCTGATCGTTGTGCCGATCGGGCTGGTCTATTTCATTCGGCTGCGATTGCGGCGAGAAGTGTCGGCGGTGGACATCTTCTGGCAGCGGGTCTTCGCGCGCTGTCCGGAGCGGCCGATCCATCCGGCGCGGCATTGGCAGTCGGCGATCGTGCAGATCTTTCTGGTTTGTCTGATCGTCGTGGCCATGGCCGAACCGCAATGGGGAACGCCTCGGCGGATTGTCTTGGTGATCGACAATTCGGCCGCGATGCAACTCGGGGAGTCGGGCAACACAGCTTTGGAACAAGCCAAGGCATTGGCCGGCGTGTGCATTTCCGACATTGGGCCGCACGAACAGATGGCCGTCGTCGGCACTGCGGGCGGCGCCTCCGTGCGTTGCCCAATGACCGGTGATCGCGACCGCCTACAACGGGTGATCGACGAGATTACCGTCACCATTGATCCCCCGGCTCCCGGCGAAGCCATCGCCCTGGCACGGGAAGCGTTGGACGGTTCGCCCAACGGCCGAATCGTGTTCATCAGCGGCGGGGCGTTCGACGGGGCGGATAAGCTGGTCGATGCCGAAGACGTGGCATTCCTAAGCGCCGCCCCGTCGGTCGGCAACGTCGCGGTGACCCGGCTGGCCGCGCGCCGGCTGGTCGACGATCCCGGGCGATGTCAAATCCTGGCCGAAGTAACCAGCTTCTCCGATCAGCCGGCCAACGGAAACCTGGTCATCACCTTGGAGGAGTCGGGCGAGCGACACACGCTCGGCCAGTTGCCATTGACTTTGGAACCCGACCAGCGCTGGCACGAAGTCTTCGAGACATCGACACCTCACGGCGGCGAACTGCATGCCCAGCTTGAACTGGAGAAAGACGACGCGGTCGCCGAGGACAATTCCCGATCGACCACGCTGGCTCCCGGCCACACGCATCGAGTGCGAATCGAAGGTTCCGGCAACGAACATTTGCAAAACGTACTGGCTGCGCATCCGCGGGTCGAGATCGTCTCTGGAGAAACGGCCGATGACGTAATCCGGATCGTACATCGGCGGATACCCGATACCTTGCCGCCGGGGCCCGTGTTGGTGATCGATCCGCGGGGGCCGTGTGATCTCTGGACGTTGGGCGACAAGCTCGAAGAACCGGTCGTGGCCGGTCAGGGCGACGGTTCACCGCTGCTTGCCCATGTGTTGCTCGATGGAACTCAACTGACGGGCGCCAGCCAACTTTCTCCCACCCCCGGCACCCCGGCTCGCCCGTTGGCATGGACGGCCGGCGGCACGCCCCTGCTTTGTGCGATCGAGCGGTCCGCCGGCCGCGTGCTCGTATTACAGGGCAATCTGGACGAGGGCAGTTTGCCGCTGCGCGAGGATTTCCCCAAGCTCATCGACAACGCGATTGCCTGGCTGGCCGGCGATTCGGGCGAATGGGAAACGTCGTCGGAGTCGATCGGCACGGTCTACGATTTTCGTTCGCGAGTTGACGAAGGCCTGGAGTCCGACGGGATGGAATTTGCCCACCCGACGGCGCGTCCCCTTTGGCCGTACCTCTTGGCCGTGGCGGTGCTGCTATTGTTTTTGGAATGGCCCCTGTACCAGCGGCGGTGGATCGCCTGACATGACGCTCTTACTCGCACAACTCCGAATCGCGTCGCCCTTCTGGCTGGCATTGTTGCTGTTGCTGCCGTTGGTTGCTTGGCACGCACGCCGCAGTCTGGTCAGTTTCGGTCGCACACAGCGGATCCTTTCGATCGCTCTGCGCATGGCGGTGGTGGCAACATTGGTGCTGGCGTTGGCCGACATTCAAGAACGCCGGACCAGCGATGAGCATTTTGTCGTCTTGGCCGTTGATTGCAGCGCCAGCATCGACGAAGCGGCCCGGCGCCAGGCGGCGGCGTTTGTCGAGGAAGCCGTCAGCGGTGCCGACGGGCATCGATTCGCGGTGATTCCCTTTGCCGGCCATCCCGGACCGGTGGGAGAGGAAATCGGCGACGTATCGACCGACTGGCAACTCGGCGCATCCAACCCGGCGGCCGTTCTGCGCCGCGCCGGTGCCGAGATACCCGACGATTGCGTGGGCCACATCGTGCTGCTCTCCGACGGCCACGAGACGGCCGGCGATTTGGCCGCGGCCGCCCAAGCTTCGCGCATGCCCGTTTCGGTGGTTCCGCTGGCCGGCCCGAAGCCCGAGGTATCGATCGCCTCGGTTCGCGCGACTCCGGCGCCGGGCGTGGGCCAGATGTTCGTCGTCGAGGTCGTCGTCCGCTCCGATCACGACGACGACGGGATACTCGAACTGCGACGCGGCCGGCAAACCGTCTTTCGCGGCACGGTCGCCGTGGTCCAGGGTGACACCCACTTTCGCTTCCGGCAAACGATCGTCGACGAGGACGAGACGGTCGTCGTGTTCACGGCCGAGCTTGAGGATTTTGACGACGAGCAACGGAAAAACAACACCGGCGGAGACGTCGTATTCCCCGTCGGCCGGCCGCGAGTCTTGGTCGTGGAGAGTCGGCCGGGACTTGCCGTCCATCTGGAAAAGGCTCTGGGCGCGGAAAACATCGCCGTTGATCGCTGCACGCCAGAGCAGACACCAGACGGCTTCGAGTCGTTGCGGCAGTACGATCTCGTGGTGCTGTCGAACGTGCCGGCCACGGCATTTTCGCCCGAGAAAATGGACGCCTTTCGGCAATATGTTCGCGATTTCGGCGGCGGGTTGATCGCCGTCGGCGGAGACCAGGCGTTTGCCCTGGGCGGATACCGCGAGACGGTCCTGGAGGAACTCCTGCCGGTCTGGTGCGATTTCAAGAAGAAGAAGAAACGCCCCAAACTGGCGCTGGTGCTGGTCATTGACCAGTCGAAGTCGATGACCGGGCAGAAGATCGAACTGGCCCGCGAGGCCGCGCGCCGGGCGATCGGAGTGCTATCGACCGAAGATCAACTCGGAGTGATCGCCTTCGAGGATGACAGCCGTTGGATCGTGGAGATCCAGCCGTGTGGCGACAAAGACGAACTTCTGCAGCGCGTCGAGACCATCGACACGCACGGCGGCACCAACGTCTTCCCGGCCATGGAAAAAGCCTATCTGGCGCTGCGTGAAGCGTTTGCCGAGAACAAGCATGTGATCGTCCTCACCGACGGCGATTCGATTCCCGGCGACTTTCGCGAATTGACCGGCGAAATGGCCGCCTCGGGAATCACCGTCTCGACCGTGGCGATGGGCCGCGAGGCGGGGCGGGGGCTGCTGGAGGACATTGCCAAACTGGGCGGGGGTCACCCTTACTTCTGCGCCGATCCGAAATTGGTGCCCCAGATCTTCGCCCGCGACACGCTCCGTGCGAGCAAGGCGGGCATCAACGAAGAGCCATTTTCGCCGCAAGTGATCGACGGCCAGTTGGCCACCTCGGGCGTCGACATGACCGGCGCGCC
Source organism: uncultured Planctomycetaceae bacterium (assembly GCA_964444795.1). Classification (GTDB taxonomy): domain Bacteria; phylum Planctomycetota; class Planctomycetia; order Pirellulales; family Thermoguttaceae; genus JABMRP01. The sequence goes on from CAYUIQ010000091.1 coordinate 20,062, forward strand.
GCGGCTATTGGGTTACGTCGAGACGCGAGCCAAGCCGGGAAGCCGCCTGGTGCTCAAGAGCGAGGCCGGCGACCCGCTGTTGGCCTGGTGGCGCTACGGGCAGGGGATTACCATGGTCTTCACGTCCGACATTCAGGATCGTTGGGCGGCCGCCTGGCTGCGATGGCCCGGCTTCAACCCGTTTTGGGCCCAACTCGTCCGCCACGCCATGCGCCGCGAGCGGGGAGACCAGTTCCTCACGCGGCTCCGCCAAGACGGCGATCGGACACACGTTGCCGTCGAGGCGGTCGATCCCGAGGGCCGGTTCCTCAATCGGGCCCGTGTTAAGCTCACCCTGGTCGATCCCTCCGGCGAAACGGCGGAAAAGGAACTTACGCACGTCGCTCCCGGTCGATACGCAATCGAACTCGACACGGCGCTGCTCGGCACGTATTTTTTGGAATTGGCGCTGGAGCATGAGGGCCGGGTCGTCTATCGGCAGCGTCGAGCCGTGGTGGTGCCCTTTGGCGGCGAGTTTCACGGGCGGGCGACGAATGAGGAGCTTTTGCGCCGCGTGGCGAGCGATTCCGGCGGAACGTACGACATCCAGCCGTCCGACGTATTCGCAACACCCGATGAGACGGTTTCCGCCTGGCAGCCGATGTTTGCGTACCTGTTGATGATCGCGGTCGTGTTGTTTGCGGTCGACGTGGCTGTGCGCCGCGTGAACTTCGCGCGATGGTGTGCGCCGTAACAAAGAGAGGGAACCGCTGGTGAGCATCGCCCTGATAACCTGTCTCGCATTGCTCGGCGCACCGGACGAATCGGAGCAGGGGAAACTCCTGCCGGCGGCCGAAGGGACGTTTCCCGACTGGCGCGAAAGCCGCCCTTATGCCTCGACACTGGCCGAACTGGCAACCCGCGCCGGGAAGGGTTCCGATGGTTCCGCCGCCGGGGTTTCGGCCAGCCCGCAAGTCGCCTACGGTGCTCTTTCGCCCGATGTGCCCGTGCCGCTGGAGATCGAACGGCTCATCCGCCGCTACTTCCAGAGCGTCCGCCCGGAACTGGAGTACGTCGAGCCGCCGGAGCCCCAGGAGTAGCCCCTACGCTCCCCCCTTCGACCCCATCCAGCGGACCGCGTTTTCGAGGATCAACAGGGGCACCGGCTGCTTGAAAATGGGATAAGTTTCGTGGCCGGGGCGGAAGTAAAACACCTGGCCCTTGCCCACCTTCCACACACAGCCGGCGCGAAACCATTCGCCCGTGTCCCAGCGTTCGTCGAAGACCACCGCGTCGGGCTTGGGCACGTGGAAGTGTTCGCCGTAGATTTCCGTCCGCGGCACGTCGAACGTCGCGGGCACGCCCTTGGCGATCGGATGCTCCGGCAGGAGCGTACGGACGTGGCCCGGCTTGCCGTCGACCCGATAGAGCGGAAAACAGCAGTTGCCGTGGGTGACGACCACTTCGAGCGGCTCTGCTTCTCTCACGCCCCTGCGTACGGTACACTCGGGGCGTGCCACGCACAGCCGCGGCAAGAGCCGATTTCATGCAACAAAGTTCCCCGGAATTGGAGTATCGACCGTGCTTTCTCGCAACCATCCAAGCGTTTGGCGTATTCTGCCGGTTGTCCTTCTCTGCTGCCAAGTAGATGCCGACCGTCTGAAAGCGGAAGCACCGAACATCCAACCGCGCGATCTGGCCCGACGCATTCTCGACGACACGGGTGTCCGGGGCGGACTCATCGTCCACGTCGGTTGTGGCAACGGCCGGCTGACGGCTGCCTTGCGAGCAAACGACCGATACCTGGTTCAAGGCCTCGACGCGTCGGCCGCAAACCTCCAACAGGCGAGTGAACACATCAACTCTCTCGGGCTCCAGGGAAAAGTCTCCGTGGCGGCGTTTGACGGCCGGCGGCTACCTCATGCCGACAATCTGGTCAATCTGCTGGTGGTCGAACAGCCGGGCGACGTGGGCGCCGACGAGATGATGCGCGTGCTCGTACCGCTGGGCGTGGCGTACATCAAGAAAGGCGATTCCTGGAGCAAAACGACGAAGCCTTGGCCGAAAGAGATCGACGAGTGGACCCACTGGCTGCACGGACCCGACGGCAACGCCGTGGCCGAGGACACGGTCGTCGGCCCGCCGCGCCGGTTGCAGTGGATCGCCAAACCGTATTGGTCGCGCCATCATCACACGGTGCCCAGCGTGACGGGCATGGTGTCGGCAGCGGGACGCGTGTTTTACGTCGTCGATGAAGCGCCCGGCGGCATGGACGGCAGTGTTCCGGACCAATGGGCGCTGGTCGCCCGCGATGCGTTCAACGGTGTGCCCTTGTGGCGCACACGGATGCCCGATTGGGGCTGGAAGTCCTGGAGCGACAACTGGCAGGTTCGTTTCACGATTCCCACGCACATCGCGCGGCGGTTGGTGGCCGTCGGCGATCGCGTGTACGCAACGCTCGGATTCAACGAGCCGCTGACCGAGTTGGACGCGGCCACCGGCGAGGTACTGCGCTCCTTCCAGGGCACGCGGTATACCGACGAGATCCTGCTGCACGACGGGCATCTCATCCTCGCGATCAACAAAGACGCACAGCGGCCCGGCGCCGCTTCCGATCAGCGACGCAACGAGACCGACACGCCGGGCGAACCGCCGGTGCGAAAGTCGGTCGCTCTGATCGACGTCTCCAGCGGCAAGACGCTCTGGAAGAAGGGCGATTACGTCGGGCTTCGCTCCAAGACCGGGTCGATGGAGCGGATCAGCCACCTGTCGATGTGTGCCGGTGACGGCCGCGTGTTCTTCGTCGACGGAGAGCGGATCGTCGGCCTGTCATTGGACGATGGTCGTGAAGTCTGGACGGTGCCGCGGCCGGAAATCCCCGAACATCGCATGCGATACAATCTCCGCTTCAGCGACATGTGTTCGCTGGTCTACTCCGACGGCACGCTCTACTTCGCCCAAGTCAATCCCGTGAAAAGGGTCGGCTGGCGAGGAGAGCGGGCCCGATTGCACGCCTTCTCGGCCGCCACGGGCAAGGAGCTCTGGGACCGGCAGTGCGCCTCCTGGGGTTGGGGGCATCCGGCCGACGTGATGGTCGTTGACGGGCTCGTCTGGGTCCACGATTTCGAGACGGCGTTTCTTCTGGGGCTCGATCCGGCCAGCGGCGAAGTGCGGCGAAAGGTCTCCAACTTCAAGGCCTTCGACAACGGCCACCATCACCGCTGCTATCGAAACAAGGCAACCACGCGATTCATGATGACCAGCTATCGCGGGCTGGAGTTTATCGACTTCGCCGGCGAGCAGACCGACCGCAACCACTGGGTCCGCGGCACGTGCCGCCTGGGTGCGTTTCCCTGCAACGGGCTAATCTACGCGACCCCGCACCCGTGTAGTTGCTACATCAGCTCGAAGCTCAACGGCTTTGTGGCGTTGGCACCCGAGGGACCGTCGCCCCGGGCCGAGTCCGACTCGCACAAGCTGCAACGCGGTCCGGCTTACGACGAAATACCTTCTCCGCTTTCGGCTTCCCGCGCTCCGCTTTCGGAGGACTGGCCCATGTATCGACACGACCGCACACGCGGCGGCGCGACCGAGGCGTCCTTGCCGACCGACTTGAAGAAAGCATGGGAGGTTGACATGGGCGTCAAGCCCACGGGCTGCGTTGTCGTCGGCGACGTGGCGATCGTGGCCGCGGCGCATCGAGTCGTGGCCCTCAATGCCGAAGATGGAAAGCAACTCTGGACCTTCACCGGCGGCGGTCCCATCGACTCGCCGCCCACGATCGACCGAGGCCGGGCTTATTTCGGCTGCGCCGACGGGTGGCTCTACTGTCTGCGGATGTCCGACGGCCAGCTCGTCTGGCGATTCCGCGGCGCTCCCGCGGAGCGACTCATCGCAGCGCCCGGCGGCATCGAATCGGCATGGCCGGTGCATGGAGGCCCGTTGGTCGACGAGGGGGTCGTTTACTTCACGGCGGGACGCTCCTCCTTCCTCGACGGCGGCATCCTGGCGTTTTCGCTCGATGCGAGCACGGGCAAGATCCTCTCGCGACGGAAGATCGCGTCGGAGCACTCGATGGACGTCGACGCGGGAACCGACCGGTTGGGCGACTCCGGGCTGCTGTCCGATCCGCTGGTCGGCCGGGGCGACGCGATCACCATGCGACATCGGCAGATCTTCCCCGAACCCGCGTCCGTCACGCCAGCCGTCGACGGATTCCTGCGGACCACCGGCGGCATGCTCGACGACGAGTGGTTCAGCCGCGCCCGATGGTATCTGGGCGACCGGCCGATCGCCGAGTACATGGTCTTCGACGAGACGGCGCTGTACGGGGTAAGGGCCCGAGACGCGATGACCGGATACGGGGGTTTCTTCGCGCCCGGTACCAAAGGTTTCGAGTTGTTCGCAACCGATCTGGCGACGATCATGGGCGTGGATGCGAAACAAGTGGCCAGCGCGGGCAAGAAGGAATACGGAATCAAGATTCCCAAGCGATGGTCGATCCGCGTACCGGTTCGCGTCACGGCCATGGCGCTGGCCGGCGACACCCTGATAGCCGGCGGTACGCCCGATGTGATCGATCCAGCCGATCCCTGGGCGGCGTACCAGGGTCAACACGGCGGCAAGCTATTGGTGCTTTCCACCACGGACGGCAAGATTCGGGCGGATCACGAACTCGACGCCCCGCCGGTGCTCGACGGCGTCTCAGTATCGGGCGGGCGACTGTTTATTTCGACGATCGAGGGCGAGATTCTCTGCTACGAGGGGGAAAGCCGTTGACGGACTGCTCACCGTCGACGCACGTCGTAGCACAACAGCACATCTTGATCGCGGACGTAGAGCCGGCCGCCGGAGATGACCAGATGCGGCCAGGCTTTTTGATCGCTGCGATTGGGCTGGTCGAATTGGCCGTGGAGAACAAACTCTTCCGCGTCTGCTTCAACGAGACTGATCGGGCCGTTTTCGCTGCGGCAGTAGAGCATCCCCTCGGCCATCAGGATCGAACACTTGCCCGGCGCGCGGCTTCGCCAGCGGATCTTGCCCGTTTTGTACTCCAGGCAGGTGAGAATGCCCGGGTCGTTACAGCCGTAGAGCACCTCGCCGAAGCGAATCAACCCGCCGTGGTGGTTCTTCATCTCCTTGGTGAAGTAAACTCCCCCGGCGCGGAATCCGTCGGGCGTTTTCTCGATCCGGGCCAACCCGCCGCCCACTTCATAACCCGCGGCGGCGAAGACCGTGTCGTCCGCCCAGACGGGCGTGGCGATGTTGATTCCGCCGTACTTGGTGTAAGCGGATTCGTCGTATCGCCAGAGCAGCTTGCCGTCGGCGGCGTCGACTCCGACCACGCCGTTGCCGGTAAATTGAACGTACTGCGCCACGCCGTGGCAAGAGACCTTGATGATCGACGCATACGAGGCCGGATCGCCGATCGGCGAAGTCCAAAGGGTGCGGCCGGTCATTTTGTCCAGCGCGGCGATGGTGGCCCGATCGCCGCCGGGCGTGCAGAGCAAGCGAGTGCCGTCGATCAGCACGCTCTCGGCGTATCCCCACTTGGGCACCGCGCCGCCGAGATCGGCCACCAGACTCTTGCTCCAGCGGATCGTTCCTCGCTTCAAGTCGAGGCAGGCGAGCGTGCCGCTGGCTCCCAGCACGTAGAGTCGATCGCCGTCGACGGTGGGCGTGCATCGCGTGCCGGGGCTATAGCCGTCGTACTCGACCGGCCCGATGTCGGTCGCCCAGAGTCGCCGCCCCTGGCCCTCGACGTCCAGCGCCATGACCCACTCGCGGCCGCCACGGTTGCCCATCGTGTAGAGCACGTTGCCGACGATCGCCGGTCCGCTGTAGCCTTCGCCCAAGCCGGTGGCGGTCCAAAGCAGCGGCGGCCCTCCCTCGGGCCACTGCCGCAACAGCCCCGCCTCGCGACAGACGGCATCGCGCGCCGCGCCTCGCCAGCCGGGCCAATCGTCGGCCCGGGTTGTTGCCGTCAAGAATAATGTCAACAGGGTGAAAAAGATCGCGCGGTAATACACGGTATGTACCCCCATCAGCCCCCGGCTCTTCCGGGGGGCCGGATCACTCGTTTACCCCTGGAAATACAGGTACGCCGCCAGGATCGCGCCCAACACGATCGCCGAGGCGGTCACGTCGGCCCAGTTCCAACTGGCACGCGACTCGGCCCTGTCCTGGTCGGTCATCGTGCCGTAGGTCAGGCCGGTGATCTTTCCGTAGTCCGGCTTCCTCGTCACGAAGCTGACCGTAACCATGGCCACCGCGCAGACGATGAGGATCAGGATGCTGTAGTACTGGAAGAACATCTTGTTGACGACCCAGAGGAGCGAGTCGACGGGATAGCCGTCTTCAAAGCCGGTCATTTTCAGCTTGACCGGCGTATCGATGGCCAGGCGGAAGATACCCATGATGGCACCAACGATCAGCGCCGCCAGACAACCCGCGCCGTTGAGCCGCTTCCAGAAGATCCCCAGGAAGAAGACGACGAAAATCGGCGGTGCCAGATAGGCCTGGACACCCTGCAAGTAATCGTAAAGGCCTTTGCTGCCCTGAATAACGGGTATCCACGCTAAGCCGATGAGCACCATGACGACAGTGGCGAAGCGGCCGATCCAGACCAGTCGGTGCTGGGACGTGTTGGGCCGCAGCTTCGAGTAGAAGTCCATCGTAAACAGCGTGGCCGAGGCGTTGAACACGCCGGCCAGCGAACTCATCAGCGCGGCCAGCAGGCCGGCGACAACCAACCCGCGAACGCCCTTGGGAAGCACGGTGGTGACCATCATCGGGAAGCTCATGCCGCTGTCCCGGATGTTCTTCTTCGCGTTGGTTTGCAGCAAGGCATACTGATCGGGGGCTTCCTCGATCATGCGGTCCATGTCGAGCTGCCGCTTACCGTCGACCGTGATCACGAATTCGGCGTGCTTTCTCAGCAGCACCTCCTGGCGGTTGGCGCGCGCGTCGGCCAGAAGCAAAGCCGCTTGTTCCGGCTCTTCCGCGCGCATCTTGACGATGTCGACGATATCCTTTCCGTTTTCGTCCGTCGTGACGAAGCCCGGGTATTTGGCGAGTGTGTCGGGGCTCTTGAGAAACGCCTCGTTCTTCAACATTCCCTCGAAGCTCCGCTCACTATTTCCGGTTTGCCACTGGAACATCAGGGCAAAGCAGATCATGCCGGGGATAATGAAGATGAAGACGGGCAGGAGTTTCAGCATGGAAGCGAAAATCGCACCCCGGCGAGCCTCCCGTTCGTTGGGCGCGCCGAGGGCACGCTGGACGATGTACTGGTCGGTACACCAATACCAGAGCCCGATCACCGGAGCACAGAAGAGCATGCTCAGCCAGGGGTAGTTGTCGTTAAAGTACCAGGACAATTCCCCCGACTTTGCACCCGTATCCGGGTTGGTTACGACCGTATCGACCGGTGCCCAGGACGCCTGGACTCCTTCGGGGACCAGCGGCTTCCAGAGGTTGAACATATCGGACCCGGCGACCTCGCGCAATGCGTCCCATCCGCCCAGGGCCTGGAGTCCGTAGACCGTCACCAGGACGGAGCCGACCACCAAGACGACCGTCTGCACGGCCTCGGTATAGGCGACCGCGCGCAACCCGCCCAGCACCGTATAGGCTCCGGTGAGAAGGATCACCAGGATCGATCCGACCCAGAAGGCCTTTTCGGGCCCCATGCCTCCCACGTCGGCCAGTAACACGGAGAAGACAATCCCTCCGGCGAAGATGCCAACGGCGATTTTGGTCACCACGTAAGCCGCCAACGAGATCAGCGAGAGAACCCAACGGCTGGTCGGGTTGAACCGCCGTTCGAGAAACTCGGGCATGGTGAAGACCTTCGACCGGGAGTAGAAGGGGACCAAGACCCAAGCCAGCACCAGCAAACACCAGGCGTGCAACTCGTAATGGGCCATCGCCACGCCATCGGTACAGCCGGAACCGGCCAGGCCGACGAGATGCTCCGATCCGATGTTGGAGGCAAAGATCGATGCCCCCACGATGAACCAACCGAGATTGCGCCCGGCCAGGAAGTAGTCGTCGGCCGTGTCCTTGTTCTTGCGGATGACCCACCAGGCGAGTAGCCCGAGCATGGCGAAGTAGCCGCCGATCACCGCCCAGTCGACCCCCTCCATCCGGCCGCCGGTCGATGTTTCCGTCTTCTCCTCGACCGGCGCCGATGCGGCCGGATCGGAGTCGGCCGGTGGCGCTTCTTCGGAGGCGAAAGTTTGCGACGGACCACAGCACACGATGCCGGCGGTGATCAACAGCGTCAGAGCGAGTAGCGGCGTACGGCCGAGCATGGGTGGTCTCCTCTTGGGGGAAACGCCGGGTACAAGGGCCCGGGCTAAACTAAGATTCTAGAATGGCAACTGCGGCGTGTACAATCCGGGTGAGTCCTGCGTGGCGTGATGGACGTTCATGCCGAGGTAGTTTCCAAAGGCCTCCCACAGCACGTTGCCCACGTGGGTCTGGGTAATCGCCACGTGGTGCGGGAAGTGTCGCAGCAGCACGTCACGGTAAAGCCGCTGCAAATTGGGGATGCGACACCAGCCGTAGGCACCGAAGGTGACCGCCGGATTGTCCTCGATCTTACCCTCCGCCGCGACCGCGTGCCAGCGGGAATCCGCATCTTGGGTCACCCGGAACAGCGTCAGCGGCGACGGTTTGGCGATGAATTCGCACGTTCCCTGCGAATCGTCGTACGTGGCCGCTCCGCCGGAGGCGATGATCTCCTGCACGCCCAGCTTGGGGTGCGTCCCTGCAAACGAGGCGGGAAATACCCCGCAATGCCAGATATTGGCCAGTTCGTCGTCGTCGTTGTGCAAGTTGTTCCAGTCGGCCAATCCGGCGGGCGAACCGCTGGCCAGCATGGCCGCGTGCATCGACAGCGTGCCCATGATGTCCGACTCACACGCACAGGGCGTCCCTTCGTCGCCCAGCCGGCTCATTGCCGTACAGCTACACGCGCCGTAGTTCGCCTGGATCGAAGTCCAGCATTGAATTCCAAATGCGTCGATCCCGTTCTCTTCCTTGAAGCGGCGGAGAAACAGCTCGAGCTTGGCGCTCCGCAATACGCTCGCCGGCTTTACGGCCGAAACGTCGGCGTATTGGCCCGTGGCCGTGACGAGTTCCAGCACCGCCGGATCGTCGTCGGCCAGCGCATTAGCGCCGGCGATCGCTTCGGACAGATCGAGCGTCACCGTCGTGGCGCCGAGTCGCTGGAGCATCTTCTCGTCGTAGCGGCACGTCCAAAAGGCGTCGGGCCGCGCGCCGATCTGACCGTATCGGGCGTTGCGCACTCCGGTGACCACGCGGCAGACGCGGACGAACCAATCGAGGTCGGCGGCAAACGCATCGTCGGACGGAAAACAGATCGGCCGCCGGGCGACCGTGTATTTCGCGTCGATCTGCCGCAAAACGTCGCCGATGGAAAGCAGCCCGCAGAAGGCGTCGCGGCGACGCGTCTTCATCGTCAGCGTCTCTTCCTCCTGGCAGCCGAAGATCATCACCGGCACGTTGAGATTCGCCTTGCGCACCGTCCACGCGACGGATTGTTCCTCGCCGAAGTTGACCGCCCCAACGACGATCCCCTGGATGTCGTTCCGGCGGAACAACTCGGCGCAGATCTCGGCTTCGGCGAGCGATTGCACGCAACCGACTTCCGTCTGGTCCTCGCCGGGCACCACGACTTCGATCCCCAGCTTTTCCATCGCGGTGATCGTCTCGCCACGCATCTTGGCGGCCAGTTCGGAGCTGAAGAATCCCCGGTTGGCCGGAATGAACCCAATGCGGGCCGGTTTCTGTTGAAAGCTCATCAAGCGACTCCTTTGCATCGTTGCATCCGAGACGACACGGACGGCCCTGTGTGCCACTGCTTGCTTGCAAGCAGTGCGTGTTTGTCGGGTTTTCAGCTCTAC
>CAYUIQ010000092.1:0-29640 GCA_964444795.1 uncultured Planctomycetaceae bacterium
CGAACTGGGGGCTTGCTGCGCTCGACCCCAGGCACCCCCGCCCATCATTCGGCTTGTTACGGAATACTAGCCGTTCACCCTTCGCCCAGATCGAGCCCCGTCTGGCGCATCTTGTTTCGGGCGCGGCTGAGCATCGGGCCGACGCTGTTCTCCGACATCCCCACCGTATCGCCGATCTCCCGATAGGTCTTGCCTTCCAGGTGATACAAGCGGACGACCTTCGATTCGGTTCCGTCGAGTTCGGCCAAGAGGCGTTCGACCTGCTCGCGGTTGCTAATGCGTTGCTCCGGCGGCGGCGTGGCGGCAACCGCGTTGGAATTGCCCTTGGCAGTGCCACCCTTGGCGGTGCCGTCACCAAGCCGGGCGGCCGATTTGCCGCGAAGAATTTCGCGCACGGATATCCGCCGCGAGATCACCGTGAGATAGGTTGCTAAACTGCTCTGACCACGAAAGTGGCGCAAGATAGCGAAATCGTTCTGGATGATCGCCAGGAAGACCTCGGCGGCCAGATCTTCTCGTTCCTCGGGCGAGAGGCGTACGCTTCGCGCTTGGGCCGTATGATTGACTACGTGAACGACCAGTCCAAGAAACCGATCGACGAAGTCCTCCCACGCCCGAGGCTTTCGCTGGAGACATCGGTCGAGCAGATTGCGGTCAATTTCAGAGAGTGCCACGCTACGCTTCCCCTGGTTGTCGGCGAATACCGTCGCGGGCGGTCCTTGCTGATGGGGGAGCACGGACAAAATGAAGTGGCCCGAAACCATGCTCACCCACCAATTATTGTAGCATCGAGGAGGGAAATGAAGCAAGGCGAACCCTCTGGGGACTTTGTGACGGGGGGGTGTCGCGGGGGCGGCTTGACACCTCTGGTGCCCCTCCCTAAGATTGCCCTACGGAGGCGTCTTGGGATTCGTTAGCAAGTGCTTTGACGGCAAGGAGTTGGCTCCAATCAACCGCTCACGCGAATGCGGCGTCTCCCGGCACAAGTGCCGGGGCTAAACTGACCAGGCTCGGGAAAACCCGAAGGAGAAACGTCCCCATGACTCACGTCGTTTGCCAACCGTGTCACGACTGCAAGTACACCGATTGCGTCGAAGTCTGCCCGGTGGATTGCTTCTACGAGGGCGAGAAGATGCTCTACATTCACCCGGACGAGTGCATCGACTGCGAGGCGTGCGTTGCCGAATGCCCGGTCGACGCGATCTTCCTCGACGAAAACGTCCCGGACGAGTGGAACGAGTACATCCAACTCAATGCCGAGATGGCTACCCAGTGTGAAGTCATCACCGAGAAGAAGAAACCCCTTTGCGAACCGGACGAATAGGCCGCGGCCTAATCGCTAGCCGTCTAATCGCTAATCGCCTAATCGCTGCCCTACACCAGCTCGACGGACCAATAGGCCTCGTCGAGGAAGGTCTTCCAGCTTTGGTATTTCGGGTTGTCCAGTTTGCAGGACAGCAGGGGACATCGCTCGGGTTTGGCGGCCGGGCGAATGAGCTTCATTTTCGCCTCTTTGGGAGTCCGCCCCCCTTTGCGCACGTTGCAGCGAACGCACGCGCAGACGAGGTTTCGCCAAGTCGTCTCGCCGCCGCGACTGCGGGGAACGACATGGTCCAAGCTTAACTCGCTGGTGGAAAAACGGCGTCCGCAGTACTGGCAACGATTGCCGTCCCGGGTGAAGATGTTGCGACGATTCAACCGCATCGTCAATTGGGGCCGGCGTTCGCAGGACAGAAGCCGGATGACCCTCGGTACTTGGAGGAGGAAGTTGACCGAGCGAATCCAGTCCTCGTCGGACTCATCCAGTTCGGCCTTGAGTTGGCTGATTTCCCGCCACGACTGGAAGTCATAGTTGGCATACCGCCCGTCTTCGACGTCGATCACCTCGGCCAACTCGCGAAAGAGCAGCCCGACAGCCCGCCGCACGTTGACGATGTGGATCGCCACATAGAGCCGGTTGACCACCAGCACGCTGGACGAGAGGGCATTGACTCCGGTCGACGTAACCATCTCGCGGACTCCCGGGTAGGCTGCATCTCCGATTGGCCGTTGATCGTTCATTGTAGCCGGTTCGGCATCACCACGCGAGACTTTCGCCAAATTGTCCTCGTCGGGACACAAGCGGGGGCGAGGACCGAGAAGAACAGGAAGTCTGAGTAGGGGGCGAAAACCGGCTCAAAATCCTCCCAAGAATGTGCATACGCATCGGCCGTGTGAATTTAGGGAAACTGGCCCAAATACGGTAAGGCGGCCACGGTTGCCGCGCGTTCTTCTCGCGGTGCGTCGCCACTCCCGGCATACACGCCCCGGCAAACGGTCCACCGAACAAGCCATGTGCCGGCCCACGGGCGCGCGGAACACATTTCTTCGGCCGTGTCAAGTCGAATCCGGTCGTGACGGCGGATTTTGCATTCGTATCAGAACCCCCCAAGAAAATGCGACAGAACGCCTTGCACCGACTCTCGACTTGACAGTAGTATGAAATTTAGTGGGTTGCTTGCGGCGTTTCGACCGCCGGCGATGACCGGTGCAATTCGGGGAGCGAGACTATGATTCGATATTCATGCGACCTCTGCAAGCGGGAACTCGATCCCGAAGATCTTCGCTACGTTGTGAAGATGGAGATCCACGCGGCGCTGGATCCGTTGACCGAGGAGGACCCGGACGACGACCGCGATCATTTGCGTGAAATCGACGAAATCATCGAACGCCTGGAAGACGCCGAAAGCGGTTCGGTCGGCAACGACGTCTACCAACAGCTTCGTTTCGATCTCTGCCCCGAATGCCGCAAGCGGTTTCTCAAACACCCCCTCGGTCACAACGCGGCCAAGCTGTTCGACTTCAGCGAGAACTGAATCGGTTCATGAGCCGTCGCACCCGCCGCCGTTTTCCTACGCGCCGCTGGCTCAGCCGGCAGAAGCCGATCGTCGCGGTGCTCGTTGTGGTCGCCCTGGTTGCGCTGCGGGTTTACCAGAAGTCCACGGAACCGCCGGCGCCGCCGGAGGCTCTTTCCGAGGGCATCCACGAGGTCGGGCGGGTCGTCGACGGCGACACGTTCCGCTTGACCAACAACGCCCCCATTCGACTCATCGGAGCCGACACGCCGGAAACGCAACCTCCCCGAGTCCCGAAGGATCGGCCGGCTCCCTGGGGACCGGAGGCCACCGAGTTCACCGAGCAGTTCCTCGCCGCCGGCGGTAACCGGGTCCGCCTGCAATTCGACCGCGAGCGAATCGACAAGTACAAGCGTTTCCTGGCCTACGTTTGGGTCGGCGACAAGATGCTCAACGAGGAGTTGATCCGCCAGGGGCTGGCCTGGGCGAAAACGGACTACAACTACTCTACTTCAAAGAAGACCCTATTTCGCCGGGCCGAAGAAGAAGCCCGAATTGCCCGGCGAGGCCTCTGGTCGGGTACCGACGGCCGCCAGTAGCCCGGCGGGCTTCTTGTGATGGTCCTTGGCTGTTGGTAGAATTTACCGTTTTCATCGGTATTACTCACGAGCCGGGGATTTGGCGACGCAATCGATCATGGAAACCCGAAGCGTAAGCGAGGAGACCCGCCGCTGGTCCCTCGCTCACGCTTCGGGTTATAATAATCGGCCCGACAACAATCCGGATTAGAGTTGCCGAACGGGCATTGAACACAACGATTTCCATCAACTCCAGGAGGCGGGGAACCTGCCGTGAGCACCAGCGATACACTCAAAGTGGCCGTTATCGGCGGCGACGGAACCGGACCGGAAGTGGCCGCCGAAGGGGTCAAAGTCCTCAAAGCGATTGCCGCCGACGAAGGCATTGCCGTCGAACTGGAAGACTTCGATTACGGCGGAGACCGCTATCTGGCCACGGGTGAGATCCTGCCCGAGGGGGCCCTGGACCAGTTGCAAACCTTCGACGCGATTCTGCTCGGCGCGATCGGCCACCCCGACGTGGCCCCGGGGATTCTCGAACGCGGGTTGCTGCTGGATATGCGGTTCGCGATGGACCAGTACATCAACCTGCGCCCGGTGAAACTCTACCCGGGTGTGGAAACGCCGTTGGCCGGCAAGGGCCCCGACGACATCGATTTCGTCGTCGTCCGCGAGAACACCGAAGACCTCTACGCCGGAGTGGGGGGATTTCTGAAGAAGGGCACCCCCGACGAAGTCGCCATGCAATCGGCCGTCTATACCCGCAAGGGATGCGAACGGTGTATCCGCTGGGCGTTCGACTTCACCCGAAAGCGTAACCAGAAGAAGATGCTCACGCTGGTGGCCAAGACCAACGTGCTGACCTATGGGCACGATCTCTGGTGGCGCGCTTTCCAGGACGTGGCCAAGGAATATCCGGACGTCAAGACCGACTACAACCACGTCGACGCCTGCTGCATGTGGATGGTAAAGAATCCCGAGTATTACGACGTGATTGTCACGACCAACATGTTCGGCGACATCATCACCGATCTGGCGGGCATTCTGCAGGGTGGCATGGGTGTGGCCGCCGGCGGGAACATCAACCCCGAGCCGGGGGGTACCAGCATGTTTGAACCGATGGGTGGCAGCGCACCAAAGTACACCGGCAAGAACATGATCAACCCGATCGCCACCATCGCCGCGGTGGCCATGCTCCTGGAACAGGCCGGCCACGAAAAAGCCGCCACGCGCGTGGCCCAGGCCATCCAAACCGTCACCGGCACCAAGATGAAGAGCCAGGCCGCCGGCAAAATGGGCTACGGCACGACCGAAGTCGGCGATCTGGTCTGCGATGCACTGTGAGGGCGTAACACGGAGTAGCCGAAGTCGTGAGACTTCAGGGATACCACAGACTACCCGAATTCCCACGAATCCGGCTACCAAAACCCTCGCACCCCCCGGGAGAGCTGTAGGGTTTCCCTTTCTTCAGCCCCGGGGTATCCTCAAATAATGACACCGTGAGGCAGTCAGACTTCCCTCCCCCCGACTTACCCCCCATCCTCACTTGCTCTCCCTCCAACGACGACCAAAGGACACCGTTCATGGCCAAACAACGCGTGAACTTCGGGGTCATCGGGGCCGGTGATCCCGTCTGCCAACGAGCGATCCCCGGCTTGATACGTACGAGAAACTGCAAACTGGTAGCTGTGGCGGCTGCCGACGATGCGAAGCGTCTGGCCAAGCAGTGGAACGCACCGGCGGCCTACGCGAAGGAGAAGGACCTGCTGGACGATCCGGCGGTCGAGGCCGTCTACATCGCCTCACCCACCTCGCAGCACCTTCGCCACATCCAAATGGCGGCCGGGGCGGGCAAACACGTCCTCTGCGAAAACCCGGCGGCCATGAACCTCAAACAGGCCACCGACGCGGTCGAGGCCTGCCACGGCAACATGGTCTTCTTTCAGGAGGGCTACGCCGACAAGTTTCACGGGGCGCACGCGAAGATCAAGGAATTCCTCGACGGCGGGCATCTGGGGAAGATCGTTTCGTTGCGCGGCCGGCTGGCCGGGTGGTCGCCGCCGGTGGCCGGCAATTGGCGTCAGGACTCCCGAAAAGGGGGCGGGGCGGTCATGGCGCTGGCCACGCCGCTGGTGGATCTCTTGCAGCACTTCGCCGGGCCGATCCATCGCGTCGCGGCGATCAAGGGACGGCTCGTGCATAACTACAACCGGGCCGAAGACGCCGCCACGTTGCTGTTGGAGTTCAAATCGGGCGCCCAGGCGACCGTCGACTGCTTCTTCTGCATCCCCGAGGCCGCCGGACCGAGCCGACTCGAAATCCATGGAACCCACGGGACGCTCTTGGCCGAGGGCACGATCAACAGCCCCAAACAGGGCAAGCTGGAAGGCCTTTTCGAGCTCCAAAGCCCGCCGGCCGACGACGATCCCTCGCGCCGGCCCAGCGGAAAGCTCGCCCGGATACCGTTTAAGACGGTCGACATCAACAAAGCCCAGTTCACCTATTTCGCCGACTGCATCCTACAGGGCTGGCCCCCGGCGGTTAACCACGGCCGAAATGCCGCGGCTACCGCGGCGATAACCGAAGCGGCCCTTCAATCGCACCGCTTCAAGAAAATAATTACGCTTCGACCATGAGCGACAACGGACGACTTTCCACCGGCGTCGACGGACTCGACGCCCTGCTCGGCGGCGGGCTGCTGCCAGGCACGCTCACCGTGGTCGTCGGTTCCACCGGCATCGGCAAAACCCAACTCGGGCTGCAATTCGCCCACGCCGGACTCCCGCAAGAAGGCCGCCGCGGTCTGGTTTTCGACATGAGTGCTCGGGGCGATTCCCAGAATCACGCCGAGTACGCCCGGCGGATGTTCGATTGGTCGCTGGAAGTGGTTCCGCCGCAAGATCGTGTCGAGTTGGACGGGTTCTTCCGCGACGGCGTCTCTCGGGGTGATTACCTCCATGTATTCGATCGTGCCGGCGGTCGCGTGACTCGCGACGACATGAACTTCGACTCGTGGCAAGACTGGCAGGCGGAACTCGCGCGGCGGCTGGGCGTCTCGATTGCCTTCTTCTACGGCAACTTCACTCGCGGCACGCGCCGGGCGGTGATCGACGGGATCGAACCGGCCGATCGCCCCTCCGATTCGATCCAGTTCGAGTTGTTCGAGTACATCTACCACCAGATCCTCCGCAAGGACGCCGAGTGGGTCGCCCGGGATCTCTTCCGGCAGCACTACCGCCGAAACGCCGCGGACGTGGCCGCCCACCATTACGATCCGGCGCGGATCGGATGCATGCTCCTCTGCACGTCCCACGAAGTCACCCTCGACGACATGCTCGGTCGCCCCCTGGACCAAGGCGACGTGCTTTCCGGCGCCAACACGATTCTCTACCTGGGCAAGGTCCGCCAGGGCAACCGTTTCAGCCGAGCCCTGTACGTCGGCAAACACCGGGGCAGCCGCTGCGTCGATGAGATCGTCCCCTTTACGATCGACGACCGGGGTGTTCAGCTTTCAGACACGTGACGACGCGGCGAGCTTGGTGCCCAAAGAAGCTACCTGGCCCCCCGGCTCTCCAGCCATCGCTTGAAGGACGACTGGCTTTCTCCAGACGGTTTACCCGCGAGCAGATTCTCGATACTGACGTCCTCGTCCAACTCCGGCCAGTGAATTCCCCGGCCGCCGCCCACAAACCGCCACTGTTTGCGTTCCTCGTCGGTTCCATGGGCAAGCCGAGGATACCAGCCCACGGGCACCGAGATCGTGCGACCGTCGCGCAGTTCGACCGATAGCGTATCGCCCGTCACTTCCACTTGCTCGGCCATCGGCGTCGATGTGTCAGTGGTCGAAGAATTCATTCCAACTTTCCATGAACTGGTGCTGATGTTGC
Organism: uncultured Planctomycetaceae bacterium; assembly: GCA_964444795.1. Taxonomy (GTDB): domain Bacteria; phylum Planctomycetota; class Planctomycetia; order Pirellulales; family Thermoguttaceae; genus JABMRP01. The sequence goes on from CAYUIQ010000092.1 coordinate 7,300, forward strand.
AGGACGAGTCTCTCGATTCGACGGATGTCGCTCCGCGCGATACCATGGCTCCCTTGCAGGCGGACTGGATCAAGCCAGAACTTGGCTTCACCATCACCCCGCTCGACATGAACGTGAGGGGGCTCGTCCCTGTCGCCTGCATAGAAGAAGAATCGATACGGACCGCTTCGTAGAACGGTTGGCATTTTTCAGGACGCAATTATTGGAAAACTAGCTGATTACATTGGGCTTCAGCCACGAACACCCGGTCGTGGTTGGCTGCGTAACTGCGCCTCTTCGGGAGCCCTCTGGTTGACAAATTAGGACGCTTCGCTTCAATATGGGGCAGTCTACCACGCAGCGAGACCGGCGGGAAGTGGAGATCGCCTCCCAAGTGTGTCTAACACCAGAGACGGCGACGAGTTCCGCCCGAAGGCAGTGGGAGAGGAGACCTCGGACGCGGCGGTGTGGATTGCGAACGTCTTGAGACCAAAGGGCCCATTTGGCAAGAACCAGGAAGCGGTTCGGACCAGTGAATTCCCCGGCTGCCGGGCACCCATCATCGCCGCCCGAGTGTCAACAGCGCACGGATCACTTCGACGAAAAGGTGGAAGCAGAGAAACGCCACGTAGCTGAAAAACGGCAAGGCCGCCGCCAGAATCAATCCGGCCACCGCCGCCGCGACCGTCGCCGGCGCGCCGGCCAACTCCACGGTTCCGCCACGGCCGGCTTGCAGGCTCGACTCAAGCGTCTTGAACACTTCGGGACTCTGGAAGACGAGTATCAGGGCGCGGAGCAACTCGAAGGTGCCCAGCACCACACCGGCGCCGAACGCTACCGGCACAAGCCGTACGACCGCCTTGACGAGAAACGAAATGACTCCGATCGCCTCCTCGCCGGCTCCCGCGTTGGGGTCGATACGCAGCCCGAGTGTCGCCGGGTTGAGCGATACGACCGCCATAAACGCAAAGACGGCGAAACCGGCCACGCCTTGGAGAATCCATCCGAAGTCCTTGGCGCCGAACTCCTCGGTTTCCACCGCCAGGAACGACATGACCAGCAACCAAGCCACGCCGGCGATCATGCTCAAAAGCGCATAGCAATCGAGAAAGGCGGTCGAGGAGACCGCTGCCGGGGCGGCCCGGTTCAGACGTTCCAGGGCCTCGCAGAACCGCCGTGCCGTGTACTGCAACACGGCCAGGATCAACACACCCGCAATCCCCGGCAGGATCATCGTCGCGCTGTGTGTTTCGATCGTCAAAACGACCGACAACGCAAACAACACGAACATGGCCAGATAGAGCGTATAATGGCCGCAGCCCGCGAACAGCGCCGTCGCCGAGGTAACAAACCGGGCGGTGAAGCGGCGCCGGGCAAAATCGAGAAAGACGTCGAAGACGTGCCTGGGCGGTTGTTCTTCCTCGCCGTCCTCCGCTTCGGCCCCTCCGTCGGTCGAAATGACCACCGACCCGAGCTCGGCCGAATCGCCAACCGACGGCGTACCGCCAAGCGCCGGCGAGCTACCGAACAGGCCCTTCACTTTGCGGGCCGGCTGCCATTGGTCCATCCCCTCGCGCCAGACGAGATCCTCCTGGGCGAGTTTGCCCGCGGCGGCAAGCTGCCGGATCTGGACCGTTGTCACCGGACCGACCTGCCCCCCATCTTTGGCGTAGAACCACTCGACCGAACTCATACGCTATTCCTTCCCCGCAATGCCGCCCGTCATCGTTTCCGACCAATCCTCTATCCTGACTGGTTTCGCCGCGATTTTCAAGACATCCGGGGGGTTTAGTCCGATACCGATGGTTTTCTCACCATCGGGGGCGTCGTATTGCGAGCGGAACTCCAGTCAGGTCGTCACTGGCGATCCCGAAACACGTTGGGAATTTGGACCAGTTTCGGCCCCGATGGAGTGTTTCAGGTGGGGTCGATATTTGACACGTTTCGCCAAAGGCATGAGGAGACGGCGCAGAACCCCAAACACGGGCCGTCTGGCTGCCGCACGAAACCTCATTGATGCCTCCGAAATTCGCCCGGCCTTCAGGCATTTAATGTACGAAGTCGAAAGACGTTTAGAAATCATCCGCTTTGCGGTAGGCTTCGATCAACCCCATCTCCGCCTCTTTGCCGCGTCCCAGGCTCAGGCCGTGCTCCATGCAGAGCACTCCGTCGTAGCCCTTCGAGTGGATATGCTTGAAGACGTTGACGTAGTTGATCTCGCCCGAGCCCGGTTCTTTTCTTCCCGGATTATCGCCGACGTGGAACGAGCCAATCTCTCCCCACGCTCTGTCGATATTCGGAATCAGATTGCCTTCGGAGATCTGCTGGTGATAGAGGTCGTTGACGATCTTGACCGAGGGGCTGTTAACGGCGCGGCAGATCAAGTACGCTTGCGGGATTTCGTGAAGGAACAGACCGGGGTGGTTCGCGTACCAGTTGAGCGGCTCGAGCACGATCACCAAACCCGCGGGCTCGGCCACCTCGGCGGCGAAGCGCAGGGTGTCAATCACGTTGGCGGTTTGATAGTCCGTGTGAAGACGCAGGTCGTAATTGCCCGGCACCAGAAGGGCTCGGTCGCAGTTGACGCGTTTGGCGATCTCGACAGCCGCTTTCGTTCCGGCTATGACGGCGTCGCGAGCTTCTTTGCCGCCCAGGACCATGGGATGCTCGCGGTCGTTGCCGCCCATGACGAAGGGGCCGAGTTTCATGCCCTGTTTCTCAATCTCTTTGGCGATCTCCACCTGCAGATCGACCGATTTTCCCCCCAGGCCATTGTCGAACATGCCGCGAAAACCCTGATCGGCGGCGAACTTGATGTTGTCGATCGGGTCGTTGCCAACATGGGCCGGAAAGGCATTGATTTTGGGGCCGTAGCGCAGTTTGAACTTCCCCGTTGCCTTGGCCGTTGCCCCCATGGCGACGGTCCCCATCGTAGCCGCGCTCACCGCCGCAGCGGTCATGAATGTCCTGCGTTCCATCATACACCTCCTTGAATTGTTACTTCTTCATTGAGATTGGCGACTGATAGCGATTTCAATCCTGCAGCGCTCTCGACTTTACCATAGATGAGGCTCGTGCTCCACTAACTGGCCCCGTGCCAAGCCAAGCCGCGGGGCTGCCTCCGTTTTCGTCGACCGCCTTTCGGCGACTTGTGTTTTCGCTTCTTGGCCATAGTAACCCACCTGCGATTCTCCCCGGATTCCTCTAGCGAATTGACCCAGCCGTCGGGAATCGCGATACTTGAGGGCGGACGACCTGAGATGTCTCCACGTTCGTCGGGGTTAGAGCCCGGCGATGCTCGAAAGACGTTTGCCGTTCCGAGCGCGGCGCTGTCACGAAAGGAACCGATGTCATGCCACGGATAACGCCAGAGGGATCTCGACACCCCCGTCAACAGCTACACATTTTTTAAGCTACACTAGCCACTATTGCCGTCGCGGGCCAATTATCGATACCTTCGCAAATAATAGCTCAAGAACGCGATGGTTAGGACGCTCGCTTTCCCCGCAGGATTACGCAGCTTTCCGCTGGTAATGCTTCAGCAGCCCACCGAGCCGTTCGTGGCAAACGATTTCATTCCGGATGATGGCGTCAGCGGATTTCGGTGGTGGGTTGGGCTCCGTGAGCAGCGTATTGCCAAGGCCTTGGTGTGGTCGGAACCTGTGGTAGTAATCGAGCCAAGACGAGATAAGGTACCTCAGGTGCTTCTCGCCGAAGATGAAGAAATGATTCAGAACTTCGTGCTTTGTCCTCTGCACCCACACCTCGGTGTGTGGATTCATGTTTGGTGATCGCGGCGGAATCGGCCGGAATTCAATGCCTTCGGATTCGAGAATCGAACAGAATTGAGCTGTGAACTTCGTGTCCCTGTCTCGGATGATGTGTGTGGGCCGGTACTCCTCTCGTTCATCGTCGAAGAACATGCTGATGTTGCGTGCTTGCTGCGCCATCCATTGGCCATCGGGATTGGGCGTCAAGCCGGCGACGTGAACACGACGCGTGTGGACGTGTATGAAAAACAACACGTAATACGTAACCGGTCCGCGCAGCGTCCAAACCTTCGTCGTGAAGAAGTCGCTGGCCCAGAGCGTCTTGATATGCCGCTGAACGAAGTCATGCCATGTGCCGTGCCCGCGCTTGGGACCAGGGTCGAAGCCGTTCTCTTTGAGGATGCGGGCAATCGTAGAACGGGAAATGCTCCCGATGCGCAGCTTCTTCAGCTCGCCAAGAATCCGGCTGTAGCCCCAGCCAGTGTCTTTGGCCATGCGGACGATCAGATCGCGTATCTCTTCCGGCTTGCGGGGGCGGCCCGGTTTTCCCGGTTTCCTCTTCGCCGTGCGCCCACTAACCCACCTGGCAAATGTCCGCGCCGAGCGGCATTCGATAGTCGCTGCAAGGTTCGAGAGACTAATGCCGCTCGACCTCAATCAAGAGCCAGGTGGTGACCCGCTGTCCGAGCACGATATGCCAACCCGAGTCTTCGGCCGTGGCCTCGACTTTCGCCCTGAGTGGACGTCCCTCGGCCGTGAGTGGCGTAACACGAAGTGAGTTCACGCCGCTGAGCCCGTGCAGTGCGACAAATCCCTTCACCGGCTCGATGACCGAGGGGGCGTGCCCCCAGTCTTTGATCGTTTTGCGATCGGTGTTCCACTCGAAGCCGGTGAGTGTTGCCCGAGCGGTGGTTGTCAGCAGCAGTCGCTGGGCATCCGCAATCTTCTTGCCGTCGAGCGATGTGAGGTAGATACAACAGAACTCGTTGGACGGCCGTGCCGCGATGTTCGAGGTACGCCGGCCGCTGTCACGAACGAAGCCGATTAGCGCCTGCGTGTGTGGCGTGTCGACCACGACGACGCCTTTCTGCCGATCGGCTTCGTACCAGCCAAGTTGCCCGGTGTCGGCCATGATCTCCCCCAACGGAGATGCCGTGGGGTACGGCGACGATTCGCCCTCGGTGGTCCACCTGGTGGCATGGCTCAGCGGCGTCGAGCGGGCAAAGCGAGTGTCGAAGAACGGCCGCTCCTTGCGATCTATCCTGAGTCCCGCGATCATCTGCTCCTTGTTGTACGCCCGGACTATCGTTTTCTTCGCGGCGGCCACGTCCTGCCGGTGGAACATGGCCGCGCATGCGACGAGGTGCGTCATCTTGACCGGGTCGTTGGAGAAATCAAAAGAACTCCGCCAACCTTCGTCGGGCCGCTGCATCCGGCCCTTGCCGTACGTGAACCAATAGATGCCGTCCCAATCATGCAGAAGTACGTAAGCCGTCAGGATCGGGATGCCCTCGCACGCATACTCGGCAGGGTACGGATGATTTGTCTCGGAAATCGTATACGGGCGCCCCACCACTGGAGTGCGGGCAAACTGCGTTACCGTCGAGTCGAGCGGATCGTTGACCATCGGCGTGTTGGCGATCCAGAAGTCCTTCCCGGTTCGCGGGTGTTGCCAATAGCCGTGGCCGTCGACGATATCGAAGACAAGATTGCTCAGGACGTGCGTGTACGCGCAATATCCGTCGGCGTGATCGGCCGTACCTATCAGCGGAGCCTTGACATCGAGTTCGTCGGTAAGCAGTCGCCGCATGCGCTGGAAGAATGTGCGTTCCAGTTCCATGTAGAACCGGGCTTCAGTCACGAACCGCAGCTTCGACGCCTTGTCGAACTGCCACGGCGCGAGTCGCGGCACTCGCTTGCCTCCCGCTTCGGCGCGGATGTTTCTCAACTCCTCCGCCGGCACGTTCTCTTCGAGCCACTTGTTATACTGATCGGTCAACTCATCGGCATACGAGACCGGAATCGGCCGCCATGTGGCTTTGCCCTCTGTGTTGTCGCTGCCAACCAGACGGCCACCCGCCCAGCCTTCGAGCACCGAATTCTCGTTGACCATCTCGATCGTGCATACGGCCGGCTCGTGACGGTACTCGGTCTTCGTGTACGGATTGCGGTGAGAAAGCAGCTTTCGGGCAAAGTCGTGTTGCAGTTCGATCAACCGGGGGTTGAAGTACGTTGCCGACTTGCCGTAGCCGAGCAGTTTCGCGTCCCGCACGCCGTCGCTCGGCTTGTACTGTCGCGACACATTCAAGTTCAGGTTGCTGTAGATGCCGCGCCGTTTCAATTCGGCGATGAAGAAGTCGAGCCGGTCGATAGCGTCTGCATCGAATCGGGCCGTGTCGTCCCGGGTCTTGTCGAACAGCGGGCTCCACGGGCCGTCCATGTGGTGGAAGCGAACGCAATTCACACCGAATCGGGCAAGATCGTCGGCGATCGCGGGTGCCGACCCCTTCGCCGGAAAGCAGTTGGGTCCCGTCAGATTGACGCCCCAGATGCGAAAACGGCCGCCGTCCGGTTTCAGCAGACGCGCGCCTTCGACTTGCAGGAAGCCGTCGCGGCCGGCAGGCGCGTCGAGGTACTGCGACATATCGATGACGGATCGCTCGGCCATTGACCAATCGATCTGGTAAGGCGCGAAATCGATGTCACCGCCAAGCGACTGGACATCACCGCCGAACACGACGACGATACCAACAAGAGACAGACGCAGTTTTCCAGACATTAGGACTCCTCTCTGCCATCTAGGGTTGCCCCATTCTATCTCGGCCGTGCTCGAATCGCCAGGTACCCTTGCACTACCCACGCACCGACAAAGCCAACAAGTTGCGGCAATCCCTTGAGTGCGCCATTTGCAGCCGCTAGAATAGGGTCAACCCAGCGGTCGCGCCGGCTATCTCCAAGAGAGACTCCAACTCATGGAGGAAGGGACATGGGCTTTCAAGTACCACATGGCGTTGCTGTATCGCTGCTTGCCGCCTCAGCAACGGCAGTGGCATCGGCAGTCAACCATTAGGAGCGACGCTATGATGAGTGCAGTGCGGCTTGGATCATTCACTGGCTTAGTCGTCTCCACCTGCGCGGCCTTTGGTCAGGAAGTGGCGTTCGAGAAGATCGTGCTTTGTGATGACGCGTATTACTGCGATGGCGTCGCAACGGGTGACTTCAACCGCGACGGTGCGGTCGACATCGTGGCCGGGCCTTTCTGGTATGAGGGGCCCAAATTCCGACGGCGTCACGAAATCTATCCGCCCGTGACGTTCGATCCGGCAAAGGGCCAGTCCGACAGCCTCTTCTCGAACGTCTACGATTTCAACGGCGACGGACGGCCTGAGATCGTCACTCACTGGGAAGGGTCGTGGGGATACGTGGCGCCCAACTGGAACCGGCCGCACGAACCGTGGACGTTCCATCCCCTGGGTGCCAAGGGCGACTGGCCGCAGTTTCATCATGGCCAAGGTGTCGGTGATCTGACGGGAGACGGGCTGCCGGAAATCGTGATCAACGAAGGTTGGCTCACTCAAGAGCGGTCGCGGGCCGCGGAAGGCGAGCCTGCGTGGCGTTTCCAGCTGCACCGTTTTGCGAAACAGCGAGGCGGAGCCCAGATGCTCGTCTATGATGTGGACGGCGACGAGGACGCTGATGTAGTGACGTCGCTCGATTCCCACGGTTGGGGACTCGCCTGGTTTGAAAATACGCAAGACAAGGAGACCGGAAAGCTGTCCTTCGTCCAGCACACGATTATGGGTTCTCGGGAAGAGGAGGCGAAATACGGCGTCGCCTTTTCGCAACCGCATGCCCTGGTCGCCGGCGACATCGACGGCGACGGCCTGACCGACGTCGTCGTCGGCAAACGGCGCTGGGCCCATGGGCCCAAGGGCGATATCGAGCCCGGCGCACCGGCCGTTGTCTATTGGTTCCGCTTGGAGCGAACGGAGGACGGCGTGCGATTCCGGCCCTATCGGATCGATGACAACAGCGGCGTCGGGCTGCAGATCGCAGCCACCGACGTCAATGCCGACGGGCGGCTCGACGTCCTTACGGCGTCGAAACTCGGAACGTCCCTGTTTCTCGCAAAACCGCAAGACCACGCGGCGGACTCTGCCGCCGAGGTCCCAACGGTCGAGCAACTCATCCAGCAGGCCGGCAATGCCGACGAAGATGCCGCGAGGCTGAAGATTCTCAGGCAACTCAAGACGAGACCCGACCTGGACGAGACACTGCGTGCCGACGTCGACCGTGTGGTGGCAGTCGTCGACCGCTGGGTGAACGACCCGCGACTTTTTCAGTGGTTTCACAAGGAGATTCGCGAGACCCTCGACTATGACTTCGGCATCGCAAAGGAATCGCCGCTGTATCCACTCACGTGCATCTACCGTGGGCGGATGCTGGTCTGGACCGCCAACGAATACGGCAACATCAAGGGCTATCACGAGGTGCGTCGCCGGTTCTTCGATCGGGCCGTCGGGCATTTTCGAACGGCTGCGGAGTCGTTTCCCGACAACCGAATCGTGCGGATGTATCTCGGCGAGCCGATTCCGCCGACGAAGCCGTATCCGGGCGTAGCCGGCGCACCGGCTTGGGCCGTCGCGCAGCGAGAAGGGCTGGAGCGGCTCAGCGACATCGTCCTCTGGTGGATCGATCATCGGCTGCAAGAGGACGGGCAGTATGGCGGCGGGTGGGACGACGACTGCGAAATGTGGCGACACTGGGTCCCCGTGATGATCGCTTTCGAGCATCCGCGAATGACCGAGGCCCAGGAGTTCTTTTCCCGAGCGTTGTTGAGTCAAGAGTACATGCAGGGCGGCTACACGCGGCGAATCTACGATGTCGAGCATACGGCCGAGCCCACCAGCGACACGATCACGCCGATGATGCATCTAGCCCCCGAAGATCCGCAATGGCGGAAACGGGCCATGCTGCTGGCGGAATTGATGGAGACCGTCTGGACCGACCAGAACGAATGCGGCCTCCTACAATTCAAGAGCACATACTTCAGCAGCGGGCGGGTCGATGACGATCCGGTCCGGGCATGCGACACACCCTATCACATCCGGGCCATGGAACCGGCCTTGGTCCTCTGGTTGCGTACCGGCGACAAGCGGCTGGGGCAGTTGTTCACGGCGTGGATGGATACGTGGGTCGACGCGACGGCACGGGCCGAGCGAGGCAAGCAGGCGGGCGTCATTCCGGCCGCGATTCGCTGGCCCGGCGGTGAGCCCGCCGGTCCCGGACCGCAGTGGTGGGACCCTCGCCACCACGGCGAACCGCGGCTGTACGAGTGGCCCAGCGCCGTGCAGAAGCTAACCGACGCGTTGCTGCTGACCTACCACATGACCGACGACGACAAGTATCTCCAACCGCTCAGATCGATGGCCGCCATTCGGCTCGAAGCACTGACGATGTCTTCGAGAGAAATGCCGCAGCCGGGGTCGCGGCAATGGTGCGGCACGAAGCTCGGATTCCTCGCTCGCACCCTGGCGAAATATCGGCTGCTGACCGGCAGCGACGAGTTCGACGAGCTGCTCGCCCAAGACGGCCCAACGCGGTTCGTGGACGCGTCTGATCCCGACCGCGTGCGGCTGACCGAGTCACTTCGCCACACGGCCGAGGCGTTGGCGATCAACTTCCCGGGCCGAACGAGCGAGGTTCGTTGGACCGACCGGGTCTTCGCCTTCGCCCGACTGTTCGGCGAGGACATGCTCTTTGCCGATCGCGTACCGGCCTGCGACAAACGGCCGAATCTCGGTCTGTTGTACGCGACTGCCACGGGAGATCGGGGCGACTTCGCGGTATTTCCGCTGAACTCCGTTCGATGGCTGACCGAGCCGCGCAAGATCGCGGCGATGGTGACCGAGCGTGGCAGCGATCGATTCTCCGCCGAGTTATTCCATTTCGGCGTCGAACCGCGGTCGATGGGGGCCGAGTTGTATCTGCTCAAACCGGGTCGCTATACGTTCGCGCTCGTCGACGAGGCCAACTCGACAATCGGCGACGCCACACCCTTTACGGTCGACGGCCCTCGTACCCGAATCGCGTTCGAACTACCGCCACAGACGCTCTGCAGATTACACGTCACTGCGAAGTAGTAGCCCGTCGAGACGCTCATATCGGATACGTCGACAGACCCCGAGGAGAACGAAGATGACGAAGATGGCAGCCGTTGCAGCCGCATTCCTGGGATTGGTGCTTTCGACCTCGGCAACACGCGCACAGGGAAACGACGCCATCGCCCATGAACAGGCGGCGTCCATTTTCGAGGTAACCGGCGCGGGCGGCGGGTTGGTCGTGCATCTTGGCTGCGGCCGCGGAAGATTGACCGCCGCGCTCCGCAAGGACAACGCCTACGTGGTCCACGGGCTCGACGCCGACCCGACGCAGGTCGACGAGGCGCGAGAGCACATTCGATCGCTCGGGATCTACGGCCCGGTTTCGGCCGAGTGTTGGGATGCGCCGCTGTTGCCCTACATCGACAATACGGTCAACCTGCTTGTCGTGGAGACACCCGGCGCGGTGTCACCGGCGGAGATGGCACGCGTGCTCGTCCCGGGGGGAGTGGCCTACGTGAAACACGGTGACACCTGGACCAAAACGGCGAAGCCGCCACGCGAGGGCGTCGACGAGTGGACACACTACCTTCACGATGCCAGCGGCAATCCCGTAGCCCACGATACGGTTGTGGGACCGCCGCGTCACCTCCAATGGACTGCCCAACCGCGCCACGGCCGGAGCCACGAGTATACGCCCAGCACCAGCGCCGTCGTGTCGGCGGGAAATCGTATCTTCTACATCGCCGATCAAGGTCCCATTGCAGCGCTACGACAACCGGCCGAGTGGAAGCTACTCGCACGCGATGCTTACAACGGGATTCTGCTGTGGCAACGGCCCATCGACAAGTGGTTCTCTCATCTCTTCAGTTGGACGCAGGGCCCGCGGCAACTTCAACACAAGCTGATCGCCGTGGGTGAGAGGGTTTACGTCACGCTTGGCTTCCATGCTCCTCTGACGGCGCTGGATGCCGCAACCGGCGAGACGGTTGCCGTTTACCCGGACACCAAAGGCACCGAGGAGATCCTTTACCAGGAAGGGGTTCTTCTGATCGTGGTTCGGGAAGTCACCGACGCACGAGTTGCCGAGTACGCGAAGTGGGAAGAACTCACCGCACGGACAGAGTCGTCTTTGCTCCGTCGAGAAGCGCGAGCCCCGTTGGTCGGCGCCTTTCGTAACGTCGAGAACCAGGCGGCGCGAACACTCCTCGCCGTCGAGGCGACCTCTGGGCAGGTCTTGTGGAAGAAATCGGGCAAGGAAACGGCCGGACTCCGGCCGCTGAGTCTACGGGCCTGCGGCGATCAAGTCTACTGCGAAAACCGAGACGGGTTGCACTGCTTCGAACTGCAAACCGGCAAAACCGTTTGGAGGACGTCGGCCGATCCTCTGCGTGCGGTGTCCGAGAATGCGGTTGCCTGTGTCGGCAAGAAGAAGATCACGCTGCTCTCGCCGGAGGACGGCAAGCCGCGCTGGTCGCAGCCGGTGACGTTGGCACAGCTTCGGGATGTGTTCATTATCGGCGACTCGATCTGGCTCGGAGGCGGCAAACCGTATGATTCGGGCCACTCGAAGTACACGGGACCTTCATGGGGCGCCTATTTTGCCGTAGAGTACGAGATGACCACCGGCAATATCGCGGGGGAGATCACCGCCGAGAACCCCAAACACCATCACCGGTGCTACGACAACAAAGCGACTGACCGCTATATCCTTGGCGGCCGGCGGGGGACCGAGTTTCTGGACCTGCGGTCCGGCGACTACCTCTGGCATAGCTGGGCACGTGGCACCTGCCGGTACGGTGTGATGCCGTGCAACGGAATGCTTTACGTGCCGCCTCACGCGTGCGGATGCTATATCACGGCGAAGCTGACCGGGTTCAACGCTCTCGCGCCCGCTCGAGAGGCGGAAGCGACCAGCGTAGCAAAGTCCGTGGACGTCGCGACCGGCAGACTTGAGAAGGGCCCGGCGTATGGAACGATCCAGAACGGGCGACCGGCGGCTGCAAGTTCCGATGATTGGGCCACCTACCGCAACGACGCACAACGAAGCGGTCGTGCGCGATGCACTCTGCCGGTCTCTTTGACGTCGAAGTGGCGAACCGAGATCGGCGATGCCATCACGGCGCCGACCGTGGCCGACGGTATGGTGTTTGTTGCCCGCCCGGATCAACATGAATTGCGAGCCATCGACATCAACTCCGGCAAGACCGCATGGACGTTCACAGCCGGCGGGCGCATCGACTCGCCACCGACCATCCACGAAGGCCAAGTGCTTCTGGGGTGCCGAGGTCGCCGACCGCGAGCCACACCTGTTCACTCTGACCGACTTCTTGGACGATACGTGGACGCACCGCTCTTACTGGATCTTCGGCACGAAGTCTTCCATCTCAACCGGATGTAGCGGAAGGGACCGGAAGCTTCTGTACGGTCGCCTGCTTGTCTTCAACGACACGACGGTCTACGGATATGGGCGGAAGACGGTTCACTGGTCGAGCGAGTTCGAGGATGGTTCGTATCGCCTCTTCGCGCGGCGCCGCGACGCGGATCAGTCGCAATGGTCCAAGTCGGCCCCCATCCACGTCCGGGACATGGTGCTGGCCGGGGATGTTCTCTTCGCGGCCGGCGTGGAACCGGCTCCCGACAACTCTCCTGGGAAACAGGGTGTCAGCTCCGTGCCGCTATTGCTGGCTATCTCCACCTCGAACGGATCCGAACTAGCTCGCTATCCAATCGCCGCTGCACCCGTCTTTGACGGCATGGCCGTAGCAGGAGGCAAACTGCTGCTTGCCCTTGAGAACGGCCAAGTGCTCTGCATGACAGAAGAGGGCGAGTGAGGACGCACCACGAGTTGCCTCCGGTGCAAAGCATACGTGACTTTAAGGTCCTTTAGAGATGCGTCGATCTTCCGGATCGTCTCGAATAATGTGTACTTTGGGATTGCCGCGGAGAGCGTCGAGCATTCTCACATACCCGCTGCCATCGCGGTGAGGATCCGCGAATTGCTTCGCGCCCCAATGGCAGTCGCCCACAACGCGGTTGTTGGCGTCCAGACAAATCCAGCCCACGGAATCCGGATCGATCTGCAAAGCGGCCGACGCGCCGGCGTGGCTGATGATCGCCGTGCCGAGCAGGCTGAATCGCTCCACTGCGGCAATATTGACGTTCGGTCTTCGCGCCGCCCCTTCACCAACGAAATGGGGCCCCACTTGGAAATGGCAATCTTTGACGACAATCTCGCGGGTGGGCCGGCCTTCCGATCCGCCACCTGCGTAGGCGACAAATGCCCCGGTGATGTTCTTGGAGTACGCGGCGTGAAGTCGAGGATTTGCACCCAACCGAACGGTCACATTCTCAATCAAGGCCTTCCCATTGTGGTTACCGGCGAATGTCAGGGCCGATCCCCCACCGCCTTGCTCCAGACAGACATCCTCGATCTCAAGGCGTCGCAGTACGACCGTGCCTTGGCCGTCAGCACCTTCGCCGGTTCGAGCAACCATCTGAAATGCAGTTCGCCCACACCAGCGGATCCGCAAATCTTCGATCAACATGGCGAAGGCATCCGCGTGATGCGCGATCACGTTGTGATGGTACATCGCATGCTCCAAGTGAATGCCCTCGATGTCCCAATCGTCCGGGATTTCCGGTGTGGCCCCGCCGGACCAGAGGAACCCGGGCGTCTGGTCACCCCGTGCCGAACGACCCAATGAATAGCTAAGCATCCCCCACTTGTTCTTTGGGCCGACATTCGTCTGGAAATCTCTCTCTCCGCGCACGGAGCATTGGGCGAATTCGACGTCACGAAAGCCCTGCCATTCACTTTGAGAGAGCTTGGGGTTCTCCGTTCCAATTCCCATCGGCGAGCCGCCCTGAAACGTTAGGCCCTCGAATCGGATCGCGTCGGCCCATTCCAGATACAAAGTCTGCGAACCGCCCACCGCGTTTCGACGAATCAGCACGCTGCCGGGAGTCTCCGCGCGAATCAACGTCATGGGATCGCGGCCCCAGGATACATCCTTGGCTCGAATGCGGTCACTATTCTTCAGCCCACGGACAACGCCTTCGTTCACATCGTAGGTCAGGGTGATCCGGCTGTGGGGATACTCACCCGGTCGCATCACAATCACGTCTCCGGCCGATTTCATCGGCCGTCGGTTCCTTGAAGCCGTCGACCAACGGTCCGCCCCGTAGACGTCCCCAATAGGGTCTTTCGATTTCGTAACCGTTTTCGTCGCTACATTCAACACGGACCACATATCTTCAGCTTTCTGCGAGAGTATCCAATTTGGCGCTTTCTCTGCGCCTGTTGTCGCAAGGGTAGAAGTTGAGGCGACGATCAGGATTGTGCTGAAAACCCATGCATTCGTATTCACTACTTGTCTCCGCGCCATTTCATGGTTCAATGTTCTCAATGGTCTGAGATGTTCCCAGGAATTCTCGGATGGGCGGCGGTGTGCCAATCCGAGAAGCCGAGTCTTGTTCCGTGGCGTTCTTCCACTGTTCAATAGATAGCGCAGGTCCGTTTCTCCAAACGAAGGTGCCTTCAGGACTGTAGATATTCTCATCGCAGTTGAAATCGGTCGGCCTGTAACCGACGTCGATCTGCCGCCTGACGCCGTCGGTGGTGTGGAATACGTTGTTGCGGATGACGAAGCTGTTGTGCTTCAGTGCGGCCGTCGGCCTGATGACCAGCATCGCTTCGGTGGGAGCCCCATGCATCGTATTGCCCACGATCCGGATAGTGCCCTCTTGCGGCGATTCCTTATTACCTACCGTGCAAAGGATAGCCCCCGGCTGCCAGCCCCCGACCGAGAGCATCAGGTTGTTGCTGATGGTGACGTTCTGGATCGTCTCGTCTTTGGGTGCGCCGGCGTAACCGGCGAGGTGGACGGCGGTGGGTAGCTTTCCACGCTCGGCGTCGGTCATCCAGAAGAGGTTGCGATCGATGACAATGTTATCGATCGGGCGATGCATCAGGTAACCTTTCGCATACGATTGCAGCGTGACGCCTAAGTCGATCATTACGTTACCCCGAATCTGCCAGTCTCGTGTTCCCTGGCAGGGTTTCACGCCGGTGGCGAATCCGTGGGAACTCCACTGCCGGCAATTCATGTCGATCACATTGTCGACAATCTCGCAACCGCTAAAACGCCCCCAGAGTTTCCAGCCCGCGGCGGAACGTCGTGCATCCGTTTCTTCACCGGGATCCATGCGGAGCGAATTGTTCTGGAACCGGTACCGTCCTCCCTCTTCATGAATTGCCCCTCGGCAAAAGTAGGCGCCAAAGTCCTGCACTTTGTTGTTGATGAACGCGACGTCTGTAAAGGGTTGTCCCCAGAAACTGAGCACAATCGACTGAGAGTGGTTCCGCAAGGCGCAATGGCCTCGATTGATGTTGTACAACTCAACGTCATGAATATAGACGTGGCTTTCCAGACCGCCAAAGTAGAATAGGTTGAACGCGGTAGACTTCACCTTTTCTTGATACCCGTAGTCTCGAATCGTCAGATGGGCGATCTCGATATAGCGGTTGTGTTTCCGGGGAATCGTATCGACGGCCACCGGGAGCGTCTTCTGCCCGTCCAGCACGGCCACGTCATCCTTGTCGAAAGGCGGATATTGCCCGTCTCCATCCTTGTCCCATCCGACGAGCATCAACGGGTTCTTTGGGAATTGAAACCCGTCACGTTTGTAGTGTCCGGGGACACCGCCGAACGGGAGCGTAATCGTCTCGTGAAACACGCCGGAAATGCAGATGATATCCTCGGCGCCGTCTCCGGGGCCGTCGACGATTGCCATCGCTTTTGAGATGGACTTGTACGGGGCAGATGCCGTGCCGCTGCCGGTTTCGTCACTGCCGGTGTCCGCGTCAACGTAGATGAGGTCTTCGTCGATCCCGTCACCGTCGGGATCGACCGTGCGGCCGTCACCTACTTTACTGTCGGTCTGCTCGCCGATGACACCGTTACGGTCCATGTCAAATCCACACGGTCGCAGATGGTAACCCTTGCGTTGCTCGCGGATGTAGGTATCGACAAACTCGTCGGCCGCGAGGTTGCCGGCCCACGACATGAGGAGGGCAGGCACAAATACCAGTCGAAGTGAGTGGCCGACGAGGCAACGCTCTCGTTTCACGCTCGCTCTGTCTTTGCGGCTTCGTGTGAACATCGGGATTCTCCAACGCGCGGCGGGAATAGTGATTCTGGCGGTAAATAGACTCACTGGCCATCATGATACAGAATTCGGCCATCGATTGCAGTCTTTATCGGCCCTGCGAGACCGCTCAGCAACACGATGATCGACGGTCATCCAGCGCCCGACGCTTCCTTGCAACCAGAGTACAGGCAGAGTAGACTGCGAGTTCTGTCCGCAATCGGCAAAGGGATCACCCGAACTCTTGCCATGCGGGATACAAGAGATGGCAGACGCATTGCCTTGCGAAGTGTGCTATTCCGCTGACGAGGTGAAAGCATGAAGCTGCAGGCATTGGGTTTGATGATTGTCGCGGCCCTGGCCGTCACCCCGGCTGCGTATGGCCAACCGGGCGCCGCCAAGGTCAACATTCATAACCCCTCCCCTGAGATTACCAGTGCGCTGGTCCAGGAGATTGTCTCGGCCGCCGGTACGCGCGGGGGTTTGTGTGTCGTTGCTGGTTGCGGATCACCGGAACTTGTCGCTGCTCTCGTTCGGCAATCAGACTTCTTCGTGCATGTGTTGGAATCCGACGAAACGGAGCTTCGGCGGATTCGCCAAGTGATCGACTCTACCGGAGCATACGGCCGCCGCGCTTCTGCCGAACGTGGCAACTTGTCACGATTGCCTTATCCCGACTACTGTGCCAATCTGATCATCTGCGATTTGCCGGGATTGCCGCGGGAGGATGCCTGCTGGACGGAATTGCTGCGCGTGCTGCGTCAGGGTGGACTGGCTTATGTGGGGCAGTCGGCCCGAACGGCGCGGACCTGCACGCCCATTTCGGCCGAGGCTCTGCGTGGTAAGTTGACAACCGCGGGCGTCGCCGACTTCGACATCGTTGAAATGCACGGTCTCTGGGCTCGGATCCGACGCAGCCAGCCCGCGGGCATGCGTGATTGGAGCCACGGTCGCTGGGGTACTCCGGGGAACAATCCCTGCGTGGACGACTCGCTGGTTAGAGCCCCGTTTCATACCTCGTGGATTGCCGAGCCGAACAGCTTCACGAAGTTCGGGCTGCCGCTCGCTTCCGGAGGCCGCGTGTTGCTGCGGCATGGTGGCATTACGTACGAAGGCCGCTACAAGCCTTCTCAACAACCCGACTTGATTCAGGCCTTCGATGCGTACAACGGCACTCTGCTGTGGCAACGGCGACTCGAAGAACCGGAAGGCGACGGTTTCGTGGCGGTGGGTGATCGTGTGTTCGCTGCCGGACGGACGACGCTGGTCGCCCTTGAGGCGAGGAACGGTTCGACGGTCTGGCGTTTGCAGGCCGAAGATGCCTTACCGGGCATGCAGTGCTGGGGGGGATATCGCTGTCGTGATGACGTGTTGGTGGCGGCCGTTTGCGATACGCTGCCGCGGCAACGTGCCCGGGTGCGGCAGACGGGGCTGGTGGGCCTGTCGCCGTCGGATGGATCATTGCGGTGGAAACTCCGCCCCCCTTCTGGCGTCGCTTCGTTTGCCTTGGGGCCCCAGCGATGCTTCTACCGTAGTGATGGTGATTTGGTGGCCGTGCGGATCGCCGACTCACAGGAAGTGTGGCGCCGGGCCATGGCTGGAGCGGGTATCGTCCGTTACGCTGGAGGCACGGTCTACACGGATTCGGCCTGCTTCGCTGCCTCCGATGGAACGGCGGGCCGGCGCGGCAATTTCCGCGGGGTGCTCGTCGGCGACCGCGTGATTGTAGGCGGCATGAAGGGTGTGAGCGTGACCGATTTGGCGACCGGAAATCGCATACCCGCCTTCCCGGTGCCTCGCGATCCGTACTGCCCCAAGACGGGCATTCCCGATGGATGCTCCTTCATGTATGGCCGTTGCATCATGTCGACCGCATCGACGAACTGCTATTTCTTCAGCTACGGAGGCACCGTCATCGGCGACCTGATCCGCGATGAGGTGTTTCCCTGCGAGAGTTTCCGCTCCAATTGCCGTACCGGCGTGATTGTCGGCGGCGGAATGGTGTACAACTCGCCGAGCGGTTGTGGCTGTTCATTGCCTGTTCGCGGCGGCATCTCGCTGGTGCCGGTGGACGAATCGCTCTACTGGTGTCGTGACGAATCGAAACCGCTCCCGCAATTGGAAAAGGGACCGGCCTTTGCCGACGAAATCCGGGCAGCCGAAGCCCGCGACGCGTGGCCCTGCTTTCGTCACGACCCGGCGCGCAGCGGCGTCACCGAGGCGCGGGTTCGGTGGCCTGTTGCCCGTGGGTGGCAGACCAGACTGTCGGGCAAGCTGACGCCACCGATTGTGGTCGGCGGTCGTGTGTTCATCGGCTCCGACAACCACTCCATCCATGCTTTGGACGCCGGCACGGGTGCAACGCTTTGGCGATTCGTCACCGGCGGCGAGGTCTGGGCCAGCCCAGCGTGGTGGCAGGGGCGTCTGTACGTCGGCAGCCAGGACGGGTGGGTCTACTGTTTGCGAGCCGATACCGGCCGGCTTGTTTGGCGTTTCCGCGGAGCGCCTCACGACCGGAAGATGCTTTACTACGGACGCCCCCAGTCTCTCTGGCCGATCGCCGGCGGAGTGATCGTCGAAGAAGGCACCGTGCAGTTCTACGCCGGGCGCTGCAGTCACGACCGGGTGTTTATCTGGTCACTTGATGCCCGCACGGGCGAAGTCCTGTGGCGAAACGATCGGGCGGGCCGGGCGGTCGAGGTCACCGGGCCCACAGGCGGAGTGTCGCCGCACGGCGTCTCGCCCAGCGGTGTGCTAGCGGCATCCGGAGAAACGCTGTACGTGCCGCAAGGCCCCTACGCCCCTGCTGCTTTCGCGCGCGACGACGGCCGAATCCTGTGGTGGGGCCGACGCGGCGACAGCTTGCAGCGATCCAACATTGAAGTCCAAAACCTGGGCGGACCGAACCTCGTGGTTACCGAGAACCTGCTATTTGTGGGAGGGCCGAATCCGGTGACCGGCTCGTCACAGTCCTTTGTGGTCTTGGATGCCCAAAGCGGGCGCATGTGGGGTGCCGACGATCCGAGGCTGTTCTCCAAGGCTGGGCGAGACGAAAACGGTGAAGCCATCAACGTGCAGCGAGCCGCGTTCGGGACGAAGCCCATCCGTTTTGGCCGGGAGTTCTCGCCCGTCGTGGTCGACGGCGGTGTGCTCGTTCCCGGTTACCGTGGCGGGCTCCTCGATCTGAAAAAGCACCTTCAGACCCAGTTCACGGCGACCGGTGTTGACGCACGCAAGTGGTCGGCTCCCTTGCCGTCGGGTACCCTGACAGTCGCCGGTGACAAGGTCCTGATCGCTTCGGCCGACCGCCTGACCGCTCTGGCCCTAGCTGACGGCGACCTGCTCGGCCACCTCGAATTACCCATCGACGGCGTGCCCCTGCGCGACGGTGTCGCGGCGGCCGACAATCGCATCTTCATTGTCACTACGACCGGCGAAGTCGTGTGTTTGACTGCTCGATAACAGCATGAGAAAGGAGCTGTTTCGCGCATAAACAACGCTCTATTATAGTCCTCCTCGTGCCCGCCGCTCTGCTGCCGATCTTGGCGACGGCCGTGGATCAAGCCGTAAGGAAGGTGTCCACTCCGTTGTGCATATGCGAGAAACGACTGGATGGACACACGCTATTCACTTGGTGACGATTGCCACTTCCTTGCCCACGCGGCCACCTCGCGATTCGTTTGGCTGATCGCGGCGATGGCCTGCTGATCGGGCACCTCCTGCTCGTCGCGCAGGCCGCACTTGCGGCAACGGTTCCGCAGGTAGGCACCGCAGAGATGGAATCCGATGCAACCGGGCAACTCGCGCAAGGCAGCCATCGTCTCCCGATACCACGTCGGGTCGTGACCTTTCGAACCGTCTGCGCGAGTGCTGCGACGCGACGCGTCGGCCAACAGAACCGGCTTGCCAGTCAGCGTGTGCCAGCGATCCAAGTCGCCGCGAATCTGCTCCGTCGGGGCGAAGTGCTGAAAGCTGAGCACGTCGACATACTGCACGGCGGCCTTGACAACTTCTTTGGGCAATGCCTGGCGAGCCTCGTAACGGTCGCCCAGAATCAGGTGGTTCTTGTCGTAGCGGCGAATCGCATCGTGAGTCACCTGGTGGTAGCGACTCGCCAGATCGAACAGTTCGCGCCGCCCCGATTCCGTTTCGAGTTTCGTGGGATCGAACAACGGCCCCTTCCACTCGCTCTCAGCCCGCGTGTGAACCCACGTTGGACAGTCGATGTAGAAGTAGCCGATCAGCTTCGGGTCGCCGGAAAACCGGGCGCAGTGAGCCCGCGCAACATAGTCGCACCACTCTTCGAAATCCTTGCTGGGCAGGTCGGGGTGCCTGGTTTCCGCCTCCCACTGGTGGAAATCGGCAAAGGGCAGCATGTGGCAATATGGCATCCCCAGCCACTGGTATTCTTCAAAGGTGAAGTTGCGGGAATGACGGTGATTGGTGGGCGTGCGAGTGACGACTTCCTGTACCCAGCCGACCGAATTGAAGCCCCAACTTTCCAGATCGGGCCCAACGGACTCCTGCAACCATCGTTGCATGCTGCCGCCGTACTTGTCTCGCCAAATCGCGATGTTCTCGGCATATCGTAACGTCGCGGGATCGATGTGATTCATGCCGACGGAGAAGAAAGGTTCTCCTTCGGGCGTCGAGAGCAACCAACGTTTGCCGAATCGACGCACGCGAAAGAAGCCCGAACCGGCTTCGCTTCCACGAGCCGTGCAAGCCAAGTTAAGCGCACTCACGGCAGCAGCGGCCATCCAACGGCGACGGGATATTCTCATGCCATGTGTCCTTCAGCCGACGCTTCCGATTCGGGTTAACCTTGGAACGGATCCAGGCCTGCAACGGGGCCAGTTTAGGGTCTCCCGCGTTTCGCGTCAAATGTCCAGGCGGTATTGCATCGTGTGGCAACTAGCGCGAAGAATATTCCCGAGACGGCATCCAGTTTCCGACACACGTGTTCCCCAAAGCATCGCGATTTGGCGGAGGGCTGGCGCTGGTGGCGACGACGATGTCGTCGACGAATACATAGTTGGTGGGTGGGTTCTCGTTGTTCCAGTACGTGAACAGGTAGAGGTGGTCGATGGTTCCGTCCGCCGTGCTGATCGTCGGTACGTCCGTTCTGTCGAAGATCACCTTCCCATCGCGCCAAACGCGAAACCGGCCCTTGCCGCCGGCGTCCACCGATTCGTTGTCGACGAAGAGGTACATCTCATAGCATTCCCAACGATCTCGGGCGAGCGGCGGCCCGTCATAGGTTCGCCAGATGTTGTGCCCTTCCTTAATCGTTCGCAGAACCGATTTGTTGCCGTCGGCGTTGTCCACGTACAAGTCATTGTAGCCACCGTTCTTCTTGTCTCCCGTTTGGTTGTGGAGACGCATGAATTTCATCCAGGGCGCGGCGCTGAACTCGAAGTCCCCAGGCCAGAGGACGAAAAGCCGTACCCAAACCTCGCTGCCTCGCGGCAATGCGGGTTTGATCGGAATCACGCCTCCCCAACGGCCAAAGCCACCCTTGTCGCCTTTGTGGATCGCCATCCGGGCCGAACGTTGCCCGTGGTGTGCCTTCTCGCCGGAAGCCTTCGTCCGACCTGCAGCGTCGAACGGTTTTCCGGCGCTGAGCGGCACGCCGTTATCGTAAGCCTCGAGATCATCGAAGAAATAGGGGGCGAAGGGTGCGGACACTGCCGCGGTCTCGCCTGCACGGCGTGGCACGGTCTTGCGCCCATACGTCTCTCTGACAGACTCCAGCCACCAGAGGATGCCCGCGTCTGGATGGATCGTATCGATATCCGTGCTCCAGGGAGCCTGCCCGTCGCTGCCGGAACCGAGTTCGGATCGTCCGCCCGGCTTGGTAAAAGGACCGTCCACGCCCTCGGCCGGGCCGCACTGCAGCCAGGTGCTGGCAAAAACGTAGCCGTTGGAACGTTCCAGTTGATCGCGAGTCTTCTTCCTCTGGTCCTCTTTCATTTCCGCCGTGTAGCGCCCGATCCGCGAGTAGTTGTGGAAGCTGCCGTCGTCCTGATGGGTCTGTTTGCTATAGCGGCCCCAATAACCGCCAGGCGCATTCCCGGGGGTCGCTTCACTGTCAAACCAGGGTTTGTCCGCTTCCTTGTTGCCGAAATGCATATTCAGATCTTCGTTGGGCGGGTCCTGCCTGGTGTTGTTGGCCACCGGCAGACTGGGATTGGCCGCTTTGGCGGCGCGGATGAGTGATTCGACTTTCCAGTCGTTGGCCCTGCCCGGCATGCCCTCGCTGTCGGCATAGAGAATGACGGGCGTAAATCCCTCGTCGGCCAACCATTGTGCCGTGTTGCCCACCGCTCGATCGGCGTCGG
>CAYUIQ010000093.1:0-29534 GCA_964444795.1 uncultured Planctomycetaceae bacterium
CTTTCGCCAGCGACGGCCTCGGAGGGCCATCGTACAACAACTGGAAGGAGCCTAGAACTCCGCGCTGCCCGGGGTGCGGGGGAAGGGGATGACGTCCCGGATGTTGGCCATGCCGGTGGCGAACTGGACGACCCGCTCCAGGCCCAGCCCGAAACCGCTATGCGGCACGGTGCCGTAGCGGCGCAGATCGAGGTACCACCAGTATTCCTCGGCGTTGAGACCCTGCTCGGTCATCCGCTGCTGGAGCACGTCGAGCCGGTGTTCGCGCTGGCTGCCGCCGATGATCTCGCCCACCTTGGGCACCAGCACGTCCATTGCCCGGACGGTCCGCTCGTCGTCGTTGACGTACATGTAAAACGGTTTGATCGACCGCGGATAGTCGAAGAGGATGACCGGCGCCTTGCAGTGTTTCTCGGTCAGATAACGCTCGTGTTCGGCTTGCAGATCGGTCCCCCAGGCGACCGGATACTCGAACGACTGGCCCGATTTCTCCAGGATCTCGACCGCCTCGGTGTACGGCATGCGGACAAACGGACTTTCGATGATATGCGTAAGCGTTTCGATCACCGTCTTGTCGATGCGCAGATTGAAGAAGTCCATGTCCTCGCCGCACCGCGAGAGCACGTCGCCGAACACTCGCTTCAACAGTCCTTCGCCCAGGTCCATGTCACCCTGGAGATCGCAGAAGGCAACCTCGGGTTCGATCATCCAGAACTCGGCCAGATGGCGCGACGTGTTGGAGTTTTCCGCGCGAAAGGTGGGACCGAACGTGTAGACCTTGCCCAACGCGCAAGCGTAGATCTCGGCGTTGAGTTGCCCGCTGACGGTCAGGTAGCTGGGCCGATCGAAGAAATCCTGGGCGAAGTCGACCGTCGGCCCCTGCTTGGGTACGTCCTTGAGGTTAAGCGTGGTGACCTGGAACATCTCGCCGGCCCCTTCACAATCGCTGGCCGTGATGACCGGCGTGTGGACGTAGAGGAAGCCGTCTTCCTGGAAGTAGTCGTGGATCGACCGGCAGATCGAGTTGCGCACCCGGGCGACCGCGCCGAAGGTGTTGGTCCGCGGCCGCAGATGGGCAATGCCGCGGAGAAACTCGAACGAATGGCGTTTCTTTTGCAGGGGATAGGTGTCGACGTCGGCCGTACCGTGCATGGTGACCGAGCCGGCCAGCACCTCGGTGGCCTGTCCCTTACCCTGCGACTCCTTCACCGTACCGGTCACCGTCACGCTGCAGCCGGCGGTGAGGCGTTTGACCTCCGACTCGTAGTTTTCCAGCGTCGCTTCGGCGATGACCTGGATATTGGCCATCGAGGAGCCATCGTTGATCTCCAGGAAGCTGAACCCGGCTTTGGAATCGCGGCGGGTGCGGATCCAACCTTGAAGCGTGACTTCCTTTCCCACGGCTTCGACGCGGCGGGCTTGGGCGACGGTGATGTTTTGCATCCGTGGGCTCCTATTTTTGAAAGCCCCCCGGCAAAGTCGGGGGCTGATGGGGTTTCTAGATGGCGCCCCGCTTAGCCCCCGGCTCTGCCGGGGGGCAGTTCGCAGCCACTCAGGATACGGCGGCGCGGCGGGCGATTCAACCGGGGGCCCGTTGGAAACGCCGCAAAACGCCGACGGCCGGGACATCGCGGTGACGTCCCGGCCGTGGAGTTAGGGTTTCACTTGCAGGGGGCAGGAGTTAGTTCTCCCCGTTGCCCTTTCGCGGGAAGACGAAGTGGACGAACACGATCAGCAATACGACGGCACCGACGAGACCCATGCCGGCGTATCCGCCGTAGGGCCAGTTCCAGCGATCCATCGCCGTGTCGCGACACTTCACCCAGACCATGGAGATCGCCGCGGCTGTGGCGACCGAAGCGGCCACGCCCATGCCGATGTTCCAGCAGAACCGTCGCAAGCCGCGCGGCCGGTCTTCGCCCAGGAGCCCCTTGGAGTTCATTGCGAAGAAGAACGTCAGATAGGCAAACGGCAAGAGGATGAAGCAGAAGACCGAGGTCGGCACGGCCAGCCAGAATCGGGCTTCACCGGCCCAGAGGAACGGTCCCAAAACGCCGGTTGCGGCGGCCAGGGTACCCAGCCGATTCGGCCAACCCTTGGGCGGCACGCCGAAGATCTCGCAGATCACGAAACCGGAGATCAACATCAGCAGGGTGATGCTCGACAGGGTCATCCCCACCACGCCGATGCCGAACACGTAGTTGGCCACGACCTTGCCGGTCAGTGGGGCCAAGGCGCTGGATAGATCGTTGGAATTGCGGTTTTTCAGATGCGCGGCCAGGCGAATTTCCGCCTCGGTTAGCGGTTTCACTTTCGCCGCGACAGCCTCCTCGCCTTCGGCTTGCAGCGCGAGGAACTCGCCGTTGCCCAGTTCGTCCTTCAGCTTACCGTCTTGGAACTTCTTCTTATCGCCGTCCGACACCAGGCTCAACGCGGCCTTACTGGGATGGAGTGAAAAGAGGGTGGTCCCGACCTCGACCTCGTCGCCCACTTTGACGGCAATGTGGGTGATCTTGCCGCCGTAGGGGTGTTTCACGACGCTCAAACCCTCCTCCGTCTCGACGACGAGGACCGCCTGATCGGAGGTGACGAAGTCGTCCTTCTGGGCCCAAACGTGCTTGATCGTGCCGCTTTCGGCCGTTCCGTTTTCGGCTTGCAGCACGGGCATCTCGTAGTCGCACAGCATGGGATGGAATTGCGTGGCCGCGGCCATGACGACGCAGCTCGTGGCCAATACAAAGGGGATGAACATGCCGGTCGAGAGATCGAACTTGGCCAGCCCGCGGAATTCCTTACCCCAACCGCGTCGCAACATCGAGTAAGGCAGCAGGAACGTCATGTTGATACCCACGGCCGTGGCCGCGGCGCTGATCATCACGTCGCGTTGCTTGGCCACGATCAGACCGCTCCAATAGTCGCGAGTCGCTTGGTCGGGGATGGCGTCCAACAGCCACTGGTAGCTTGCCGACGGTTCCCAGATCTTGGTGAAGTCGGGAATAAACCCGGCCCAGACGCTTTGCCAGTCGAGCGTGCCGGCCATCGAGAGGACGACAACGACACCGACGAAGCAGGCGACGATGCCGGCCACGACCAGCTTCAGCAGCAGTTCGTAGAGCTTCACGCCCCAGCCACCAGCGTCGTAGGTCCAGGTAATCATCAGGGTAATCAGCAAGATGCTGGCGGATATGATCACCTTGCCGCCGAAGTCGGAAAGCCCTTCCGCACTGGCCGACGCCGCGTCCGTGAGCAACCAGGGGATGTTCGTCTGGATCCAGGTCCCAACTTGAAGCCCAAACGCACTCCCTTCGCCCAACTGGCCGGGCATCAAGTTCTTCTGCAATACGCCGGCGGCCAGCGAGTATTGGGGCAAACACCAGACCATGTTGGCGGCCAGGGAAGCCAGGGCCCAACCCCAACCGAGCACCGGGTTGATATGCCGGTTGATCGCTTGAAAGGGCCGCTCCTTGGTACACATGGCAATGTAGCCAATGGCGCTGAGCATGATGATGCCCAGGATCATGGCGATCGGCTGCAGCCAGAGCAGGGAGAACCCGGCCAACACGCCGAGAAACAGGCTGCTGGCCAGCGAGCCGCCGCCCAGCGTCAGGGCGCTTTGCAGCCACCCGGGACCCGACAGCCGGGTGTAGGTTCCGACGACCGCAATGGGGCCTTTCGCTTTGGCGTCCAGGATCGCCTGACGGTCTTGTTCGACCTTCGCAAGTGGTTCGCTCATGGTGTGACCTCGGGGTTGGATTGGGGGGGGATGTACGCGGTGGTTTCTTTGTTCAGTGCCCCTTGGCGGCCAGCCAGCGTTCGGCGTCCAGCGCGGCCATACAACCGCTGGCCGCGGCGGTGACCGCCTGGCGGTAGTAATCGTCGCCGACGTCGCCGGCGGCAAAAACGCCTTCGGTACTAGTATAGGTGCGCCCCGGGGTGGTCCACTTGACGTATTTCTTCTCGGTCAGTTCGAGTTGTCCGCCCAGGAACGCCGTGTTGGGTGTGTGCCCGATGGACAGAAACAGGCCGGTCGCTTCCAGTTCCACGTCCGGCTCGCCCGTGGTGCTCTTCAGCCGCACGCCCGTCACGCCGTCGCTGTCGTTGCCCAGCACTTCGTCCAGCACGCGGTTCCACTGAATGTCGATCTTCTCGTGTTCGATCGCCCGCCGGGCCATGATCTTCGAGGCCCGAAGCTCGTCGCGGCGATGAACCAGATAGACCTTCTCGGCGAACTTGGCCAGGTAGTCGGCTTCCTCGACGGCCGAATCGCCGCCGCCGACCACGACCAGCGGCTTATTGCGAAACCGCGGCAGCGCGCCGTCGCACACGGCACAGGCGCTGACGCCCCGGTTCTTATACTGCTCCTCCGAAGGCAAGCCCATGTAATTGGCCCGGGCGCCGGTCGCCACGATCACGGAGAGCGTCGCGTGCGCCGTGCCGGCCGAATCGATCACGCGAAACGGGTCTGCCGTGAAATCGACTTGCACGATATCATCGGTAACGATCCGGGTGCCGAAATTCACGGCCTGCTGCCGTACGAGTTCCATCAACTCCGGGCCGCTGACCCCTTCACCACCGTGTGGAGCCATGATCTGGCGTTTGTCTTTTTCGATCGAATCGTCGAGGTAGGCTTCGAGATTCCCGGCGGGAAATCCGGGATAGTTTTCCACTTCGGTCGTCAGAGCCAATTGCCCCAACGGCAATGTGCCCGCCAGGCGATTTTCTTCGGTAATGGCGCCCTCGAAGACCAGCGGCTCCAGCGACGCCCGAGCCGCGTAGATGGCCGATGTCCATGCCGCCGGACCGCTTCCGATAATGATGACCTTCTCCGGCACGCTTGCACTCCTTGATTTCGCGATGGGACAGTAGACGGTAGGATCTCCGCGCGCAAGAATACCGCCTGTGAAACTGACCATTATAGGTGGAATGCCGCCGAAGTCCACGTCCAAGCCTGGTTCGGACGCGGCGCGGCCAAATCACCGCCCGGGCACGGCAGGTGGGTATGCCCTTCCACCCGATCGCGGGGGTGCGAAGCAAAGAAATCACCTCATCCCGTTGGTGATCGACCCCCAGGAACACTAAACTCGGGGAACGGGAACCACACGACCCTCGCGAGAACCCATCCGTGAACACACTGCTCATTGCCGGCACGGCCTTCTTGGCCTACATCGTGGCGTATCACACCTACGGGCGTTGGCTCTCGCGGCGCATCTTCAAACTCGATCCGGCGGCCCCGGTCCCCAGCCGGCAGTTACGCGACGACGTCGATTTCGTCCCCACCCGAAAGGAAGTGATCTTCGGCCATCACTTCACCAGTATCGCCGGCACGGGCCCGATCGTCGGTCCGGCGATTGCCGTGTTCTGGGGTTGGCTGCCGGCGTTGTTGTGGGTCGTGTTGGGCTCGATCTTCATGGGCGCGGTCCACGATTTCTCCGCCCTGGTCGTTTCCTTGCGTAATCGGGGGCAAACGGTCGGCGAAATTGCCGGACGGATCATCGCACCCCGGGCGCGGATGCTCTTTCTCTGCATCCTCTTCTTCGCGCTGACCTTGGTGCTGGCCATCTTCGGATTGGTCATTGCCGCGATCTTCAAGATGTATCCCGAGTCGGTCCTCTCGGTGTGGGTCGAACTGCCTGTGGCCGTCCTGATCGGACTCTGGGTTTACAAGCGGGGCGGCGGCCTGCTGGTGTCGTCTCTGTTGGCCTTGGGCGTGCTGTATCTGTGCGTCGGCATCGGCGCGTACCTGTTGCCCATCTCGCTGCCCGCGGCATGGGGCAACGCGATCGTTATCTGGACGGTCATCCTGCTGGTCTATTGCTTCATTGCTTCGGTGCTTCCCGTCTGGGTGCTGTTGCAGCCGCGCGATTTTATCAACAGCCATCAACTCATGGTGGCGCTGGTGGTTCTCGTGACCGGGTTGGCCATCGCCGGCTGGACGGGACAGGCCAATATCGCCGACAGCGCTCCCGCGGTGGTCGCTGCGGAAGACGTCCCCGACGACGCGCCGCCCATCTTTCCTTTCCTTTTCGTCACCGTCGCCTGCGGTGCGGTGAGCGGGTTCCACTGCCTGGTCTCCAGCGGCACGACCAGCAAGCAACTGGCCAAGGAAACCGACGCCCAA
This sequence comes from uncultured Planctomycetaceae bacterium, assembly GCA_964444795.1. GTDB lineage: Bacteria > Planctomycetota > Planctomycetia > Pirellulales > Thermoguttaceae > JABMRP01. Next base: position 6,119 of record CAYUIQ010000093.1, read on the forward strand.
TACGTGGGCTACGGATCGATGCTCCTGGAAAGCGCCCTGGCCGTGCTGGTTATCTGCGCTTGTTGCGCGGGCGTGGGCATGGGAAAGTTCGAGGAAGTGCCGAACGAGAGCTTCTTGGGCTACACCTACGAATTGCCCGACGACGAGACGGCGGTGACCGGTCGCGCAGCGTGGGAAGAACGGTACGGGGGCGAGTGGCACGCCTTCGGCCTGGGGGCAAAGGTCGGGGCGTTCGTCGACGGCGGGGCGAACTTCATCCAATCGATCGGTCTGCCGTTGAAGTTGGCCATCGCCATTATGGCCGTGCTGGTCGCCAGCTTTGCCGCGACCACGCTCGATACGGCCACGCGGCTGCAACGATACGTGATCCAGGAGTTGGCCACCACCGCGCGGATCAAACCGCTGCGTAACAAATACATGGCCACGCTGGTGGCGGTCGCTTGCGGCGGAGCGATGGCTCTGATGCCGGGCCCGAGCGGCGTGGCGGGGACCGGGGGAAAGATCCTCTGGCCCCTGTTCGGCGCGGTCAACCAATTGCTGGCCGGGCTGGCCTTGATGGTCACCGCCTTCTATCTCTGGCGGCGCAGCAAACCGGTCGCCTTCGTCGTCGTGCCCATGTTGGCCATGATCCTCATGCCCGCCTGGGCCATGCTCTGGCAACTGCTGAACCCCGAGCGCGCCTGGCCGGGCCGCGACCCGCGCCTGCTACAAACCTTCGGCATCGCCATCCTCGTGCTGCAAGTCTGGCTGGTCGTCGAAGGCCTGCTGGCATGGAAAAAAGCCAAAGGCGTACTGGAAGAAGCCCTCCCCCCGCTGGAGGAACCCGCATCAATGGACGGCGGGCGATCGTGCTGAGCGGTGGATAGCCCGAGCGGGTGGCCGATTTGCACGCCGGCGGCCGATGGTTTAGAATACTCAAAAGCTGTCTCCGGTGAGAAACGTCCGAACGAGCACGGTCGCTCCTTCGCTTCAAGCCCCGCGTAGGACGCCGCTTTGCACTCCATCGCTCGCGCTGCCCGCCCATGAAGATTCGCCTCGGCAATCTGCTCCAAACGAAGCCCTCGGCGGCCACGGTCGGATGGGGTACGTCGATCGCGATTCACGCGACCGGTGCGGTGGTGGGGGTATTCTGGTCCTACACGGTGCTCATCCACCAGGCGGATTTTCTCGGCAAGACAGACTCCGTCGAATTGGCCGCCTCCTGGGAAGAACTGGAAGACGCGGAAGTTTGCAATGACGCGGTGGCGACTCTCTCGGTCGAGCCGCTGCAGCCGGACCAGCCGATCGTCGACGTACTCCCGCCGCCCGAGTGGGAACTGCCGCCGGTGGACGTAGATGATTGTGAGCCGCCGCCACCGCCGGCCGAGCCCGAGGAACCCCAGCCACAGGCCGAAGCGGCCGAACCGGAGTGTGTGTGTGAAGACGATCTGCCGCGGGAGGAAACGCCGCCGGTGGTCGTACCCCCGGACGCCGACTCGCGGCGTTCCGAACCGACTCCCCCGGTACCACCCGCCGCGCCACCCGTCAAGCCACCGTCTAGCCCAGCGCCCCGGGGAACGGTCGACCATCTTCCCAAGAAGCTGGCCGGCAACCGAGATCCTCTCTATCCGACTGCTCTGCGCTCCCGCGGGCAGGGAGGGGTCGTCATGCTGGAGGTGCGGATCAGCGACCGAGGCCTGGTCGAAGACATCTCGGTTTCCCGATCCAGCGGATTCCCCTCGTTGGATCAGGCGGCTCTGGAAGGGGTACGCCGGTGGCGATTCGAACCGGCCCGGCTCGGCGACAAGCCCGTGCCCTTCGTGGTGACCCTCCCCATTCGCTTCGCGCCTCCCCCGCCGCGAAGTCGCCGATAACGGACCGTCCTTCTCCGGCCCGGGGCAACTCCTGCCATCGAACCTTGCCGCGAAGGTTAAGATACACAGTCTACGGTGACTGCATCGCCTCTGTCGCGGCTTTCTGTTTTGATTAGCCAAAAATCGGGGGGGCAAGTAATCCTTATAATCGATCTAACCGATATATCCCACCAGGACACCGCCATATCCACATTCCGAATCCGGAGATCGAAGCCGATGCGAACGCTAGTCCGAGGTTGCTCCCCTGTTGCCCTAATCGTCTGTGTTGCTTTGCTCACCGTCACGAGGACCTCGCTGGCCCAAACCGAAAACCAGCCGGCCCCGCCCGTCTTGCCCGAAACGGTCGTGACCGGCACGCCGCCTGCTTTCGCTCCGGTGATCGGCGCCGGGGCGGCGTTCGGCGACTTTCAGGCCGTCTTCGACGCGCCCGGCTCGGGAGCCTACCTCGACCAGCGGAAGATCACGACGCAGTCGTACGACAACGTCGAGCGCGTCTTGCAGCAGGTACCCGGCGTCTACGTTCGCACGGAGAACGGCTACGGGCACTTCCCCAGCATCAGTCTCCGCGGCGTCGACACCACGCGGAGCGGCAAGATTACCTTCATGGAAGACGGCGTCCTGATCGCGCCGGCTCCCTACGCCGCACCGGCCGTGTATTACTTCCCCAACGTGGGTCGAATGCAGGCGGTGGAGGTGGTCAAAGGTCACAGCCAGATCATGTACGGTCCCCATACGGTGGCCGGCGCGATCAACTTCATCAGTACGCCGATTCCCGAGGAGGAGACGGTCTACTTTCGCGGGCTCTACGGCACCAACCACGAGTACCGGGCTCACCTCTGGGTCGGAGACACGATGTGTACGAAGTGGGGACGCATCGGTTTTGTGCTGGAAGGATATCTTCGCGAGAGCGACGGGTTCAAGACACTCAACCTGCCGCCGGGCCTCGCGTCGAACAACCCGTACTCGGCCGTCGGCAACACCCGGAACACGGGCTTCACCGACGGCGACGCCATGCTGAAGGTATTTTGGGAGCCGCAGACCTGCATTTACACGCGCTGGGACGCGAAGGTCGGCTACTCGGACTCCCGGCGCAACGAGACGTATCTCGGTTTGTCGGACGCGGACTTCCTCGCCGATCCCAATCAGCGATACCCGGCTTCGCAGTTCGACAACTGGAAGGCCGAGCATCTGACCACGTACCTGCGTTTCACCATCGGCGACCCGGAGACCGACCGCCTGTCGATCACCAACACGGCCTACTACAACCAGTTTCACCGCAACTGGTACAAATTGAACGATCTGCGCAACATCGACACCGACGGCGACGGCACGGGCGACGGGTCGAACATGGGCTTGGCACCCGCTTTGGCCGGGTCGGGCAACTGGACCGGACTCGACGTGCTCCAAGGCACGCGCGTCGGCAACTGGCGTCTGCGGGCGAACAACCGCGACTACAACTCCTACGGCGACGAGCTCGTGGCCAGCATGAAATTCGAGACCGAGCGGGCCAAGCACGACGTGAAGGCCGGTGTCCGCTACCACACCGACCAGGTACGCCCTTTCCAACACGACGACGAGTTCACGATCGACAACCAGGGACTTATCACCGATGCGACGTTTGGCGCCCCCGGTTCTCAGCGCGACCGCCAGCAGGAAACGCATGCCATGGCCTTCTACGTGCAGGATGCGATCTCCTTGGACCGCCTGACCGTGACGCCTGGGATTCGCATGGAACACATCAAGATGAGCACGGCCGACTACAACGCCACGGGCGAGGTGTTCAAGGAGACGCTCGACGTGGTCGCCGGAGGGGTCGGGGTGACCTACGACGTGACCGACCGCTTGAAAATGTTGGCCGGTTTTCATCGCGGCTTTTCGCCACCCAGCCCGCGCGGGGCCACGGGGCAAGGGACCGGCGGAACACGTCTGAACGAGGAGGAGAGTCTGGCCTCGGAGTTCGGCTTCCGTTACCTCGACACCGAGCAAGCGTTCGGCATGCAAGCGATCGCCTTCTACACGCACTTCAACGACCTGATCGTAACCGACATCCCCGCGGTCGGCGGCGGCACGGGCGACGACCAGAACGTGGGCGAGGCGTTTGCCAGTGGTCTGGAGTTCAGCCTCCAGTACGACGCGGGCGTGGATCATTGCTGGGGGTTCAGCAATCCCTGGTTCCTGGCCGCCACCTACACCAATGCCCGGCTACTAAGCGACGTGAGTTCCAACGACCCCGGATCATTCTTCGCCGGCGGCCAGCGCGGCAACTGGCTACCGTACATTCCCGAATGGGCGTTTACGATGGGTACGGGACTTCACTTCGATCTGATCGGGATCGACGTCACGGGCATCTACGCCGCCGAGACGTTTACCACGGCCAGCAACAACACCACGGCGGTCGATGCCAACGGCGATCCCGACGCGCGATTCGGCAAGACGGACGACTACTTCATCTGGGATGTCTCCGCCTACGCCCGGCTGAACGACCAGGTCAGACTGTTCGGCGGCATGCAGAACGCGTTCGGCCAGACCTACCTCGCCTCGCGTCATCCCTACGGCCCGCGCCCCGGTGCCCCCTTCTTCGCGTACGTGGGGATCGAGGCGATTCATTAGGCAAGCCGTTGAGTAAGTTGCGTTTGCCATTTCGGGTGCCATGGGCGACAAGGCTTTGCTTGAAAGCCCAGCCCCCAGGTATCCATGCAACTTCCTCAACGTTCCGACAGCGGGGATCGAAATCGGCTGAGTACGGGTATCGGGACTTTGCCGCGTGTCGTCGGGTTTCAGCGATGGCGGTTCCACGCCAGAGCTAGCGGTGCGAGCGAAATTCGCACCAGCGGCAGCGCCAATACGACGCAAGCGGTTACCAGGTGCCATGGTGCGAGACCGTGGGGTACCAGCCAACAGAGCAGACCGGTCAAACCGGCGGCCGTCAACAGCCAGACGGCCAGGAGCCGCTTTATCAGCCGCGTTTGGATCAGACGACGCCGGATGACCACGCGCACCAACCACGCGCCCAAAAGGAGCTTCAACGCGGCTGCCAATTCCAGTGCCCAAGGCACCGCGGCCAACAGGTCGGCGTGATACTCCGGATGCATGTAGACCCAGCAGCCGATCGGAATAACCAACACCAGTGCCGAACCTATCACGATTGCCCCGACGGCGTAAACCCAGTTGCGGCCGGCCAAACCCAAGAACATGTTAGCGATCATCGGCTTCCAGGTAGCGGTCGGCAGGAAGACGACGCCCAGGGTCACTATGGCCGCCTTCCGCACCGCGGAGAAATCTCCGGTGCGCGAATTCCATTGCCCCGCCAGTGCGCCCCAAGATCCCGTCAACAGGAGCATCAGTACGACGGCCGCCAGCGTCATCCCCCATACGACGGCCACACTGATTGCCGCAGCCTTCATCTTGGCCCAGATCAGTCCGGCACCTGTCATCGGCCGGGTGGCCAGAAACGCTGGAATCGCTGGTCCGTGGCGAGGGTCTCCGCAATTCCCCCAACCGCCGCCGACCAACACCGCGGCCAGCAGCGGGACGCTCAGTAGAAGGATCGGGGACCGCATCGGGGAGTCGGGGGAGAGCCGCGGGTTGTGTCGACCGACGGCAATCAGTATGGCCAGGAACAGGATCATCAGGCCGACAGTGATCGGAAGACCAAGTCCGCAGCGCCGCCACTCGAACCAGACCTGGGCACGCGACCGCGACCCAAATCCCTTCCCACGCAACGAGAACCGGTCGGCGACGTTTCTAGCCCAACCGGCCAGCCATTGCCGGTCCGGCTGGTCACCCCGCCGCGCACTGGCAACTCCGGCGACGGCCACGAGATAGGCTGGCGGAATCGTACACCCCAGCATCAGCGAGACGACCGGCTCCGGAAGATGAGCCAGCCAGCGGAGACTGGAGACCGCGACCAACGCGCCGATCGGCACCACCGCCGCCACTATCCGCAGCCCCGGCAGCCCGAACGACCGCCACGACAGCGCCTGAACCCACGCCATGCAGCCCGCCAGAAAGACCGACGGCCACCACAACGGTACGTCCAGCCCGCTGGGGCGCAAGACCAGACTCGCCACGGCCAGCCACGCCAGCGCGACGGCCACCGTTCCATACAACATGGGCCAGCCGACCAGGGCGCGGGTCGTCAGCGGCAAGGTAAACATCCGCGCCGGGAAGGTCGACTCCTTGCCGGCAATATCGGCGTCGCGGCCGTACGCAAATAACGGGAGCAGCCCGCACAGCAAAGGAGCGATCGCCAATAGGAGCATGAACAAGATCGTATGCTCATTCACGTATAGATCCACGCCGAAGATCACACCGTCCGACAGCACATGGCACAGACTCGATACGGCAAGGAACCAGACGGCGCTGGCGATCAACACCCATCGGTGTCGTTTCCAGACTTCCCAGAGCACGGCGGTTGTCGGTGCGTGCATGGATTACTCTCCCTCCGACACGGGACACGGCTTGCCCACCTGGGCAACGAAGATCTCGTCCAATGAGGGATCTCTCTGCTTGACGATCCGAACGCCGGCCCCCGCGGCTGCCGCCTGAAGTGCGTCGAGCCGGCCGTTGCACACGGCAGTCCACTCGTGCCGGGCCCCCTTCCAGGTGAGTGCTCCGGCGATTGTGGGCGGGGAGGATTGCGGTGCGTCGAAACGGACCGTAAGACAGTGAAACGAGTCCTTGATCCGGTCCAACCCGTCGCAAAGGACAATCCGCCCCTGGTCGATGATCGCCACGTGGTCGGAAACTCGCTCCACTTCATCCAGCAGATGGGAAGAGAACAGCACGGTGCGGCCTTCCTCGGAGATAGTGCGAATGATGGCCGTCAGGATGTCGCGACGCACGATCGGATCCAACCCGGTGGAAGGCTCGTCCAGGACCAAGAGTTCGGGGCGATGGGCCAAGGCAACCAGCAGCCCGGCCCGCGCACGCTGTCCTCTGGAGAGCTGTTTGATCTTCTTGGCCGGATCCAACTCGAACGTCTTTCGCAGTTCTTCCGCGTACTGATCGCCCCAACTCCAGTAGAAGGCCCGGCTGTAGTGGAGCAACTCGTCGACCCGCATCCAGTCGGGCAAGTCCTTCTCCTCGGACAGATAGCCGATTTTCGACAACACGCCCACTGGATCGGCCACCGGATCGAGCCCGAACACGCGCACCCGGCCCGTTTGCGCCTTCAGCAGACCAAGCACGTGTTTCAGCAGCGTCGTCTTGCCCGCGCCGTTGACGCCGACCAGGCCAAACACCGTACCTCGCGGGACGCCGAGGCTCACGTCGAGAAGCGCCGTCGTCGAGCCGAATCGTCTGCTCACACCGTCGAGTTGGACGACCGCCTCGCGATCCGATTTGCTCCTGTCAGTCATCGCGTCACTCCTGCTTGGCGCCGCCCTGCATCTTCTCGTCTTGGCGACGAATCAGTTCGAACACCTGGTCAATGGTAACGTTCAATTGCCGGGCCTCGGCCAGCAACGCGTCGACCCGCCCGGTGAGGATCCTCAGCCGCTCCCGGCGGTCCAACGGCGAGCGGCGCTGGGAGACGTACGTGCCTGCCGTGCGACGCTTGGTCACCACCCCGGCCGTCTCCAACTCCCGATAGGCCCGGGCCACGGTGTTGGGATTGACCAGCAACTGCTCGGCCAGCCCACGGATCGGAGGAAGCTCCTCGCCGGGCGAGAGCCTGCCCGAGGCCACCAGGTACTTCACCTGGTTGACGATCTGCAGGTAGATCGGAACACCGTCGCTGGAGGTGATGTGGATTTGCACGGGTCGACCCACCGCGGATGGCCGCTTTCACGGGCAACTATTGTATTACTGTCATAATACAATAAATTCGCGTCGGTGTCAAGGGGAGCACTCGGCAATAGCCGTCGCCGTTATCGTAGCCACGGTCGCCAGACCGTGGTTCAAGCCGCGTTCCACCGTCTGACCACGGTGGTTACGACATGAACCTCTTGCTCGATCCAATGCCGAAGCAACGTGGCAACCCTCTCGGGCGTAAGGTACAATCGTCTCAAGTGTGTCGGACACCCGTTCTTCTGGTTTCACAATCCTGGGAGTGCTTCAAATGAACCAGCGCAATTGGTTATGTTCCGTCGTGGTGGCCATCTTGTTCGTTTCGATCTCGCTGACCGTCGGCGGCATGGCTTGGGCCGCGGAGGCGGTCGAGCCGTTCAACGGCAAGAATCTCGATGGCTGGAAATACTGCGCCGACCCGGCGAAGAGCCAGTGGACCGTGGGAACCGCGTCCGTGGATCCCGCCAATCCTCGCAACCTGAAGGTCACCCCGGGCGGCAACGAGATGGTCAACGCGGGTGCCCACGGCGTGGACATCTACAGCGAGGCGACTTTCGGCGACGCGACGATCGAGTTGGAAGTGATGGTCCCCCGGGGCTCCAACTCGGGCATCTACGTCATGGGGGTCTATGAAATCCAGGTGCTCGATAGTTTCGGCCGCACGAAGTTGGGCATGGGCGACATGGGCGCCATCTACAGCATGTCGGTTCCGCGGGTCAACGCATCCCTGGAGCCGGGCAAGTGGCAGAAGTACGTCATCGAGTATCGCGCGCCGAAGTTCGACGCCGCGGGTAAGAAGACGGCCAACGGCCAGGTCGTCAAGGTGACGCTCAACGGCACGTTGATCCACGAGAACGTCGAATTGGCCAAGGCCACGCCGGGCGGCGTGAGCGGCCGCGAGGCCCCCAAAGGGCCGATCATGTTCCAGGGCAATCACGGCCAAGTCGCCTACCGCAACATCCGCATCACGCCGCGGACGGCAGGTCGGTAGGCCGGGTGTTGCTCGTTCGGCCCTGGACAAGATTCAAAACGGGCTGCCGACAAACCGGCTCTCTATTTGAGTCGCGCGCCGCAGTTCGGACAGTAGCCGCCGTCGGTTCCCAATTCGTCGAGCCGAATGTTGCACGAAGGACAGTTCAAGTCGATCGGAAACCATTTCTTGGCGCAAGCCGCTACCACTCCGAGAACCCCGGTTGCGGCGGTCAAGAAACCGATCAACACGAAGGCAACAATGTCTCCAAGATACATGACCTTGAACCACATGTACGCGGTAATCAGACCAACGAGCCCCGAGGCAAACGCGGAAACCATGAAGATCGCATAGTTTCTCAGATGGACTTGGCGACGCGCGGCAAACGCTTGCACCATATCTTGGTCGGAATCTCCTGCCGCCTCCGCATTCTCCGACCAATGGCAATCCTCGCACGGACCGCCTTTCGGGATCGTCAAACCACACTGCGGACACTTCATCAGGAACGATGTTGTCATGGTCGCCATCGGAGCCCTCGATCGAAAGTGAAAGTATGGAACGGGTCTCCTGAAAGATAGCATGGAAAAAGGGCTCGGTGGGGACCGTCCAGCCCTTAGGGGTGGCCATCGCCGGCGGGCAAGGGTGAGGTCACGGGCTCAAACGCCTATGGCAACTGCAGCAGGTACGCGTGCCAGGCTTTCTCGAACTCCGCCAGCGGCATGCCGACCAGTTGCTCGAAACGGCGGATGGGATCGGTGCCGCTTGGCTGGCGTGCCACGTACTGCTCCAGGGCGGGACTCTCCAGCAGCTTGCGGTCGAAGGACAAACAGTAGGTCAGTGCCCAGGCGTAGCGATAGGTTTGGATCGACGTTTCGGCCGACGCGCCGGGGGCCACGAGAAACTGCCGTTTGCCGGCCACCAGTAGTTGGCCCAACGGCAAAGCCCGACCGTGATGCAAGTCGAGTCTGACGGCCCCGAGCATCGTTCGATCGGCCACGCCGATGCGCAGCGAACCGGAGCCCCATTCGAGTTGGCCGCCCTCGAAGATCATCGCCAGCCCTTCGTCCAGCCACGGAGGTACGTCGTGGGACGACTCGGGGTAGATGTAGTTCTCGCGATAAGCGTGAAACAGCTCGTGATAGAGCCGGGCGAGGACCTGCCGGACGGCCTTCTCCATGGTCCGGTCGTTTTGGCGGTCGCATCGATCCAACTCGGTCTGTTTATCGGCCAGCAGCTTGCGCGTTCGTCGCGTGTCGCGGGTCAGCGTGGCCAGGACTAATCGCGGCGCGCCCTCAATGTTCATCCGGCGAATCTTCGCGAGTTGCTCGGCCAGCCGTTTCTCCAATTGATCCAGCTCGGCTCGAACCCGAGCGTGGTGGGCACGGATTTCTTCCAGTTCGGCCGTGTATTGGGCCAGTTGGCTGCCGATCACCACCACGTTTTCGCTACGCACGAAACACGCCCGGTTTTCCACCCGTACTCCCAGTTGGCGCAGGTAGCCGTCGTACTGCGAAAGCGAACCGAAGAGCACCACTCGCAACGGCCGCCGGGGCGAGGCTCGAGGGGGGAGGATCTGACGGTAGGCGGTGAAAATCTGCTCGGCCCGAACGACCACTTGACGTGTGATCGGCTCGCTGGCCGTGCTGTCCAGCGCGAACCACTCGCCCTGATACCGCCGGTACGACGTGCCGTCGATCGAGATCGATTTCAGAGCAACCGCGTCCATCCGGGCCGCTTCGATTCGCGTCCGATCGACAAACTGCTGGATGATCCGGCGCAGCACGGCGCGTTGGGGCTCGGGGAGGCGGACAATCCGGGCGATCTCCTTGCGGGCGATCGGATGGACGACCAGATGCAGGCTGCCGCCCGGTGGTCGGCGAATCTCGGTCAGGTAGAGCCAGTCATCGCTTTCCGACTCGATCAGGCCCTCGCGGGGTTCGCTGCCGTCGCGCATCTCCACCCGTTCCGTGGGCCACTTCGACACCGGAGACGCAGTCACCGTGTCGTCGGTGGGAGACTGTCCCGAGACCCAGGCGGCCGTCACCAGCCATCCAACCATGGCCCCCAGCAAGGGGGTCCTCCAGCGCATGTTGACAAACTTCCGTCGCACCGCAGAGCCTCTTCTGCCGTGGGGTTCCGTTGGGGGGCGCAAGGGTCTGCCCGACGATTTCAGGCAACGCCCATATTCTACCCCGCTTCGACCACTCTCGCGAGCCCTAGCAGCCCGCCGGTTCGGTCAACCGGCCGAGAAAGCGGCAGCCGATCAGGAACATCGGTTCGCCCACCTCGCCGCCCACGTCGCGACCATTAGGACGTGCGGACGACGGACCGATCGTCTTTGCTTCGCCCGAGGGAAAGACCAACACCTCCGAGCATCGCACGACTTCGGCCGAAATGTAGTACGTCTTCGTGGCATTGCCCAAAGCAATAGCCAGACGCCTGCAAGTCGGTCGCGTGGTCATATAGAACGCGAAGCCGGTGCGGGTCAGGTCGTGGCACTGGACATCGAAGAAATCCGACGGTTCCGGAAACTCGTCGCCGACCAGCGAGGCAACCCGCTGCAGGCAGAGAAAAGGTTCGCGAGACTGTTGCCGGCGCTCCGCCCCTTCGAGAGGCGTGTCCTTGACCATCTCGTGAACCAGGTTGTAGAAATTGGCGTCGGCCCGTTCTTGAAAAAGGGACATGCCCGAATCCTTACTGCAATGTGCCGCCGGCGGCGTGGAATATCGAGGCCCGGTCCGCCGCGGGAGGCGGAAGAGGGGCGAAGTGGTCGTGTCGAAGTCCTTCACAGTACTCATATGACACAGCAGCCGCGGGGTCCAATCAAAGGTCCGGTTTTCGGGCACGGGGCAAATGCAAGGCCGCATCGGCCCGCACGGCCGACAAAATCGGCCTGATCGACCACTCCCTGCAAGGGGGAGGTGCCAGCTCGGTGGGACGGCGGTCCCCTTGACCCCGAGGGCTCGGGGGGGCAGAATCGGTTCTGTTTGTCGATGTCCCCCACCGTCCATGTCCGCAGCCATTGCCGCTCCACCCTTAAAAGAAATCATGCCCGCCTCCAGTCAGGTCCCCGACTCCGCCGGCCGCTTCGGTTCTTTCGGCGGACGATACGTTCCCGAAACACTCACCCGCGCGCTGGACGAGTTGGATGCCGAATATCGCCAGGCCAAGACCGACCCGTCGTTTGCCGCCGAGTTGGATCAACTGCTGGCCACCTACGTGGGTCGGCCGTCGCCCCTGTACCATGCCAAGCGGCTTAGCGAGCAATGCGGCGGGGCCCAGGTCTACCTCAAACGCGAAGACCTCAACCACACCGGCGCCCACAAGATCAATAACACCCTGGGCCAGGGGTTGCTCACTCGGCGGATGGGCAAACAGCGCGTGATCGCCGAAACGGGAGCCGGTCAGCACGGAGTGGCCACGGCCACGGCCTGTGCGAGGTTCGGGCTGGAGTGCGTTGTCTACATGGGCGAGGAAGACATCCGCCGACAGCAACCCAACGTATTCAGTATGCGATTGCTGGGCGCTGAAGTGCGGCCGGTGACCAGCGGCGCGCGGACGTTGCGCGACGCAATCAACGAGGCGATGCGCGATTGGATGAGTTCGGTGGAAACGACCCATTACATCCTCGGCTCGGTCGTCGGCCCGCATCCATTTCCCAAGATCGTCCGCGACTTCCAGTCGGTCATCGGGCGCGAAACCCGGCGGCAATGTATCGAACAGATCGGACGGTTGCCCGAATTGGTCGTCGCATGCGTCGGCGGGGGCAGCAACGCGGCGGGTATGTTCTATCCGCTGGTCGAGGACGAGGGGGTGGCCCTGGTCGGCGTCGAGGCGGGTGGACGTTCCGAGAAGCCGGGCGACCATGCATCGACACTCTCGTTCGGAAGCCCGGGAGTCTTGCACGGAAGCTTCAGCTATGTGATGCAAGACGACGACGGGCAAACGGCCGACGTGCATTCGGTCTCGGCCGGATTGGACTACCCGGGCGTTGGCCCCGAGCATAGCTACTGGAAGGAAACGGGCCGGGCTACGTACGTTCACATTGGCGACGCCGAGGCGCTGGCCGCTTTCGATACGCTGGCCCGCACCGAAGGCATCCTGCCCGCCTTGGAAAGTTCGCACGCCGTGGCCAAGGCCATGCAGTTGGCCGCCGAGCGAAAGCCCGAGGAGGCGGTTGTCGTCTGCCTCTCGGGCCGCGGCGACAAGGACGCCGCGGAAATCGCCCGGCTCCGCGGCGTCGAGTATTGACCACTCACCCAAACCACCCACCAAGCCACCATGTCCGCAATCGATACCCTATTCCAGCAGCTTCGCCAGTCCGGCCGCAAGGCGTTCATGCCGTTTGTCACCGCCGGAGATCCCGATCTGGAGTTCACCGCCGACGTGCTCCGCCGGTTGGTTGCCGCGGGCAGCAGTATGTGTGAATTGGGGATTCCCTACAGCGATCCGATCGCCGACGGACCGGTCATCCAGGCCTCGTACACCCGGTCGCTGGAGCAGGGAATCAAAGTGGCCGACATCCTGGCGATGCTCGGCGGCGTGACCGGCGAACTGGCCGCGCCGGTGGTCACCATGTGTAGCTACTCGATCATTTATCGCCGGGGATTGGAAACGTACGTTTCCGCGGCGAAGGCGGCCGGCGCGGCGGGCGCCATCGTGCCCGACTTGCCGGTGGAAGAGGCCGGCCCGCTGGCCGAGATCTGCGGTGGCGAGGATTTCAGCCTCATTCAACTCATCACGCCCACCACGCCCCGCGATCGGGCGCGGCGGATCGCCGAGCGGACCAGCGGCTTCATCTACTACGTGTCGGTGGCCGGCATCACCGGCGAGCGCAAGGAACTGCCACCGGAGATTCTCGACAACGTCGCCTGGCTCCGCACCCAGACCGAGTTGCCCATCTGCATCGGCTTTGGCATCAGCTGCCCGGACCACGTGCGCATGCTCCGCGACGTCGCCGACGGCCTGATTGTCGGTTCGGCCATCGTGCGGCACGTCGCCGAGACGGCGTCGAAATCGCGAGCGCTTGTGCTGGACGAAATCGACCGCTACGTCGCCGAGTTGTTGGCCGCGATGAGCGATTGAGCGACGGGCGGAAGGCATCCTTAACACGCAATCGGAGTGTGTTCGTTTAACGCCAACGCCGGGCACAAGTGCCGGGGCTAAACGTTGTCCTTGAACCGCGAAACCACAACGCCGACGCCTTCAATTTCCACGCTCAACTCGGTGTCTCGGTCGATACACGTCAGCCCAACGGGCGATCCGGGAATGACCAGGCTGCCCCTGGGCAGGCATGAGCCCCGGTTGGTCAACGAATCGACCAGCCACCGCAAGGAATGAACGGGGCCGCCCATGATTTCCGACGCGGGTGCTTCGGTGATGAGTTGGCCATTGGAGCGGACCGAGAAAAGCTCGTGTTCAAACGACAACTCTCTTGGAGAAACCGTGCTCTTGCCAACGATGAGTCCGGCGTGGATGCCGCCCGAGCAAATCAACTCTTGCGAGGTCGGCGGGCCGAACCAGAACCGAAAATTATGCAGTTCGATTCCCACGCCGACGCACTCGATCGCCCCGATCAACCGCTCATCCGACAAACCCGTGCCACAAAGCTCGGCGCCAATGGTCAATACCATTTCCGGTTCGATCGCACAATTGACGTAGTCGTTCCAGTTGACCTCGACCCCCTCTTCGCGAACGTGCGGCCGAAACAGTCGTCCCGAGATCGGTTCGTCGAGGCCGAACTGAGTCCGTATCGCTTCACTGGTACATCCCACTTTGAACCCGACGACTTCCTCTCCTCGTTGGATTCTCATCTGGGCGACCAAGTCTTGCACCGCGTAAGCTTCCACGATGGATAGATCCGATACCGGCGGATCAAGCTCTCCGGGCCAGCTTCGGTTGTAGAAGGCGTACGTGAATTTGGGGGCGAGTAGGTTGATTGGGTTCATTTGTGACTTGATCCAACGACTGAGCGGCGTGCGATGGACGTAAGAGGACCGGGCAAGCCTATTCTCTCATTCGCGGATGATGGGATAACAAGGCTCCAGTTCGTGAGTTTGTCCCTCCTCGTGCCCAGGCTTATCGCGCCAGTGCGTAAACTCCCATTGCAATCAGGAGCGGCCCAATCCAGATTCCGGATCTGAAGTGTCTAACCCGACGCACCGAAAAGCAAACGATACCCATCAACGTGCAGCCGACGAACAGACACCATGCGTGCTCTTGGTAATACGAGGAATCACAGACAATCAGTTCAATGGTAAATTCGATCGATACGCCGACCAAAAGGGCCAGCAGCATCACGGGGACGGGGCCCACGACCAAGAACGTAACGCGCAGGGCAATGTCGATCAGTTCAGCATTGCGTTCGGGGGCCGGTTGGAGATTAGGGTGACAATCGCCAAACGGCGGTTCGCGGGCTGTCATTGTGATTGCGGCCTCTTACGTCACACGGAGAACCCATGGCAGGATCTGGAAATTGGCCCAAGCCACTTCCTATAGAGCAGCCCTGATCGGATAATGGGCGGCGCCGCTGCCCAACGCCGTCCCCTCCCAATGACGCTGATCGTAGCACACACGTCGCGGGGGCACAACAGTCTGGCTTGGCTCGGGCAGCCGCCCTGCGCGTTTCTGTCGAGGCAGGAACGAAACGACTCCATACGATGGCCCTCCGAGGCCGTCGCCGCCAGGGAAACGCGGGGCCTCGACGGCCTCGGAGGGCCATCGTACGGGGCGGACGGCACACTCCAGTGTGCCTGCTACAGGTGGCCGTCGTGCAGATGCATGGTTCGCGTGGCGATCTGGCGGAGAAACGCCCGGTCGTGGGAAACGATGAGCATGGACTGGGGTAGACCCGCGAGCAGGTCCGCCAGGCGCTCTTGCACGGCTTCGTCGAGGCCCGCGGTCGGTTCGTCCAGCAGCAGCACGTCGGGCTCCATGGCCAGCACGGTGGCCAGGGCGACGAGCCGCTTCTCGCCGCCGGAGAGTTGGTACGTGACGCGATCTTCGTAACCGGTCAGGCCGAGCATTTCCAGAGAACCGGCGACGACTTCTTTCACTTCCGGGCGAGTGCGGCCCAGGTTCAACGGTCCGAAGGCGACGTCCTCGGCCACGGTGGGGCAGAAGAGCTGATCCTCGGAATCTTGGAATAGCAGCCCGGCGCGGCGACGCACCTCGCGAAAATCGGCCTCGCGGTGGCGGGGTTTGCCGAAGGCCTCGATCGTGCCTTCGTCCGGCTTGAGCAGCCCGACGATCAGGTGCAGCAACGTCGACTTGCCGCTGCCGTTGGGGCCGGTCAGTCCTACCCGTTCGCCCCCGCGGAGTTCAAAACAACAGCGCCGCAACACGGGTCGGTCCGGCGCGAAGGAGAAGCTTACGTCGGCCAGCGTGATCTGTGGTTGGTCTACGCCCATGTTGTCCATTCGGCCACGGCCATCAGCAGGAGCACCACGCCGGCGGTCAGCGCGAACGCGGCGTCGCGGCGGGAGAAGTGGAAATGGTCCAACACGTAGAACCGACCCTGGAATCCGCGACATTTCATCGCCGCCAGCACGCGATCGGCCCGATCGAAGCTCCGCACCAGCAACATGCCCACCAGATGACCGTAGGTGCGATAGGTATGCAGGTTCGCCCTCGGGCGGAACCCGCGTACTTTCATCGCCGCGGCCATCCGGCGATACTCGCGGTGGATTACGTCGATGTAACGCACCGAGAAGAGCAGCAGCCAGGTCAGCTTGTCCGGCACGCGAAGATGACTCAGCGCATGTCCCAGGGCGGTGATCTCGACCGTGGCCAGCAGCGCCACGAGCGCCAGCACGATGGCATTGCCCTTGATCGCAATCGTCGCGGCCAGTCGCAAACCTTGCCGGGAAACCCCTACGGGTCCGACCGAAAACAACGGCTCGCCGCCGGAGGTCAGCGGGAGGGTGACCAGCAACAGCAGCATGAACACGTTGAGCGGAACGAGCCGGCGGAAGACATCCCGCCACGGCAGTCGGGCCGCCGCCACGGCCGCCACGGCCACGCCCAGCGCCACGCCCAGCACGGCAAACCGAACGGCCATCGCCACCAGCACGGCATAGACGGCGGCGACCACCACGCGCGCCCGGGGGTCGATCCGGTGGATCACCGATTCGCCCTGGAAGAAGGTGATGCGTTGCATGGCGTCGCTGCTACTTCTTCCGCGTTCCGAGGAAATAGAAGGAGATGCCCATCAGCCCGAGAATGTAACCGACGGCTCCCAGAATGTCCTGGAACCGAAGCCGGGTTTTCAACTCGGCGATCTCCCGATGCAGCGGAGCCAGTTGCTTGCCCACCGCGTCGGCGATCTGCTCGTCCACGGTTTCTTCGGCGTGGCCATGATCGTGTGTGTGTGCCGCCGATGGCTTGGGCCGGGAAACCTCGGGCTTTGCTCCCGGCGCGGGTAGATCGTCCGGCAGATCCTCGACGGGAACCACGCACGTCTGCTGGTGACCGTCGGAGGTCGTGGCCCTCAACCGGTGTTCACATCGATATGCCACGGGCAACGTGAATCGGCCGTCGTCGTCGGTCGTGGTTTGCCCCAGCCGTGTCCCGTCGGGATCGGTTGCTTCGATCGACACGTCGGGCGCGGCGATTCCCCCCTGATACCGGACCTCGCCGTGGATCGTCTTCCCCCGGGCCGCGGCCGTGATGCTGAAGCCGTGCCCCGACGCGCTGGACGCGCAGGCCAGTAGGCCGACTAGGACGCCCGGCAGCAAGACTCGATACGCTCGCGTGGTGCGAAGATTATGCACGGTGAATCTCCGGCTGGTGCACGGGGGAAATCAGCAAGGGCGCCCGAAGCAATTCCGGACGCACTTTGCGGAGGAACACGACAGCCGAACCGGTCACCAGGCCTTCGATCAGCCCGATCACCAAATGGACCGCCAGCGCCGATCCGGCAAGCAGCCAGAACTCCCACCCGGCCAGATACAACGCGCCGGCGTTTAAGATGGCGGCCAGCACGGCGGCCGTCAATCCGGCAAGACACCCGGCCGTAGCGACGGTCATTTCCCGGCCGCTTTGCACCAAGCGGTGAAAGACCGCATAGCAGAGCACGGCCGGCGCGGCCATCACCAGCGTATTCACACCCAGCGTGGTCAACCCGCCATGCTGGAAGAAGAGCGATTGCAGGAGCAGCCCGATCAGGATCGCCGGGAAAGCGGCCCAGCCGAGCAGCAACCCGATCAGGCCGCTGAAGACAAGATGAATTGCCGTGGCGCCGAGTTTGATATGGATCAACGAGACGACGAAGAAGGCCGCGCTGCACAGGGCCACTCTCGGCACTTGTTCGTAGTCCATTTTCCGCAACGCCCATGCCGTGCCGGCTGCGGTAGCCGCCGCGCCGGCTCCCAGCACGATCATTCCGGAAGGCGAATTGGAGAGGACCCCGTCGGCAATATGCATGGCGAATTTCCCACTCCACGGCAACGCGAACGCCCGACACCGGAATCCCATCGGCAGAGGGGTATCCTCGGCTCGATTGGCCCGCGTGTGTTACGATGCCCGATATTGTAATACTATTGACGGGGCGTGTCCAGCGGTTTCCCTGGCGTTCCCACGCTTTGGAATTGTCCCGAGGGATCAGCGGCTCGGGGAACGTTCGGTCGATCCAGGATTGGCGAATCCGTCGGGCCAATCACTGGACCGGTGGCTCGTGGGCGTCGGGCTTAGGTTGGCTCTCGCTGTCCAGCAGCAGCCGGCTGCCGGTAAAGTGGAACGTGCGGCGGGTGGACGATTCTCCTTCCCAGACGGTGATTTCCGCGTCGAGGGCGTCGGTCTCCTCTCGGATCAATCGGCCCCTTTCCACGTCCAACTCGTACCGCCCCCGCGTCGACGCAGTGGCTCCCAATTCGATGGTTCCCGCCGACCGGGGAGTGACGGTCAACTCTTGCTGTTTTCCATCGCGCATGACGAGCACGCGGGCCGGCTGATCGGCCGGCGAAGCCCTCACGGCGTCCTGAAGCTCGCGGATGGTGGCAATGGGCACATCTCGAAAACGGACGATCAGGTCACCCGACTCGAATCCGGCTTCGGCCGCGGGCGAGTCCGGCACGGCCTCGTTCACCATGGCGCCGCGCCCCGACTGGGCATCCGGGCTCAGGTCGACTCCGATCTGCAGCCCCATGGTGAATTCTGCCCGAGGAAGAGAAAACTTTCCTTCAAATACGATTTCCGCCATAGGGCCGCTGGCGGTATCCGTCACGCTTTTGAGCCTAGACTCGGCTTCACCGCGAACGACGGCTTGGGGCAGGCTCGGATCTATCGGAAACGCCACTTCCCCGGTCCATGAATCGCCCACGTCGACTGCCCGCCCGGGAAACACCGGGCCGCTTCGCGCGGCGATGCCGCCGGTTACGTTGGTAACGGTCCCTCGCGAATCGATCGAGAAGCTGCCGCCCGTCCGGTCTGGCATGGGCCTGTCGTTCCCGTTTTCGGCAATCGTGCCCCCCTCCATCGATTGGACGAGCCGGGCGGTGCCCTCCGGTGATACCTCTTGGACGCGAAGGACCGCAATGCCGGAAAATCGCGTTGTCTTGTCTCCTTCCTTGATCTCCTGTGTCTCGCGGTAACGAAACTCGTCCCCCTTTTCGAAACGCAAGGCAAGCCGGAACCCGTCTGCCGGCGTTTCCGCGGATTTCGGCGAAGCTTCCGAACCCTGGGGGGCCGTCTCCTGGTCGGCTTTCGCTCCCGGACCGCACGACGGCGCGACGAGCAAGGCCGACAGGGAGATCACAAGACAAACAGATCTGCACATGGCTCACCTCGCAACGGGTAATCGAGATTCACACCGACATGCCTCAATCCGGGCCGAACGCATCGCGCAGGATACCATGCCCGCGTCTTGTTTGCCACCAACCGGGGACGGTCGGGAACCGGAAGCGAGATTTATGGTATGATGGGCGAACTTGGCCCGGCGACCTCGCTCGGGCAGACTCGCCAATCACCGGAGTGAGGCATCAAGATGTCCAGCGATCGGCCTGTTTCGATGCTGATATTCACCGCCGTTCTGGGAGCCGCCGTCCTGGGGTTCGGGCGGGAGGCGTGCTCGCAAGACGCAGCAACGCCGGAAGATGTCGTGGAGAAGATGCTGCAGTTGGCCGGTGTCGAAAAGCACGACGTCGTTTGCGACTTGGGTAGCGGCGACGGACGCATCGTCGTTGCCGCGGCCCGGCGATACGGATGCCGGGCCGTCGGCTACGAAATCGACCCAAAACTGGTGACGCTTTCTCGGGAAAAGGTGCGCGAGGCCAAGCTCGATGATCTCGTGACGATCCATCAGGCGGATTTCTTCGCGCGGGACTTCAGCGGTGCCAGCGTCGTCACAATGTTCCTCCCCCCGGCGGTAATCAAGCGGCTGATTCCGAAGCTCGCAAAGCTCGCGCCGGGCACACGGATCGTCTCCCACTACCAGGCGATGGAAGGTATGCGGCCGGACAAGCAGATCGGCGTCCGATCCGCCAGCGACGGCCGGATCCACCCGCTCTACCTCTGGATCACGCCGTTGGGGCCGACCGAAACAAACCCGTAACGGTCCGCACCTCAGGCCGAACCTATCGGCGCAAACAAGCCGAACCCGCAGGCGCAGACAAAAGGCCCCTCGGAACGTAATTCCGAGGGGCCTACACCGTTGATCGGGTGTTTTGTTCGTCGCTTAGACGAGTCTCACGTTTTCGGCACGGGGCCCTTTCGGACCACGTCCTTCTTCGTACTCGACCTGCTGTCCGACGCTGAGGGCTTCGATGCTTGTGCCTTCCAAGGCGGAGTGGTGAAAGAAGATATCACCTCGCTCGCCTTCGATAAACCCAAACCCTTTGTCCGTCAACAACTTCTTGACCGTACCCTGCGGCATGTCACCCACTCCTCGAAAACAGAACTGCAAAAAATCACAGGCCGTCAACCTTTCCTCGCGACCCCGTGCGACGATATAGGGTTTCGACCAGACAACTCAAAGGGGAAACAATCAACGGCTATCGGAAGCAGGTACCTCGGTGAAGGTCGCTGACACACGAACCGCGGTGTGCCGAAGGGGAAACTCTCGCTAGGAGTTGGGGCCCACTTCTTCGTCTCATCACCCCTAAGATTCACGAATCCTACCAAACCCGGCAACCAATGCAAGGGGGAGCTACGGTTTCAGCCACCACATATCGCTAGGACACCCCCTCCAGAGGGGTTATGGAGTGGGGTTAGAGAAGAAAGGCATACTCGGTAAACTGATCGGCCGCTTGCTGAGACGGGAAAAGCCGAGTTGCCGGCACTCTCTTGCGGCAGTCGGTCACGTAGATGGACAGCCGGTTGTCCTCCGGCGGCTCCAAGAAATCGCGTCGGCAAGCGCAGGCGACAGGTAGAGAGACTGGTACGTACATCGCTTTCCGCCGGTCAACGTGTCTTGGGTGGATCGCCCCGCGGGAATCTCGAGATGGATCAAACGAAGTCGCTCGGGCAAGGGTTTTCCGAACGTCTTCGCGCCGGTTCTTCCGTCGTAACTGACGGCGAACATGCAACCCTTGCGATTCAACCCGGTGAGCACGTCGCGGAACTGGCCGTGGTCGAATTTCACCGCATACTGCGGATCTTTGACGCCACCCACACCCTGATACGGCGGGTCCATGTAGATCAGATCGGAAGGACCACATCGGTCCACGACGGTGGTATAGTCGTTCGCGTCGACCCGAGTCCGGCCTCTTAAGAGAGACGATGCGCCCATGATGCGCCGGCGCATGGCGCGCGGTGTTGCCCCGTTTCGGCGGTTGTCCGGGCTGTTGTTGAAGTGGCCTTTCGCGTTGTAGCGAACGGCTCCCTTAGCGCAACGGGCAAGAAGATACAGCAGCAGGTCGGGTTGGCGCGTCTCGTTGAATCGGTCGCGCACGGCGTCGTAGTACTGGCGTCTGCGCCCCAATTGTTCTTGCCAAAGCGTGGCGTAGTTTTGCGACAGTTCCTCGGGGCGAAGAGTGATTTCGCGCCAGAGATCGGCGATCGGTTCGTGTGCGTCGTTGACGACGAACCGGTCGGCCATCCCGTGGTATGCCACGGCCAGCGAAACGGCCGCCGATCCGGCAAACGGCTCGACCAGCCGATCGACGTGTGCCGGGAAGAACGAGAGGATCCACGGTGCGAGGCGTCGTTTGCTGCCCTGATAGGGAATGGGATGCGGGATCTTCGCTTTGAACCGGCGAACGGTTCCAGACGACGGGGCGGTGATGGGGCGTCCGTGCATACGGCCAACGTCCTTGTGGAGTATTCAAGCTCAACGCCGCGCCACCGCCTGCAAGCAAGCAGTGGCACACGCCTACTCCCGGCCGCCGAGCAGGCCTTCGTGGAAGAAGACCGGCTTGTACCCCCGTTCGGTGACCCAGCGGATCGCCGCGTCGAGCCGGCGGGCATGGTCGGGGATGTAGTTGCGGTAGAACGGCCAGAAGTACTGCTCGTGGGTGAAAAGGTCCATGATTTCGGCCGTGTCGGCACTCTCGGCCTGCGGCGACAGGGTGCCGACGATCCGCTCCAGCGGAACGCTGTTGCAGACGATGTCGACCCGGGAGAAGACGATCCCGCTGTCGAAATCCTTCCATGCGTCGTGCCGCGAGAGGTACTCGCTGTGCAAATCGTCCCAGCGATAGTTGACGTCCCACTTACCGTTCATCTTGCGAAAGTATCCGCTCAGCGCGCGAACGCCCCGCGCGGCCAGTGGCTTCAGTGCCGTCGGCCGAGTCATTCCCCAATGGATCACCGTGGGCGGAGCATACGTCTCCTCTCCGGCAAAGCGGTGGATTTCACCCGCCACCAGATCCAGGTCGGCGATCAGCTTCTCCGGCGGCGCGTCTTGATACGGCCGGTCGGGCTTGTCGGCGTAAGCGTGAAAGGCCAGCTTCATCCAATCGGCGTTGTCGCGCCACTGCTGCTTGTACCGATCGGGAAACTTCGAGAGATTGAACCCGTCGCCGGTCGTGTAGTAGATATTGACGGTGAACTTCGTCCCGTACTTCTGGTGCAGATCGCGGAGCATCTTCAAGTAGAAGCAGTCGAACAGCGACGCGTATTTCTTTGCGGCGACGTCGCGGAGGAAGAAGCTGTTGTCGTCGATGGAGAAGCGATAGCGCGGTTGGCTGTAACGATCCCAAACGACGCGCGCTCGGTTCTCGTGAGGCCCGGACACCGCCACGAGGTTCGTTTCCTTTGCCCGCAGAACGATCTCACCTTCGAATCGATCGGCCTGGCGGCGGCAGCGCGTGCCGTTGATCGTCACCTGCTCGCCGAGAGGTGCCTTGCCGGCAACGCGAATCGCCAGACCGCCGTCGACCGCGTTGCCGTGCCGGTGGTTCAACACGGCGCCGTGAAACGGTTCGTCGATCTTTACCATCAGCGGCGTCTCCGCGGCGACGGTTCGCCTACCGGGTAAAACGCAACTTCCCGCCGCGCCGGCCGCGGCCGATTGCAGGAACCCTCGCCGGGTGATTCCGTGGCGTGACATGGGGCCGGTCCTCCTCGATCTGCTCTGGGATGACCCGAGGCGCATTGGGGTGCCTGGGGTCGGACTGCGAGGAACGAGCAGGGAGCCCCCAGATGTCCGCAACTGGGGGCTCGTCGCTCGTTCCTCGCAACTCGACCCCAGGCACCCTCGCGGCATACCGGATCAGTTCTCCTGGGAATTCTCCTTCTCGTACACCTTCTCGCCGCCTACGATGCCCGTCCGCATGGTGGCTTCGACCTCCAACCGCTGGACGTACTTCGCCTCGGCTTCGATCTCGACGGGGTCGATCAACTGGAAGCCGGGCATGTCGGCGCGGGG